>NZ_CP128846.1:3432000-3736000 GCF_030388665.1 Streptomyces flavofungini | reverse complement strand
GTCTCCGGTGCCGCCGAGCCGCTGAACCTGAAGCAGTTCATCTACGAACTCGACGTCCCGGTGATCGTCGGCGGCTGCGCCACGTACACCGCCGCCCTGCACCTGATGCGCACCGGCGCGGCCGGTGTCCTTGTCGGCTTCGGCGGCGGCGCCGCGCACACCACGCGCAACGTCCTCGGCATCCAGGTGCCGATGGCCACCGCCGTGGCCGACGTCGCGGCGGCCCGCCGTGACTACATGGACGAGTCCGGCGGCCGGTACGTCCACGTCATCGCCGACGGCGGCGTCGGCTGGTCCGGTGACCTGCCCAAGGCCGTGGCCTGCGGCGCGGACGCCGTCATGATGGGCTCCCCGCTGGCGCGCGCCACGGACGCGCCCGGCAAGGGCCACCACTGGGGCATGGAGGCCGTCCACGAGGACGTGCCGCGCGGCAAGAAGGTCGACCTCGGCACCGTCGGTACCACTGAGGAGATCCTCGCCGGCCCGTCGCACATCCCGGACGGTTCGATGAACTTCTTCGGAGCGCTGCGCCGCGCCATGGCGACCACGGGCTACAGCGAGCTCAAGGAGTTCCAGCGCGTCGAGGTCACGGTCGCGGACTCGCAGCACCACCGCTGACCCGTCGCACGGAGCTCGAACAGCGAGGAGCCCGGGCCGCCGACACGGCGGCCCGGGCTCCTCGTCGTTCTCGGGGCGTCCCGGTCGTGCTCCGGAGCTCGTCCCCGGCGTCCTACTGCGCGGCGCGCTTGGCGCTGCCGAAGGCCGCGACGGCGGCTATCACGAAGAACACGTACGTCATCGCGTCGGCGTCGTGCTTCCACGCCTCCTGCACGAAGTCGAAGTGGTCGAAGAACACCTCGGAGAAGCCGAGGTTCAGCTTGTCGGCGATGACGATGGAGGCGCCGACGAGCTGGCCCAGGTACACCGCGCCGAGCGAGAAGACCGCGGCGAGCGCGCCGACCGCCGGGTTCGGGCCGCCCACCTTGCCCGCGACCAGACCCACGACGAAGCCGACGCCGACCGCTGCCCAGCCGATCTCGTGCTCGGTGGCGCCGATGATGCCGCCGTAGACGCCCGCGGCGACCAGGGCGGCGACGAGGGCGACCGCCACGCCGAGGCCGACGTTGCCCCGCGCGGCCGGGGGCGGCGGCGGGAAGCCACCGGGCTGCGGCTGCTGCGGGAAGGGGGCGTACGGCTGCTGCGGCTGCTGGCCGTAGGGCTGTTGCGGCTGCTGCGGATAGCCGTACCCGGGCTGGCCGCCGTAGGGCTGCTGCGGCTGGCCGTAGGGCTGCCCGCCCTGGCCTGGAGGCGTGGGCTGCGTCATCTGGGTCCCCCTGGGAAGTGAGCGCACTGGTGTGCGGTAAGTGACTGGATCCGCACGGTAGCAGCAGCGCGCGAAGGGCCCCAGGGGGTTGTGTGTGGGATCAGAGGCGGTGGGCGGCACCCGCCGGGGTCGCGCCCCTGGTGTCGAGCAGGAGCTGGGCCTTCACGGCGAGGCCCTGGAGGTCGTAGGTGCGGTGGTGCTGGAGCAGGATCGTCAGGTCGGCGTCGGCGGCCGCTTCGTAGAGGGAGTCCGCGCGGGGCACGGGATGGCCGAGAACGTTCCAGTGGCCCACATAGGGGTCGTGGTAGCTGACGGCGGCGCCGAGCTCCATGAGGCGGACCGCGATCTCCTGGGCGGGGGCGCCCTGCTGATCGGCGACGTCCGGCTTGTAGGTGACGCCGAGGAGCAGCACGCGGGCGCCGCGCGCGGACTTGCCGTGCTCGTTGAGCAGGGTCGCGGCGCGCTGGATCACATAGCCCGGCATCCGGTCGTTGACCTGCTGGGCCAGCTCGACCAGGCGCAGCGGGCGCAGGCCGCGCGCGGGCCCGGGGACGTCCAGGGGGACGCCGTGGCCGCCGACGCCGGGACCGGGGCGGAAGGCCTGGAAGCCGAAGGGCTTGGTCTCGGCGCAGCGGATGACGTCCCACAGGTCGATGCCGAGGTCGTGGCAGAGCACCGCCATCTCGTTGACCAGCGCCATGTTCACGTGGCGGTAGTTCGTCTCCAGGAGATGCACGGTTTCGGCCTCCCGGGGTCCGCGCGCGCGGACGACCTTGTCGGTCAGGCGGCCGTAGAAGGCGGCGGCGGACTCGGTGCAGGCGGGGGTGAGGCCGCCGATGACCTTGGGGGTGCCCGCGTAGCCGTGGGTGCGGTTGCCGGGGTCGAGGCGGGCGGGGGAGTGGGCGAGGTGGAAGTCCCGGCCGGCGCGCAGGCCCGAGCCCTGTTCGAGCAGGGGGCGCAGGAATTCCTCGGTGGTACCGGGGTACGCGGGTGACTCCAGGATGACCGTGGTGTGCGGGCGCAGCCGGGCGGCGAGGGCACGGGCGGCGTCGGCCACCTGGCCGAGGTCGAGCGAGCCGTCCGCGGCGGGGGGCGTGGGGGCGCAGATGACGGCCGTGCGGACGCGGCCGAGCTCGGCGGGGTCGGTGGTCGGCCGGAAGCCCCCCGAGAGCATCCGGCGGACGTCGGCGGCGGTGAGGGTCCCTTCGGTGCCGTCACCCGGAAGGCGGCCACCGGCCAGGTCGGGTGCGCGGCCGGGGTCGTAGCCGATGGTGGCGATGCCGCCGGCGACGGCGGCCTGGGCGAGGGGCAGGCCGAGGTGGCCGAGACCGATGACGGCGAGGTCAGCTGGCATGGCGGTGAGCCGTCCTTCCCAATAGCCGGGGCGGATATAGCCAAAGCGGGACGATCGCGCAAGCCCTGTGGACAAGATGGGCGAGCGCAATGTCAGACTAGGAGTAAATATGACCGATTTGCGGGATTGGACCCCTTCCGGCATCGGAGTGTTGGCGGCGGTTTCCACCCCGCGCATGCTCCCGATGGCCCCGCCTTTCCCTGCAGTCACAGCAGTCACGGCGGGCTCAACGTTTTCCACAGGCCGTGCCCCAACCCGGCGGGCTCGACCAGAATCTGGGCATGATGTGAGCGCGACCACACCCGAAAAGCACGGGAGGCAGCGGTGAGGACAGCGACTCTTGGCCCGGCGGAGCGCGCCGAGGCACTCGCGGGCATGGCCGAGCACGAGCTGGACATTCTCGTCGTGGGCGCCGGCGTGGTCGGCGCGGGCACCGCGCTCGACGCCGTCACCCGCGGCCTGAGCACCGGTCTGGTCGAGGCCAGAGACTGGGCCTCGGGCACGTCGAGCCGGTCGAGCAAGCTGATCCACGGTGGCCTGCGCTATCTGGAGATGCTGGACTTCGCCCTGGTGCGCGAGGCGCTGAAGGAGCGCGGCCTGCTCCTCGAACGGCTCGCACCGCACCTCGTGAAGCCCGTCCCGTTCCTGTATCCCCTCCAGCACCAGGGCTGGGAGCGGCTGTACGCGGGCTCGGGCGTCGCGCTGTACGACGCCATGTCGATGGCGCGCGGGCACGGCCGCGGCCTGCCCACGCACCGCCATCTGACCCGCCGTCACGCCCACCGCGTGGCCCCGTGCCTGAAGAAGGACGCCCTGGTCGGCGCCTTGCAGTACTACGACGCGCAGATGGACGACGCCCGCTATGTGGCCACCCTCGTGCGCACGGCCGCGGCGTACGGCGCGAAGGCGGCCAACCGCGCCCGGGTCACGGGTTTCCTGCGCGAGGGCGAGCGCGTCGTGGGCGCCCGGGTCCAGGACGTCGAGGCCGGCGGGGAGTACGAGATCCGGGCCAAGCAGGTCGTGAACGCCACCGGCGTGTGGACCGACGACACCCAGGCGATGGTCGGCGAGCGCGGCCAGTTCCACGTCCGTGCCTCCAAGGGCATCCACCTGGTCGTGCCGAAGGACCGGATCAACTCCTCGACCGGGCTCATCCTGCGCACGGAGAAGAGCGTGCTCTTCGTGATCCCCTGGGGGCGGCACTGGATCATCGGGACCACGGACACCGACTGGGACCTGGACAAGGCCCACCCGGCCGCCTCCAGCGCGGACATCGACTATCTCCTTGAGCATGTGAACTCGGTGCTCGCGGTGCCGCTCTCGCGCGACGACGTGCAGGGGGTGTACGCCGGCCTGCGGCCGCTGCTCGCCGGGGAGTCGGACGCCACCAGCAAGCTGTCCCGCGAGCACACGGTCGCCCACCCCGCGCCGGGCCTCGTCGTCGTCGCGGGCGGCAAGTACACGACGTACCGCGTCATGGCGAAGGACGCCGTCGACGAGGCGGTGCACGGTCTGGACCAGCGGGTCGCGGACTGCGTCACGGAGGACATCCCGCTGGTCGGCGCCGAGGGCTATCGCGCGCTGTGGAACGCCCGCGCGGGCATCGCCGCCCGCACCGGCCTTCATGTGGTGCGCGTGGAGCACCTGTTGAACCGGTACGGCTCACTGGCGGAGGAAGTGCTCGAACTGGTCACCGCCGACCCGTCCCTGGGTGAACCGCTGGGCGCGGCCGAGGACTACCTGCGCGCCGAAGTCGTCTACGCCGCATCCCACGAGGGCGCCCGCCACCTGGACGACGTGCTCACGCGCCGCACCCGCATCTCCATCGAGACCTTCGACCGCGGCACCCGCAGCGCCCGCGAGTGCGCGGAGCTGATGGCGCCGGTGCTCGGCTGGGACAAGGACCAGATCGAGCGCGAGGTCCAGCACTACGAGAAGCGGGTGGAGGCCGAGCGCGAGTCGCAGCGTCAGCCGGACGACCTGACGGCCGACGCGGCGCGGCTCGGGGCACCGGACATCGTGCCGCTGTAGGGGGCTCTGGAGGGCGTGGCGCCCTGGCCGGGCGTCGTGCCGCCGGAGTTCGGCCTTCCCCGCCAGCAGCTCGGAGCGCGGGGGAGGCTGACCTTCCGCTTGTCAGCAAGTAGTCAAGGAGTGGTCAGCGTTTCTGGGTGGTTTGACCCGAGGAGGGCGGCCAAGGGGGGTATGGACAGCGAGGTTTGGGGTAGTGCGCCGGGGTTCACTCGGTGGGAATGTCCATGATGTGGGACGCCGGACCCGCGGCGTCGGCCGGTCCTCGGGTGAGGGACAATGAAGGCTCTGTCGGGGCTGGTTGTGCGGGTAGTTGAGGGGACGCATGTCGGAGGCTGAGCGGACGGGCGAGGCTCGTCAGGATCAGAGCGCACGTCTCCTCGCGGGTCGGTACCGGCTCGGCGACGTGCTCGGCCGCGGCGGCATGGGCACCGTCTGGCGGGCCAAGGACGAGACGCTGGGCCGCACGGTCGCGGTCAAGGAACTGCGCTTCCCGTCGAGCATCGACGAGGACGAGAAGCGCCGGCTCATCACGCGCACGCTGCGCGAGGCCAAGGCGATCGCCCGGATCCGCAACACCAGTGCCGTGACGGTCTTCGACGTGGTCGACGAGGACGACCGGCCCTGGATCGTGATGGAGCTGGTCGAGGGCAAGTCCCTGGCCGAGGCCGTGCGCGAGGACGGACTGCTCACGCCGAGGCGCGCCGCGGAGGTCGGGCTCGCCGTCCTCGACGTGCTGCGCTCGGCGCACCGCGAGGGCATCCTGCACCGCGACGTGAAGCCGTCGAACGTGCTGATCGCCGAGGACGGCCGCGTCGTTCTCACCGACTTCGGCATCGCCCAGGTCGAGGGCGACCCGTCCATCACGTCGACGGGCATGCTCGTCGGCGCCCCCTCGTACATCTCGCCGGAGCGGGCCCGCGGCCACAAGCCCGGCCCCGCGGCCGACCTGTGGTCGCTCGGCGGCCTGATCTACGCGGCCGTGGAGGGCGTGCCCCCGTACGACAAGGGCTCGGCCATCGCGACCCTCACCGCCGTGATGACCGAGGCCGTCGAACCGCCGCAGAACGCCGGTCCGTTGCTGGAGAAGGTCATCTACGGCCTGCTCGCCAAGGACCCCGAGCAGCGGCTCGACGACGCGAGCGCGCGGGCGATGCTCCTGGAGGTCGTCAACGCCCCGGACGTCCCCGAGGGCAAGCCGGAGCCGGTGGACGCGACGAAGGTCGTGCCGCTGCCCCCGGTCCCGCCGCAGGCGCCGCCGTCCGGTTCCGGCGGTGGCCGCAAGGGTGAGGAGGCCGCCGAGCGGCTGAAGGGCGCGTTCCGCTCGGTGCGCAAGAAGGCGGCGGCCGCGGCCACGTCGGCTCGCGGTGCGGGCGCGGCAGGTGGGGCAGGTGCGGCCGGTGCTGCCCCTGGTGCCGGGGCGGTCGGTGGCGGTCCGGGCGTCGGCGCCGGTGGCGGTGCGGGCAACGCCGGTTCGGCGTCGGGTGTTTCGGCCGGGTCCGGGGTGGCCGGACACGGTGGTGGTGGCGCCGCGGGTGCCGCCTCCGGGACGGCGAGCGGGACGGCTGCTTCGGGTGCGGCCGGTCCGACCGGTGCTGTCGGTGCGGGGGAACGTATCGGCGGTGCGGCTGGGAGCGGTGGCGCCGAGCGTGGTGCTGGTGCTGGTGCTGGTGTCGCGGGGCGGGCCGGTGGCACGGGCGCGGGGGCGGGCGTGGCCTCCGGGAGCGCTGGTGCCGGAGTCGGCGCGGGCGCGGGGATGAACTCGGTCGGTGCGGGAGCCGGTTCGCACGGCGCTGCGAGGGTCCCGGCGCAGCCCGCCAGGCCCCCGGTGCAGCCCAGCGGCCCGCCGAAGCCGCCCGCAAGGGCGCCCCTCACGGACGTGGTGCCGCGGCGCACGCTGGTGATCATCGCGGTGGTCGTCGCCCTCGCCGTGCTCGGCACGGTGCTCGCCTTCGCGCTCAACGGCGACGGGGGCGGCAAGGACGCCAAGAGCGGCGGCGACACGTCCTCGTCCAGCGGGGCGACCGCGGGCGGCGAGGGCAAGGAGAAGGGCTCCGGCAAGGACTCGGGGAAGGGCGACGACTCCGGTTCGGGTCCGGGCAAGGACGGCCAGGGCGACCCGGGCAAGGAGCAGGAGGACAACTCCGGTTCGGGCTCAGGCAAGGACGACGACGCGGGGCAGGGCTCGGCCATCGGCGGCGGCAAGGGCAAGGACGACGGCGCCGAGGAGACGTACAAGCACGCGCAGGGCTTCTCGATAGGCCTGCCGAAGGGCTGGAAGTTCCGTACGACCGACCGCGCGGGCGCGCGCTTCATCGGTCCGAACGGGCAGAAGCTGCTCATCGGCTGGACCCCGACGCCCAAGGACAACCCGGTGGCCGACTGGAAGAACCAGGAAGGCGGCATGCGCCGGGCCCAGTACGAGCGGATCCGGATAGAGAAGGTCGACTTCCGCGGCTGGAACACGGCCGACTGGGAATTCACCTACGTGGACGGCGGTACGAAGTACCGCTCCGTGGACCGCGGCTTCGTCGTCAACGGCAGCCTGGGCTACGGACTGATGTACACCGCGAAAGCGGAGGACTGGGGCAGCAAGCAGCGCCGCGACGCCTGGCGGACCTTCACGCGGACCTTCGAACCGAAGAAGTGACGGTGGGGCGGGACCGATGAGATGGCCGGGCGACGACCGGTGAGATCTCGCATCCCCTCAATACGGTTCGGTTGTGGCACGTATCGTGAGTGCTTGCGGAGGGTAAGCAGCCGCAACGAGCCGTAAGTCGAACGGAATTGACCACCGGGCGGATGGGGGAGGCATCGTGGACGACTATGCGGGACGGGTGCTCGCCGACCGTTACCGCCTGCCGCTGCCCCCGGCCGACGAGTACGAACTCGCGGAGAGCCGCGCCTTCGACACCTACAGCGGCCAGGAAGTCCTGGTCAGGCAGGTGCCGCTGCCCGAGATCGTCGAGGCGGAGGTGCTCGGCGACGAGGCGTACGGCGACGGCGATCTGAGCGACGTCCTGCCCGGCGGCCTCCCTAAGGGCTTCCGGAGCGCGCGCGGGAGCGCGGGCCGGGGCGGCGCCCGGCGCCCGGGCTCGCGCGCCACGCGCAGGCCCAGCGACCCCGCGGTCCTGCGGGCCATCGAGGCCGCGCAGGCCGCCGCGCGCATCCCCGACCACCCGCGGCTCGACCAGGTCTTCGACGTGTTCGCGGAAGACGGCTCGCTGTGGATAGTGAGCGAACTGGTCGCGGCCAGGCCGCTCGCCGCGTTACTGGCCGACCGGCCGCTGAACCCCTTCCGCGCGGCGGAGGTCGCCGCGGACGTCGTCACCGCCCTGCGCGTCCTGCACGCGCACGGCTGGGTGCACCGGAACATCACCGCGCGCACGGTGCTGGTCTGCGACGACGGCCGCGTGATGCTGACGGGCCTCGCCGCGGGCGCGGCGGAGGAGGCCCTGTGCGGGTACGACCCGCGCCCGGAGGAGGACGACTTCGCGGGCTTCACCGAGCCCGAGGGCGCGGTGCCCGAGCCGACGGGCGGCGCGGGGTACGCGGTGGAGGCTGCGGGGGCGGACGGGGACGCCGAGTACGTCGAGCGCGACGGGTACGAGGGACACGAGGGGTACACCGAGCACGAGGGGTATGCCGAGGAGCCCGGGTACGACGGGAGCGACGGGTACGGCCGGGGCGAGGAGTACGGCGGGGGGCCCGCGTACGGCGAGGGCGGCGGGTACGGCGAGGGACTGGCCCACGGCGAGGGTTCCGGGCGCGGTGAGCCCGCCAAGTACGGCGAGCACGGCGCGTATGGAGAGAACGGCGCGTACGGCGACCGCGGCCGTGCCGGCAGTGGCAACGGATCGCGTGGGCACGCCGCGATCGAGGCCGCGCGGCGCGCGGACGACGGCGGGACCGAGCCGCCGTACGGCACTGCCGAGCGGGACCTCAGGGCGGCGCGGGCCGGGGCCATCGCCGCGTACCGGGCGGGCGCCGCGCGTGCCGCTGCCCGGGTGAGCGAGCGCGGGGCGGCGGGACCGGTCGAGGCGGACGGCGGCGCTGAGCGCGCTGACGGCTCGTACGGCACCAACGGCTCGTACGGTACGTACGGTGAGAACGGCGCCGAGGGCACGGACGGCGAGGGCGGCTCCGTCGGCGCGGGCGGTGCCGTCGGGCACATCTCGGATCCGTACGGGGTCCGGGAGCGGCAGAAGAAGCCGTGGCACGGGGCGGTGCCGCGCGCCGGGGCCGTACCCGCGCAGGGCGGCACGCCGGGCTCCCACGGCGCACCCGAACCCCACCGCGCGCCCCGCCCGCACGGCGCACCAGGCCCGCACGAGTCGGCCCCGCACCCCTCGGCCCCCCGCGAGTCGGCCCCGTACGCGCCGCCTCCGTACGCCCCGGCCCCGTACCAGCCGAAGCCCGACTTCCCCGCCCCCGCTGCCCACTCGGCCCCCGCCGTGCGCCCCGCGCACGACCTCGCCAAGGCGAGTGCCCCCAGAGGCACAGCCGGTGCCCCCGAGGGCAACGCCCGCCCCCGTGCGGGCGAGTGGGACGACCCCGCGGGCGAGCTGCGCGCGCGCCGCGGCCCGACCACCGCGCTCGCCGCCGAGCGGGCCAGGCACGCGCGGATGACCGTCGTCGGCGCCGTCACGGAGCGGTGGGCGCCGGAGCAGGCGGGGCCGGTGCACGACAACTGGCAGCTGGCCGCGCCCATCGGACCCGCCACCGACCTGTGGGCGCTCGGCGCGCTGCTGTTCCGCGCCGTCCAGGGCCACGCCCCGTATCCCGAGGACAGCACCGCCGAGCTGGTGCAGCTGGTGTGCGCGGAGCCGCCCGCGTTCGCGGAGGAGTGCGGGCCGCTGCGACCGGTCGTGGAGTCGCTGCTGCGTCAGGACCCGACCGAGCGCATCGACTTCGAGGAGCTGAGCGGCTGGCTGCGCTCCCTGGTGCGGTCGGCGCCGGAGCCCGACGCGGGCACGCACGTGGTGCCCGCGCCGCCGTACGACGGCGGCAGGCTGCCCGTCGTACGCCGCCGCGGCGAGGTCGTCCGCAAGCGCCGCTCGCCCGCGCCGGTCCCGGCCGGGGACGACGGCGGCCAGGGCCACGGCCGCCACAAGCGCGGACGGGAGCGTGTCAAGGAGCGCAGGGACACCAGGCCGGTGCGGGCGCCGCGCCCCGAGCGGGCACCGAGCACCCGGGGCCCGCGTTCGCTCGGCCGTGTCCTGCTCGCCGTGATCCTGGCCGGTCTGGTGGCGGCCGTCGCGTACGCGATGTTGTTCATGCCCGAGTCCGGCGAGGGCGAGGACACCGGCCGCACCGGCAACGCGGGCGAGGTCAGCCCGGCGCCGAGCGACGACGGGAAGGGCGCGGACCAGGGCAAGGAAGACGGCAAGGAAGGCGGCGGGAGCGACGGCCAGGACGGCGGTGAGGACGGGAAGGCGTCGGACCCGCAGAAGTCCCCCGGTTCGCAGGAGCCGCAGACCGCCGACCCTGACGTCGCGTCGGGCTTCACGCTGCGCAAGGACGCCGAGGGCTTCAAGGTGGCCGTCGCCGACGGCTGGGACCGGCAGCCCAAGAACGGCCGCGGCCAGGTCCTCTACACCCACGGCCGGTTCGAGCTCGTCGTCGTCCCGGGCCGCGACAGCACCGGCGACTTCGGCACGGACCCGATGAAGTACCAGAAGGAGGACGAGCGCGAACTCCAGCCGTTCCGTGACTCGTCGTGGGCCACGTCCAGCGGTCTGCGCCTCGTCGACGTGGGCGGAAAGCCCCGGGCCGAGGGCCAGTTCACCTGGCAGGACACCGACGGCACCGAGGTGTTCGTACGCAATCTCGCGATGGCCGTCGACGGGAAGTACCACGTGGTCCAGGTCCGCGGGCCCGAGGCCGAGCGGGACGAGGTGACGCGTCTGTTCGAGCAGGCGTCGGCGTCCTACCGTCCCTCCGGCTGACGTCCTTACGGCCGCCAGGGGCAGGTCAACCGGCTCTCACCGGGCACGCGCTCGCCCCCTGTCCCTGTCACGGTGCGGTCTCCGATCACCCCCTCCCGTTCCCCGCGCGTGCGCCCCTCCTTACCCTGGGCTCTGGCAAACCTCAGGAACCTGGCCCTGCCAAGACCAACTGCGGGGGAACGTGAATCAGATGCAGGGCCTGCTCCTCGCCGGCCGCTACCGACTCGGCGAGTCCATCGGCAGCGGCGGCATGGGCCGTGTGTGGAGCGCGCGGGACGAGGTGCTGCACCGAGCCGTCGCCGTCAAGGAACTGACGGCGGCCCAGTGGGTGCAGGAGGCCGACCGCGAGGTGCTGCTCACCCGGACGCAGACGGAGGCGCGCGCCCAGGCCCAGATCAACCACTCCGCGGTCGTCACGGTCCACGACGTCCTGGAGTACGACGACCGGCCCTGGATCGTGATGGAGCTGGTCGAGGGCCACTCGCTCGCCGACGCCGTCCGGGACCGGGGCCGCATCGAGCCCCGCGAGGCCGCCCGCATCGGCCTGTGGGTGCTGCGGGCCCTGCGCGCCGCGCACGGTGCCGGGGTCCTGCACCGCGACATCAAGCCGGGCAACGTCCTGCTCTCCGATGACGGCCGGGTGCTGCTCACCGACTTCGGGATCGCCTCGATCGAGGGCGACTCGACCATCACGCGCACCGGCGAGGTCGTCGGCTCCGTCGACTATCTGGCGCCCGAGCGGGTCAGCGGCGCCAACCCCGGCCCCGCCGCCGACCTGTGGGCGCTCGGCGCCACCCTGTACACGGCGGTCGAGGGCAACTCGCCGTTCCGGCGCACCTCCCCGCTCGGCACGATGCAGGCCGTGGTGACCGAGGAGCCCGAACCGGCGCGCTACGCGGGGCCGCTCGGACCCGTCATCTCGGCGCTCCTGGCCAAGGATCCGGACGCGCGGCCGGACGCGGCCGAGGCGGAGCAGCTCCTCGCGGAGGCCGCGGAGGGACGGCGTCCGGGCGGTGCGCAGGCGTACGTACCGACGACGGTGCACGAGCAGCCGACGCACCCCACGCCCCCGCACCCCACGCCCCCGCACCCCACGCCCTCGCACCACAGGCCCCCGCACCACCCGTCCACCGCGCCCCCGGGGTCCGCCGCCCCCACACGCGCGGGGTACATCCCGCCCTCCGCCGCACCGGCCCCGCACGCCCAGGCCCCGCACACCCAGGGCCCGCACACTCCGCCCTCGGCCACGCCGACCCAGGGAGCGTCACATTCCGGCCACGTGGGGCACGGCGTGGGCGCCACCACCACCCCCACGCCCACAGGGCCCGCGCGCCGGCGCTGGCTCCGGGCCCTCGCGCCGGTCCTTGCGGCCGCGGTGATCGGCGGCGGCTCGGTGTTCGGCTACCTGTACTTCGGGGGCGGCGACGGCGGCAGCGAGGCCAAGGACGGGAAGGGCAAGGGCGACAAGTCCGGTGAGGTCGTCGGCACGATCCCCAAGAGCTGGGTGCGCGTGCACGACGCGGAGGGCTTCAGCCTCATGCTGCCCAAGGGCTGGCAGCGGCAGGTGGACGGCAGTCAGATCGACTACACCCCGGACAACGGCCGCCACTTCGTGCGCATCAGCGTCGACCCCAGCCCCGACTTCGACAGCCCGTACGCCCACCAGCTCGACCTGGAGAAGCAGCTGAAGAGGCTGCCCGACTACCGGCGTCTGCACCTGAACTCCAACACGTTCCGCGACCGGCCCGGCGCACTCTGGGAGTTCAGGTGGACCGCGGGCGCCAGCGACACCACGAAGGGCCCTCGGCAAGCCATCTCGCAGAGCTACATCAGCCGGTCCGGCACCGAGTACGTGATCTACATGTCGGCGCCGGAGGGAAACTGGGGCAAGACCCGGCAACAGTTCGACGCGGTGCTGCGCGGCTGGCGGGACTGACGCGGACCGGGCGACGACCCGGATCGGCCGACGACGCGGACCGGGCGAGGATCCGGACCGGCCGACGACGCGGACCGGGCGAGGATCCGGACCGGGCGACGACGCGGACCGGGCGAGGATCCTGACCGCGTGCCTGCCCCGGGCCGTACGCCGACGGCCGTGGTCCGAACTCCCAGGGATGCGGCCTGAACTGGCCCTTGTCCGGGCTGAGAGGGTCCGTGACCACACCTGTGGGGCATGATGGCCGCATGGGGAGCCTGGGTGACAGCACCCGTGTGATCGCCGGCCGTTACCGCCTCGAGGTGCGGGTGGGCCAGGGCGGCATGGGCGTCGTGTGGCGCGCGACCGACCAGCTCCTCGGCCGTCGCGTCGCCGTCAAGGAGATCCCGCTCGACGAGACGCTCTCCGCCGAAGAGGCCGCGCGGCAGCGCGAGCGCACCCTGCGCGAGGCGCGCGCCGTGGCGCAGTTGCGGCATCCGCACATCATCGTCGTGCACGACGTCGTCGTCCACGACGAACGCCCTTACCTGGTCATGGAGTTGATCGAGGGTCCCACGCTGGCCCTGCGCATCAGCCGGTCCGGACCGGTCGGCCCGCAGGCGGCCGCCCGCATCGGCCTCGACCTGCTCGGCGCGCTCGGCGTCGCGCACGCCGCGGGTGTCCTGCACCGCGACCTGAAGCCCGCCAACGTGCTCCTGGAGGAGGCCACCGGCAGGGTCGTGCTCACGGACTTCGGCATCGCGCAGGTCAGCGGGGCGACGACGCTCACGGAGAGCGGGTCGTTCGTGGGCTCGCCGGAGTACACCGCGCCGGAGCGCATGTCCGGCGAGCGCACCGGGCCCGCTTCCGACCTGTGGTCGCTCGGCGCGCTGCTCGTGGCCGTGGTCAGCGGCGAGTCGCCGTTCCGGCGGGACTCGATCGGCGGGGTGCTGCACGCCGTCGTTTTCGACGAGATTCGCCCGCCGCCCGCCGCGGAGCCGATCGCGCCCCTCGTCCTCGGCCTCCTCGAACGCGACCCGGAGCGCCGCCTGGACGCGGCCGGAGCGGAGCGGCTGCTGCGCGCGTACGTCGACACCGGCGTCATGCCGGGGCTGCCGGGTGCGGGGACCGGGGCCGGGGCCGGGCGTCCCGCGCTCGCTTCGGCGCGGGGGCGGTTATCGGGGCGTGCGCGTGGTCGTGCGACGGGGCGCGCGCCCGGTCGGGCGTCGGGGCACGGGGAGGGCCGGGCGGGCCGGTCGGGCCGGTCATGGGGCGCGGGGCGCTCAGGACGTTCGGGCGGCTCGGGGCGCTCGGGGCCCGCGCGGCGTCGCCCCCTCCTCTCCCTGCTCCCCGGCCGCCACCCGCCGGGGACCCCGCGCGCACAGCCGCCCGCGCGCCCCGTACACCAGGACGAACCCACCGCGCCCCTGTCCGATCCCGCGCGCCGGCGCCAGAACCGCATCATGCTGATCGCCGCCGCCCTGGTCGCGGCCGTGGCGGGCGGCGCCGTCTCGGCAGCGACGCTGCTGCTCGGGCAGGACGGCGACGGGGACGGCGGCCGGACGTCGCCGCCCAGTTCTGCGTCGCCCGACACCCCGACGGACTCCGGCGGCCCCCGCCCCACGGCGACCTCGACCGTCACCAAGACCCCGGACACCGTGTCCCCCGCCGTCCCCTCCACGCCCGCCGCCCCCGTGGGCTACCGCCTCGCCAAGGACCCGCGCGGCTTCGCCCTCGCCGTCCCGAAGGGCTACACCCGTCGCACCGAAGGGCCGCGCACCCTCTACCTCTCGCCGGGCGGCGCCGTCCGCATCGGCATCGTGGCGGCCGACCCCGTCGCGGGCGGCCCGCTCGCTGCGCAGCGCCGCGCCGACGCCGAAGGCCCCCGTGACCACCCCGGCTACCGCGACGCCGACGTCACCGCGACCACCCGCAACGGCCGCCCCGCCGCGCTGTGGCAGTACACCCGGGACGGCTCCGGCGGCGAGGCGGGGGCCCGGCGCGTGTACGACCTGTGCTGGCAGGAGGACGGCAGGAGGTACGACGTGTGGGTGTCGGCACCGGCGGGCCAGGCACGGGAGGGGCGACGGCACTTCGACACGGCGGTGGACACGTTCGTGCGGCGGTGACGGTCGCGGGGTTCGGCGAGGGCGTGCGGCGGTGCTGGTCGCGGGGTTCGGCGAGGGCGTGCGGCGGTGCTGGTCCCGGGGTCCGGCGAGGGCGTGCGGGAGGCGGAAGTACAGCTCAGGCGCGCCGATCCGCGCGCCTTCCCGCCCGTACGCCGCCGAAGTTCCCGGTTCCTGCATCACCCCGGTCACAACTGGGGACCCTGGCTGGAATCCGAGGTGCCCCGCACGGTACTCATGGGGGCATGAGTAACGACGGGGGAGCCTTGAACGGCCCGAACGAGACCACCAGCTACGGCCTGCAGCCACCGCAGCCTCCGCAGCAAGGTGGCGGAGAGCCGTACCCCAATCCGTACGCCCAGCCGACCCAGGTCGTACCGGACCAGCCGCGCCCCGAGGCGCCCGCGCAGCCCGGCCCTGACACCCGGGCCGCCGAGGCGACGCGGGCCGAGCCCGGTTCCGGTCGGCTGATCGGCGGGCGCTACCGGCTGCTGTCCAAGCTCGGCCACGGCGGCATGGGCACGGTGTGGCGGGCCAAGGACGAGACGGTGGACCGCGAGGTCGCCGTCAAGGAGCCGCGCGTACCGGACCATCTGCCGGAGCGCGAACGCGCCAACGCCTTCGAGCGGATGCGCCGCGAGGCCCGTGCGGCGGCCCGCCTCGACCACCCGGCCGTGGTCAACGTGCACGACGTCGTCGTCGAGGACGGCCAGCCGTGGATCGTGATGGAGTTCGTGCAGGGCCGCTCGCTCGGCGCGGCGCTGCGCGACGAGGGCACGCTCGGGGCCCGCGACGCGGCCCGGGTCGGCCTCGAAGTGCTCGGTGCCCTGGAGGCGGCGCACGCGGCGGGCGTCCTGCACCGCGACGTGAAGCCGGACAACGTGATGATCGGCAGGCACGACCGCGTCGTCCTCACCGACTTCGGCATCGCCCAGATCGAGGGCGAGACGAACCTGACGGACACCGGCGGCTTCGTCGGCTCGCCGGAGTTCATCGCTCCGGAGCGGGTGCTCGGGCAGCGGCCGGGACCGGCGTCCGACCTGTGGTCGCTGGGTGTCGTGCTGTACGCGGCGACCGAGGGCGTCTCGCCGTTCCGCCGCAACAACACGCCCGCCACGCTCCAGTCCGTCCTCAACGCCACGCCCGCGGCGCCCGCGTCCGCGCAGGGCCCGCTCGCCGAGGCCATCAGCGGCCTGCTGCACAAGGAGCCCGCCCACCGCCCGAGCGCCGCCCGGGTCAGGGCCCTCCTCGAAGAGGCCGTCAAGCCGCCGCAGCCCCCGCAGCTGCCCGCGACGCGGTTCGTGACGGCGGGTCACCAGGACGGCGGGACCCCGGCGCCGGACCGCGGCAAGGGCGTGTTCCTCGGCCGCAAGGCGCTCGTGGCCGTGGGCGGTGTCGTCGTCCTCGCGGTGGCCGCGGCGGTGGTCCTCGCCGTGAAGCCGTTCGGGGGCGACTCGGATTCGGGGAAGTGGACGCAGCACGAGGCGAAGTCGCTGGGCGCGACGCTGTCCGTGCCCGAGGGCTACCGCAGGACCAGCGACGGGGGCGAGACGCCCAAGGAGCACTGGGTCACGTACACGGACCAGAGCGGCAGCCTCTTCGTGTCGCTGCAGCTCAGCAAGAAGTCCGAGGACGACCTCAAGTACATCGCGGGCACCTCGATGGCCGAGGCGTACGAGGACATGAAGGACCTGGAGAGCGGCAGTACGGTGCTCGGCTCGCTGAGCCCGGACACGGTGGGTCCCGGCAAGAAGACGACGCAGGGCGACTACAAGGGCAAGCAGTCGGCCGAGAACCTGATTCCGTACACCAACAAGCAATCCGACGTCGTCTACCCGCGCGAGGCCAAGGTCTTCTACTACCGGACCTCGGCGGGCGACATGTACAAGCTGTGGATCGACTACCCGGCCAAGAGCGACTTCACCGAGCGGGGGCGCGAGGTCGCGAAGAAGGCGATCGAGGGCCTGGAGATCGCGAAGCCCTGAGACGAGCGCTGGGACGAGCCCTGAGACGAGCGCTGACGTCTGAGTGGAGTCCTGACGGGGGACGCGTGCTCGGGGCCGTGACACCACGTACGACGACGATTCCGTGACCACCCCGATCCGCTGCCTGCAGCTCATGATCATCACGGCGGGCCAGGAGTTCTGCGAGCTGCGCGTGGACATGCCGAAGGGCACGGCGGAGGAGAAGGAGGGCACCGGACTCTTCAAGGGCGTGCGGGCGCGGCTGAAGGTCGGCAAGGACACGGTGACGGGCTGACGTCCGCTGCGGAGCGGCCGGTTGAGGCCCGAGGAACGCCCTGATCAGCACCTTTGTCGCCAGCAAGCACTGGCAGCGAACGAAGCGGCCCGCGGCTGCGTGTGCGTGCGTGGTGAAAGCTCGTTACCCATGGGTACCCAAAGCGTCCGCTCAGGCATACGCTCACCGTCATGACGGACTCGCAGGCCCCTGCCAAGCCCCTCGGTACGAACCCGGTCGCCCCGGCCCCCAGCGGCGCACGCACCGCCGCCGACGTGGTCACGCCGGAGCTGGTCGCCCAGCTCACCCGGGAGGTGATCGGCTCGGGCCGTACGGTCAACCACTCGCCGTTCACCGGCGAGAAGCTGGCCGACCTGCCGGAGTCCACCCCCGAGGACGTGGCGACCGCCTTCGAGCGGGCGCGCGTGGCGCAGGTCCCGTGGGCGCGCACGCCGGTGCGCCAGCGCGCCGCCGTCCTGCTGCGCTTCCACGACCTGGTGCTCCAGCGCCAGGCCGAGGTCCTCGACCTGATCCAGCTGGAGACCGGCAAGGCGCGGCTGCACGCGCACGAGGAGATCCAGGCCGTCGTCGTCGCGGCCCGGCACTACGGCCGCCGCGCCGGGGCGTATCTGAACCCCAAGCGCCACACCGGCGTCGTACCGGCCCTCACCAAGGTCACCGAGCTGCGCCAGCCGCGCGGCGTCGTCGGCCAGATCGCCCCCTGGAACTACCCCCTGGAGCTGTCCATCGGCGACGCCCTGCCCGCCCTGGTCGCGGGCAACGCGCTGGTGATGAAGCCCGACACGGAGACCGCCCTGACGGCGCTCTGGGCCCGGGACCTGATCATCGAGGCGGGCCTCCCCGCCGAGGTGTTCCAGGTCGTGCTCGGCGACGGCCCCGTCATCGGCCCCGAGATCGTCAAGCACGCCGACTACGTCTCCTTCACCGGCTCGACCCGCACCGGCCGCGAGGTCGCCACCGGCGCCGCCGCCCGCCTCGTCGGCGTCTCCCTCGAACTCGGCGGCAAGAACGCCATGCTGGTCCTGCACGACGCCGACGTGGAGAAGGCCGCCGCGGGCGCCGTCCGCGCCTGCTTCTCCTCGGCCGGCCAACTGTGCATCTCCATCGAGCGGTTGTACGTCCACGAGGCCGTCGCCGACGCCTTCGTCGAGCGGTTCGCGGCGAAGACCAAGGCGATGCGGCTCGGCCGGTCGCTCGCGTACGGCGCCGAGATGGGCTCCCTCGTCGGCGAGCGCCAGCTGGAGGCCACCCGGCGGCACGTGGACGAGGCCGTCGCCAAGGGCGCCACGCTCGTCGCGGGCGGCGTGGCCCGGCCCGACATCGGCCCCTACTTCTACGAGCCGACCATCCTGGACGGCGTCGAGTCGCCCATGGCGGTGTGCGCGGAGGAGACCTTCGGACCGGTCGTCTCGCTCTACCGCTTCACCGACGAGAACGAGGCCGTCGAACTCGCCAACTCCACCTCCTACGGTCTGAACTCCTCGGTCTGGACGAAGGACGGCAGGCGCGGCCGCGCCCTCGCCGCCCGCCTGCGCACCGGCACCGTCAACGTCAACGAGGGCTTCGCGCCCGCCTACGGCAGCGTGCAGTCCCCGATGGGCGGCATGAAGGACTCGGGCCTCGGCCGCCGCCACGGCTCCGAGGGCATCCTCAAGTACACCGAGGCGCAGACCGTGGCCCACCAGCGGCTCATCCCGCTGGCACCGTCCTTCGGCATGAGCGACGAGAAGCACGCGGCGTTCATGACGACGAGCCTGAAGCTCATGAAGGCCTTGCGCTTGCGTTGAGCGGCCGTGCTGTCCCGTGCCCCGCGGGGCGAGGGGCTGTGTCCCCACGCGGCTCCGCCGCGTGGGCGCGCCCACCCACAGGCGGCTCGCAGACCGACTTGCACCGAGGAGACCCCATGCCACAGGAGAACTCCGTCCGGAGCGCGGACGACGACGGCTACGACTACGACTACGACGTCGATGTCGACGGCTACGACTACGACGTCATCGTCATAGGCTCCGGCTTCGGCGGTTCCGTGTCCGCCCTGCGGCTCACGGAGAAGGGCTACCGCGTCGGCGTCCTGGAGGCGGGCCGCCGCTTCACGCGCGCGCAACTGCCCAAGAACTCCTGGGACATAAAGAACTACCTCTGGGCCCCGGCGCTCGGCCTCTACGGCATCCAGCGCATCCATCTGCTCGGCAACGTGATGGTCCTGGCGGGCGCGGGCGTGGGCGGCGGATCGCTGAACTACGCGAACACACTCTACGTACCGCCCGCGGCGTTCTTCGACGATCCGCAGTGGAAGGACATCACGGACTGGCAGGACGAGCTGCGTCCGTACTACGAGCAGGCCAAGCGGATGCTCGGCGTGCGGCTCAACCCCACGACCACCCCCTCCGACGTCCACCTCAAGGCCGCCGCGCAGGCCATGGGGGTGGGCGACAGCTTCCACATGGCGCCGGTCGGCGTCTTCTTCGGTGACGGACGGGACGCCACCGGTGAGTCAACGGCCGAGCCCGGCAGGGAAGTTCCCGACCCCTACTTCGGCGGCGCCGGACCGGCACGGCGCGCCTGCACCGAGTGCGGCGAGTGCATGACGGGCTGCCGCCACGGCGCGAAGAACACCCTCAACGAGAACTACCTCTACCTCGCCGAGAAGGCCGGAGCGGTCATCCACCCGATGACGTCCGTGGTGGCGCTCACCGAGGACTCGCGCGGCGGCTACGCGGTGGGCACGCTGCCCACCGACAACAAACGCAAGGGCAGGGGCCGCACCTTCCGCGCCCGCCGCGTCGTCCTCGCCGCAGGCACCTACGGCACCCAGACGCTCCTGCACCGCATGAAGGACAGCCATCTGCTGCCCCGCGTGTCCCGCCGCCTCGGCGATCTGACCCGCACCAACTCCGAGGCCCTGGTGGGCGCCCAGACGACGGACCGCCGCTACCGCAGGCGCCACGCCGGCCTCGCGGGCGCGGACGGCAAGGTCGACTTCACCAAGGGCGTGGCCATCACCTCGTCCATCCACCCGAACGCCACGACCCACATCGAGCCCGTCCGCTACGGCAGGAAGTCCAACGCGATGGGCGGCCTGACGCTGCTCCAGGTCCCGTACACCGTGAAGGGCGGCAAGGCGCGCGTCGCCGGCTGGCTCGCCAACACCGTGCGCCACCCGCTCCTGACCGTGCGCTCCCTGTCCAACCACCGCTGGTCGGAGCGCACCATCATCGGCCTGGTGATGCAGACCCTCGACAACTCGCTGACCACGTACCGCAAGGAGAAGGGCATCGGCAAGGGCCTGTTGACCGCGCGGCAGGGCCACGGCGCGCCCAACCCGGACCAGATCCCCGAGGCCACCCACGCCGCGTCCCTCATCGCCGAGGAGATCAACGGCTTCCCCGGCTCCAACGTCGGCGAGCTCATGGGCACCCCGCTGACCGCGCACTTCCTCGGCGGCTGCCCGATCGGCGACGGCCCCGACACCGGTGTCATCGACCCCTACCACCGGCTGTACGGCCACCCCGGCATCTCCGTGGTCGACGGTGCCGCCGTCTCCGCGAACCTCGGCGTGAACCCCTCGCTCACGATCACCGCGCAGGCCGAGCGCGCCATGTCGTTCTGGCCCAACAAGGGCGAGGCGGACCCGCGTCCGGCCCAGGGCGCCGCCTACACGCGGCTCGCGCCGGTCGAGCCGAAGTCCCCGGCGGTTCCGGCCCATGCCTTCGGCGCGCTCCGGCTGCCGTTCCTCGGGGTGCCCGCGGTGCCGAAGAAGAAGTAAGCGGCGTACCTGCGGGAAGAGGCGTACCTGCGGGAAGAGGCGTATCCGCGCGAAGAGGCGTATTCGCGCGAAGAGGGGCACCTGTGCGGAGACGGCTACCCGCGCGCAACGGCGTACGTACGCGAAGACCGCGGCCAGACGCGCGAAAGGACCTGCACCCCCCTCCGAGTGCAGGTCCTTCGCGTCTCGCGGTACGTCGCCTAGGCGGCGGCGTCCGAGTTCGAGCGGCGGCGTACGACGTACACCGCGCCGGCGCCCGCGACGACGGCGATGCCGCCGACGATGCCGATGGTCGGAAGGGCGGAGCTGGAGCCGGTCTGGGCGAGGCTGCCGGTGGGCGGGATGTCCGCGACCGTCTTCTTCACCTCGTCGGCGCGGCCGCCCTGCGGCTTCTTGGCGGCCGGCGGCTCGGTGACGTCCGGCCGCGGGATCGCCTCACCGGGGTGTTCGTTGTCGCTGCCGGGCTTCAGGACGGTGAAGTCGAAGAACGCGAACGCGTTGTGCTCGCAGTTCAGCTCGGAGTCCACATAGCCGCCGAGGCCGAACGCGTAGCCGTCGCCCGCCGGGGCCTTCTTGTTGATGTTCAGGCGCAGCCTGATCTCGACCTGCTCCTTGGCGGCGAGCGTCGTCGTGCCGAAGGTGACGCCGCTCTCGACCTCGTCGACGATCGACTTCCAGCCCTTGGCCTCGGGGTCGTAGAACTGGATGCGCGTGTAGCTGCTCAGCCAGTCCTTCTCGTCCTCGCTCTCCGAGAAGTTGTCCGCGGCGGCCAGCCACCTGACCTTGCCGAGGTCCTCGTCGCTGGGGTTGGCCGCGATCAGCTTGAACTCGTGCCAGCCGCTGCCCGCGACGATCTTGCCGGGCAGGCCCTTGAGCTTGAGTTCCAGCGCGTTCGCGGCGTCCTCGCCGCTCTCGTCGTCGACCGGGCACTCGGTGGGCTCGTCGGTCGGGGTGGTCTCGTCGCCGGGGCCGGTGGTGTCCTCGCCGGGCTCGGTGTCGTCACCTGGATCGGTGTCGCCGTCGCCGGGCTTCGCGTCGCTGTCGCCGGGCTCGGTGTCGTCGCCGGGCTTCGCGTCGCCCTCGCCGGGCTCGGTGCCGTCGCCGGGCTCGGCCGGGTCATCGGGCTTCGTCGGGTCCTCGGGCTCGGTGTCGCCGTCGCCGGGCTTCGTGCCGTCGCCGGGCTCGGCGGGGTCCTCCGGGCCGGGGGACTCGGCCGGGGGTGTCGCGTTGGCTGACGGCGTTGTGCTCACGTCCTCAGTTGCGAACGCGGCCGGTGCTGAGAGCAGCGCGAGCGGGGCGATGACGGCCGTCGCCGCCGCGGCGGCCAGAGCACGGCGAAGCTTCATGAAGACCTCAGAGAGTCCGGCGCACCGCGCCCGCGCGGTACGGAGGTGGAGGCCTCCGCGGCGGGGCGCGGAAGTGGCCGTGGTTACGCATGGATGACCTGCGCAGGCCGGGAATGGTTGTCCTGGGACTCACAGAATTCTTATGTGGCGTGAGTCACATGCGTGCGGGTCGATTTGGGCGCCGGCTTGTGCCGCCGCGGGGCCGTGTCGTAGAACTTCCCCCGTTTGCAAGCGAGATGGAGCTCGCTGACGTAGCACACTGATGAAGCACGCTCTGGAATGGATTCTTTGGGGGCACAGTGTCCGTGCAGTCGCCGCGCGAGCCTGACGACGAGTCGTCCATACCCGACGAGGTGTGGCGCCGGTTCGAGCAGGACAGTGAGCGGGAGATCCGGGCGTCCGCGCCGAAGGAGCCGTCCGCGCGGGCGCGCATGGTCGCCGAGCGGCTGCGCCGCCTGGACCAGGAGGCGGCGCGGAAGGAGGCCGAGGGCGTCGTCGGCCGCAAGCGGCGCAAGCGCAGGGAGGAGTCCGCGCAGCCGTGGCGCCCCGACGAGTGGCGGGCCGCGCCCACGGGGCGGGCCGGTGGCCGCTCGGAGCGGTCCGAGCGGTGGCGCCAGGTGCGGAGCGTGCTGATCGTCGGGGGCTGCATGGTCCTGGCGATCCTGGTCCTGAGCCCGTACCGGTTCTGGCCCTGGCAGTGACGCCGGTTCCGGCGCCGTCGGGCCGAGGGGGTGCCCTCGGGCCGAGGGGGTGCCCTCGGGGGCGGTCGGGCGACCGGGGTGTGACGTAAGTCGTGTACGCGTCACGCGGCTGGCCGGGCGTCCGAGGGAACCGCGCACGTCGATCTTCAGTCGTAGAAGAGGTGCGGGTGACTCCGCATGGACGTGCGAGGCGTGCGCGCGGCGTGCTGCGCCCGGGGTGCGCCAGGAACCATGGGGGAACGGAACGTGAAGTCAGCTGTGTCGCGTGTCGTCGCGGCCGTCTCGGTCGCGGCCGCTCTGGGTCTGACCGCCGCGTGCGGTGGCGGCGACGGGGACAAGGGCGACGGCCGTGACGGCGGCAAGTCGTCGACGTCGCAGGCGAAGCCGAAGGGGCCGGGCGGCGGGTCGGACGGGGCGGGTGCCGACGGCGGCTCCGCGGACCGCTCCCCGGAGGCGAAGAAGCTGAAGGCGAAGGTCCTCGCCGCGGACGACCTGAAGCGCCCGGCCCTGAAGCGGTACGAGGTGACGCCCCGGGAGCGGTCGAAGCTGGAGGCCGCGTCGGACGGCGCCGCGGCGACCCCGGCCGCCTGCCGCCCGCTCTCGGACATGACGGCCGCGGCCACCCCGCCGAAGGCCCAGGCGCACGCGGGCCGCACGGTGGCGCCGAAGCGCGTGCGCGACGACCTGGTGGCGACGGACGTCGAGCTGTTCGCGTACGACAGCCAGAACAGCGCGCGGAAGGCGCTGCGGGAGGTGCGGGCGGCGGCGAAGGCGAAGGAGTGCGGCGCGTTCCGTGCGGGCGGCGTGCGGTACAGCGGCGTCACGCCCGAGTCCGCGCCGGACAAGGGTGACGAGTCGGTCGCGTACAGGATCGGCAGCCGCGAGGAGCAGTTCGTGAAGCGGCACGCCGTCGTCGTGGTGCGGGACGGCTCGACGCTGGTCTCCTTCGTCGCGCGGAACTACTACGACCCGGAGGCCGTGGCGGGCGAGGAGGAGTCCCGGGAGGGTGGCGGAGGCTCGGACCTGCCCGGCCCGGACAAGGCGGACGAGGCGCCCGAGGTGCCGGCGGCGGTGGTGGACGCGCAGCTGGACAAGGTGGGGTAGGCGTCGGCGCCGGACGAGGCGCGGTGGGCCTCCTGGCGTTGGTTCGGTGGCAGGTCGCCGGTCAGTGGAAGGCCGCCGCCCGGTTCGGTGGAAGAGCGAAGGGCCCCGCGGGACGGATCCGCGGGGCCCTTGGCTGTCAGCACCGACGTCAGGGCAGCGTCGGTGCCTCGGGGCGGCGCCGGGGGAGTGCGCCGCTGGTCGAGAGAGCCGGTGGCCGACCCGGCGCACAGGGGGCGCACGGCTGGAGTAGACCAATGGCGATGGAGTTGTGGAGAGCGGGGTCCTGAGCCCCTCTCCCTCTACGCATCGTGGAGGATGGCCGGTTCTCCGCGCAACTGTTTCGACGACATCTTGGGGCGCAAGGCCGGAATGGATCGGAGCGGTGAGGCTGGCCGAAAAGCGTGCGGAGCGGACAGCGGCGAAACGGAGGGGACGGGACCGCCGGAACGGCCCGGCCGGGCGGAGCGGCAAACGGAACGAGAACGGAAGGGGAGCACAGGGGGAGCAGACCGAGAACGGGGCGGGAACGAGGCAAGAGTGAGGTGGGGACGGGCCGGGGGCGGGCCCGGAAACGGGGTGGAAATGAGACGGGAGCGGTGCGGGAGCGGTACCGGAAGGGGACGGAGGCCGACCGGCTCCGGGCGTCCCCGGAGCCGACCGTTCCCTGGGTGACCGGGCTGCTGTCCCCTGCCGTCCGGTCACTTCTCTGGAGCGAGGTCCCACGGCGTACGCGATGCGCGTACGCCTCATCGCTCCAGCGGAGCCACGCGTGGTTCTTGCGGCCCGCCCCTGGCTGGCACGGACATCGGGACCAACGAAGTCCGTCGGGAACCGGTCACGCGCCGTACGGGTGAGAAGGGATCCGAACTCAGGTCCGTGGCGCAGTGGTTCCGGTTTCCGCCGGGGGCGGGTGTGTCGCTGAGAGGGCTCCGAGAGGGCTCCGGGAGGGCTCCGGGAGGGCTCCGACACGGCTCCGAAGGAGCTCGGCCCCGCCGGCCAGGGCCCGCCCACGCCCTGGCCGGGCGGGGCCAGGGCTCAGACGCGGCCCCGGCACAGCTCGAGGAGCGTCATGGCGAGCTGGGTGCCGGGCTTGCCCAGGGCGTCCCTGTAGTGGCTGAGAACCTCCATCTCGCGGGAGAGGTTCACGCGCCGCCCGCCCGAGCTGATGCGGGCTTCCTGGATGACGGCGGAGACGGCCATCCGTTCCTGGACGAGCCCGATGATCCGGTCGTCGAGGGCGTCGATGCGCTCACGGGCACCGCCGATGAGCTCGGCGGCCTCGGGGGTGCGGGCGCCGGTCTGTTCGGCGGCGGTGGTCGGCGTCGTGGCGGGAGTGGCGGAAGTGGCGGGAATGGCGGCGTTCATGGTGGTGGGGCTCCTTGGTCGGGTGGCGGAGCCCCGGGACGGCAGTGCCCGGGAACAACAGAACGCCCCGGGCCTTGTCGGCCCGGGGCGCCTGGGAAGTCGCTTGGCGTTACGTCAAGCAGCTCGACCATGGCAGCCGGCGAGCCGGATGCCATAGGTAAAGACGAAGGTCGAGTGCGTGAACATGGGCCCCAGTGTACGCACCCCGTGCGCGCGCCCGGCACCCCCCAACTCTGCCCATGCCGGCCGTCCCGGCCCGTCCGGCGCCCGAGGACGAGCGCGCAGCGCGACAGGGGGCCCGGAGCGCGCGGCCCCTGGAACGGGACGGGAAGGGGCGGGGGGCAGAGGGGCGGAGGAGACAGCGGGGACAGCGGGGACAGAGGGGTCAGAGAGGGCGGAGGGGTCAGAGGGGGCGAACAACCACACCAGACGCCCACCCCCCGACCCCCGTTAGAATCGACGGACACACCCTCTTGCTCACCGCCGGAAGGCAAACCGTGCCAGTAGCGCCCCCCGCCGCCCCCGACACCGTCCTGGTCGTCGACTTCGGAGCGCAGTACGCCCAGCTCATCGCCCGCCGCGTCCGCGAGGCCCGGGTCTACAGCGAGATCGTGCCGAGCACCATGCCGGTTGCCGAGATGCTCGCCAAGAACCCCGCGGCGATCATCCTCTCCGGCGGTCCCTCCTCGGTGTACGCCGAGCAGGCCCCGTCGGTGGACCGCGCCCTCTTCGAGGCCGGAGTCCCCGTCTTCGGCATGTGCTACGGCTTCCAGCTGATGGCGACGACCCTCGGCGGCACGGTCGACAACACGGGCGCCCGGGAGTACGGCCGCACCCCCCTGCACGTCTCCAAGTCCGGCTCCACCCTCTTCGAGGGCACCCCGGACGAGCAGTCCGTGTGGATGTCGCACGGCGACGCGTGCAGCGCCGCCCCCGAGGGCTTCGCCGTCACGGCGTCCACGGACGTCGTCCCGGTCGCGGCCTTCGAGAACGACGAGAAGAAGCTGTACGGCGTCCAGTACCACCCCGAGGTCATGCACTCCACGCACGGCCAGCAGGTCCTGGAGCACTTCCTGTACCGGGGCGCGGGCCTGACCCCGTCCTGGACCACCGGCAACGTCATCGACGAGCAGGTCACCGCGATCCGCGAGCAGGTCGGCTCCAAGCGCGCCATCTGCGGCCTGTCCGGCGGCGTCGACTCCGCGGTCGCCGCGGCCCTCGTCCAGAAGGCCATCGGCTCCCAGCTGACCTGTGTGTACGTCGACCACGGCCTGATGCGCCAGGGGGAGACGGAGCAGGTCGAGAAGGACTTCGTGGCGGCGACCGGCGTCCAGCTGAAGGTCGTCGACGCGCAGGAGCGGTTCCTCTCCGCGCTCGCCGGGGTGTCCGACCCCGAGGAGAAGCGGAAGATCATCGGCCGCGAGTTCATCCGCGTCTTCGAGCAGGCCCAGGCCGAGATCGTCGCGGAGGCCCCCGGGGACCAGCCCGTCGAGTTCCTCGTCCAGGGCACGCTCTACCCCGACGTGGTCGAGTCCGGTGGCGGCACCGGCACCGCCAACATCAAGTCCCACCACAACGTGGGCGGCCTCCCCGAGGACCTCGAGTTCCAGCTCATCGAGCCGCTGCGCAAGCTCTTCAAGGACGAGGTGCGCATGGTCGGCCAGGAGCTCGGCCTGCCCGACGAGATCGTCCAGCGCCAGCCCTTCCCGGGCCCCGGCCTCGGCATCCGCATCGTCGGCGAGGTCACCAAGGACCGCCTCGACCTGCTGCGCGAGGCCGACGCCATCGCCCGCGAGGAGCTGACCGCGGCCGGCCTCGACCGCGAGATCTGGCAGTGCCCGGTCGTGCTGCTCGCCGACGTCCGCTCCGTCGGCGTCCAGGGCGACGGCCGCACCTACGGCCACCCGATCGTGCTGCGCCCGGTCTCCTCCGAGGACGCCATGACGGCCGACTGGTCCCGCCTGCCGTACGACGTGCTCGCGAAGATCTCGACCCGCATCACCAACGAGGTCGCCGACGTCAACCGCGTCGTCCTCGACGTCACGAGCAAGCCGCCGGGCACCATCGAGTGGGAGTAGTCCCCACGGCCCTGTCGGCCCCTTCGGCCTGAACGCCGGTGCCGCCGCCCACGAGCCGGGCGGCGGCACCGGCGTTCTCACGTCCTCCTGGTCTTCTTCAGCGGCCGTCCCGGCTTCCAGACCTGCACCGCCAGGTACTTCTCCTCCTCGATGGACGTCCGGACGACCTCCGTCAGCTCCGTACGGAACAGGGGGAACTCCGTCGGGTCCGGCGGCTCCACCTCGTCCACGTACAGCGCGACCGTCTGCCCGTCCCGCACCTCGACCGCCCGCCCCGCGATCCGTACGTCGCCGCCCGCCATCCCCGTGCCCGCCCCCGGATCCGCCTGCGCCGCGAACCGCGGATCGCGGCGCGGATCCAGCGCCTTCAGCGAGTTCGGCATCATCCCGAGCCACAGCTCGCCGTTGCAGGAAGCGCACCTCGATGCCCGTCGTGCGCGGCACCCCGCGCCGGACTGTGCGCTCCCTTCCCAGGAGACCCCTGTTCTCCTGCGCTGACCGGCGGTAACTTCCGCTCCGTACGGCCAGGGACGGAGGACACATGCAGGCGCCCACACCCATACCCGTCGAGCGGTTGCAGTTCGCGATGCCGCCGGCGCACGAGACGCCCGAGGACGAGCGGCGCCACCGCAAGGAACGGCTCGCCGCCGCCCTCAGGATCTTCGGACGGCTCGGCTACGAGGACGGGGTGTCGGGTCACATCACCGCGTGCGACCCCGAGTACGACGACTGCTTCTGGGTGAATCCCTTCGGCATGCCCTTCCGGCACGTCACCGTCGGCGACCTCGTCCTCGCCAACGCCGAGGGCCAGGTCGTCGAGGGCCGCCACCACGTCAACCAGGCCGCCTTCACCGTGCACGCGCAGGTCCACCGCGCCCGCCCCGACGCCGTCGCCGTCGCGCACTGCCACTCCACGCACGGCCGCGCCCTGGCCGCACTCGGCGAACTCCTCGACCCCCTCACCCAGGAGTCCTGCGCCTTCTACGAGAGCCACGCCCTGTACGACGGCTACACCGGCGTCACCGTCGACGCCGCCGAAGGACGCCTCATCGCCGCCGCGCTCGGCGACCACAAGGCCCTCATCCTGCGCAACCACGGGCTGCTCACCGTCGGCGGCTCCGTCGACGCCGCCGCCTGGTGGTTCATCTCCATGGAACGCTCCTGCCAGATCCAGCTCACCGCCCGCGCCGCCGGCCGCCCGGTCCTCATCGGGCACAAGCAGGCCGTCGAGACCCGCGACCAGCTCGGCGGCGACCTCGTGGCCTGGATCAACTACCAGCCCCTGTGGCAGGACATCACCCGCGCCGAGCCCGACCTGCTCGCCTGAACCCGCCCCGCCGCCCGCACACGCGTGCCCGCCCGCCCGCGGCGTCAACCAGCGCGCCGCCGGACCACCCCCGCTGACCTGACCCGCGGAACACGCACAGGCGTCCGTGCGGCACAATTCCCAGACACCGCAAGGAAGTTCACGGACACGCGACCGAACGAAGATCCGGACGCGCATCCCGCGGTGACTTGGGTCAAGGGTGGGGAAGGCGGCGTACGCGGTGGCGGTGCAGGAAGCCAGGCAGGGGGCGCACGGGAGTGGCTGCGTGTGCGGCGACTCCCCGCACGGGGCGCGCGAGGGACACCGGCGCGCCGTGGCCGCGTTCCTCGCCAAGCGCGACGAGCTGGCGGCCGGGCACGGCGTGCCCGCGGCCGTCGTCCACTCCGCGGGCGCCTCCCGCCAGTGGGTGTCGGACGAGCTGACCCAGTCCGCGCGGAACGTCGCCGAGCGCGGCCGCGCCGAGGGCCAGGCCTGGCTCACCCGACTGTGGCCGCGCACGCTCGCCGTGGTCTGGGTCGGCGTGCTGGTCCTGCTGCTCGTGCAGGCCCTCACCGCCGTCGGCACGGGCTGGACCACGGCCCGCACGGCCGGGCTGCTCGCCGCGACCGTCGTCGCCGTGGCCCTGAGCGGCGCCGCGTATCTGCACCGCGCCCGCGGCGGCGTCATCGCCCCCGTCATCGGCGAGGACAACCGGCTCTCCACCTCGCGCGCGGTCGCCGCCTGCTGGGTGCTGTTCGTCGTCTTCGCCGTGCTCGTCCTCGCGGGCGAACTCGCCGCGGCCTCCGGCCACGACGCGCGCGAGGAGCTCGTGGACGGCCTCGAGCTCGCCCGCGCCGCGGGCCTGGTGACCGTCCTCGCCGTCGTCTGCGGTGTCGCCGTGCTCGTACGCCGTGTCGTCGGCCTGCGCGTCCTCGCCCAGCGGCTCCAGAAGGTCCGCGCCGACCGGCCGCGCGCCGCCGACCTGCTCACCGACGACGCCGGTCGCGGCCACTTCGCCGACGCCCAGTACGTCCTCGTCAGCGCCGTCGCCGTGGTCTTCGTCGCCGTCCGGCTCGCGCGCCGCCCCGAGCAACTGCCCGACCTGCCGTGGGGTCTCGCCCTGCTGGTCCTCGTGTCCGCCGCGACGTACCTGGCCGGCAAGTACGCAGAGGGCGGCAGGCCCGTCATCCTCTCCGTCGTCCGCTCCCGCGAGGCCGGCGACCTGGACGCCCCGATCCGCACCGGCGACGACATCGAGATCCGCGGCGCCGGCTTCGTCCCGCCCGGCGCGGGCAGCGCCGACCGACTGGCCAAGATGGCCGTCCGCATCGGATCCGTCCACGTCCACGTGCCCCTCGTGCCCGTCCCCGGCGGCTTCACCAACCCCACGGACGCCGTCCTGACCGTCCCCGTGCCCGTCGACGTCGAACCCGGCCGCGTCGACGTCCAAGTGATCACCGCCGCGGGCGTCGAGACCAACCGCTGCACCATCGACGTCACCGACTGACCGACCCGCACCACCACCGCACGCCGGACCGCTCCCCGCACACTTCGCCCGGCCACCCGGACCGCTCCGAATGGACGCATGTACATCCCCCTCCCGAGTGCCCCGGAACCCCGCCCCCTCAGCGGGCTCCCGGAAGCCTTCGAGGAAACCGCCGCACGCCACTGAGCAGCGACTCCCTCTCGTACGTATGGTCAGTTGACGGGGCAACGGCCGAGGCGCGGGAGAGGCGGCGGACACGATGGCTCACGGCATGCGCACGGACAGCCACAGCGGCTATGCCAGGCGGAACGACTGGCGCGACAACGCCACCCGGTACGCCCTGCTCCCCCTACGGGTCTTCCTCGGCGTCACCTTCATCTATGCCGGCCTCGACAAGATCACCGACAGCGCCTTCATGAAGGCGAAGGGCACCGGGTCCATCGGCGAGACCATGCGCGGCGTCCGCGACCTCGCCGCCTTCCCCGAACTCGTCGACCTGGCCCTGAAGAGCCCCGTCGGCTTCGGCTACGCCATCGCCTTCGGTGAACTCGCCGTCGGCATCGGCATCCTGATCGGCTTCTTCGCCCGGATCGCCGCGCTCGGCGGCGCCCTGATCTCCCTCAGCCTCTGGCTGACCATGAGCTGGCACGAAGAGCCCTACTACTACGGCAACGACCTTCCGTACCTCATGGCCTGGCTGCCCCTGATCCTCGCCGGTGCGTCCTACCTCTCCGTCGACGCCTGGCTCGCCGAACGCCGCAACTCCAGAGGACTCGGGCTGGGCTAGGGCCTGTCAGCGGCCTTGTCAGCGCCCCTGTCCGGGGTCCTGCCTGGGGTCGTGCCCGTGCCTGAGGTCGTGCCCGTGTCCGAGGCCGTGCCCGTGCCCGAGGCCGTGTCCGGTGCTGCGCCGAAGCCGGTGGCCGGTGCCTTGGCCTCGGGGCCCGCCGGGGTGCCGGTGGCCGCCGAGGGCTTCGCGCTGTCCGGAGAGGGCCAGGCCGCCGGACTGCTCGGGCCCGTCGCCGGACGGCCCGGGGCACCCGCCGGACGGCCCGAGCCCTTCGCGCGGGGCCGCCGCGCCTTGCGTATGCCGTGGGCCACGGCCGCCGTCGCCGCCGCGAGGAACAGGCCTCCCACCACGATCGGGATCATCGCGAACCACGGGGTGTCCCACAGCCCGCCCGCGTCGCCCGCGTACACCAGACCGGCCGCCGTCAGGAAGAAGCCCGCCACCAGCCTGCCGGGCTGGAACTCATGACGCAGCACGTTCCACCTCCACCTGTCCGACGCCGACTTCGAGCCGCAGCTCGATCGTGCCGCCGTCCTTCGCGCCCCGCGGCGGGGCCAGGGTCGCCGACTTCTCCTTGCCCGGTTCCACGTCCACGTCCTTGCTCTTGTCGCCCGGCAACTGGATGTCGCCGACGCCCACCTCGGCCCGCAGCCGCACCTCCGCGTCGCTCGGCACGATCACCCTCAGACGGCCCGCGCCGACCTCCGCGCCCGTGCGCAGCGTCTGGTCCTTGCCGAGGTCGATCCGGCTCAGGTCCAGCGTGCCGACGCCTGTGCCCATCTCGTAGGTCGGACGGACGTCCGCCGTGGTGGCCGGACGCCAGTCCGTGCGTATCCAGTCCGTGGTGATGTTCTTCGGCAGGGCCGCGGCACCGGCGACCAGGCCCGCGGTGATCACCGCGAGGACGATCGAGCCCGCGCCCGTGCGACCGAGGAAGGAACTGGCCGCGATGCCGAGGCCGAGCACGGCGAGCGCGCAGGCGAGGCCGGTCTGCAGGCTGGTGCCGAGCGGGTGGTCCTCCCAGGTCAGGGCCGAGCCGAGACAGGCCGCGAGGACGGCGGCGACGAACACCCAGCCGCCGAGCCAGCGCGGCCCGCGCGGACCCGTCGGCTCGGGGGCAGGCGGGCGCCGGCCTGCGGGGGAGTGGGGGGCGTCCGGCTGATACTCCACCACGACCGGGTCCGGGCCCCAGAAGTACTTCGGCATCCCCTCCGGTCCCGTGCCCTTCGTCAGGGGGTCGCGCCACCAGGACGGGCCGCCCGTCACCGGCGGGGCCAGGGTCTCGGGCGGCGCGTCCGCCACGGCCTGGACCGCCACCGGGTCGGGGTCGGGGGCGCCGCGGTGCTGCGACCAATACCCCGCGCCCGCGAGCAGCAGGGCGAGGACGGCGGCGAAGGTCAGCGCGTCGCTGTTGTTCAACAGGGTCAGGAACACGCCGCAGCCCACCAGGGCGAACAGCACGGCCGTCAGCGCGGGGCCGTCCACGCGGCCGGTCAGGAGACGGCGGGCCTCGTTCTCCTCCTCGTCCTCATAGGGGACGAACAGCCACGCGAAGCCGTAGAAGACCAGGCCCAGGCCGCTGGTGATCGCGAGCACGGCCAGGCCGATGCGGAAGATCACCGGGTCCATCTGGCAGTGCCGCCCGAGCCCCGCGCACACGCCGCCCAGCTTGCGGTGCCGGCGGTCGCGGCGGAGCTTGGGCTCGCGCACGGCCTCCGGACCGCCCGGCTCCGCGGCCGTGGCGGTGGCGGTCTCGTGCGGCGGGGCCGACGGGCCCGACGCGGGCTGCTGATCTGTCATGGCTCCATGGTGACGGCCGGACGCCCGCCGCGGCAGCCGGGACAACCCTGGCCCGACCCTGAAATCGTCCCTGACCGTCCCGGAGCCCAGAGCCCTGACCTCATCTCGGGACGGCCCGGGAAACCCGGGCGTGAGCTCCGGCCGACCGGCCGGGCGACCAGCGCCGTACCGGCCGAGGGACCAGCGCCGTACCGGCCGAGGGACAGCGGCGGGTCGGCCGAGGGACAGCGGCGGGTCGGCCGGGAGATCAGGGGAGTCTCGGGGCTCGACCCTGATGCCCCCACCCGCGCCCGCGTGTGAACATCGGACACATGCCGGAAGCCGCAGCTGTACCCATCGAAGACGAGCGGCCGCTGCGGAAGCTCTATCGCAGCGGTGAGGGCCGCCTGCTCGGCGGGGTCGCGCGCGGCCTCGCGGGCCATCTCGGGCTGCCCGTGATCTGGGTGCGGATCATCTTCATCGGCCTGTTCCTCGACAACGGCCTGGGCGCCCTGCTGTACGCGGCGTTCTGGTTCTTCGTGCCCCTGGGTGTCGGCGGGGTCGGCGGCGCCCAGCGACCGGCCGTGGTGTCCACCGAGACCTCCCCGGACGGCCGCCGCAAGCTGGTCGCGCGCAAGCCGGACAAGGGCCAGATCGTCGCGCTGCTCGCGATGGTCGTCATCGTCATGGTCTTCGTCGGCAGCGTCGACCTGGAAGGTCCGACTCAGGCCTATCTGTGGCCGACCCTGCTCGTCGCCGCCGGTGTCGCGCTGGTCTGGCGCCAGGCGGACAACGCCCGCAGGGCCCGCTGGATGGAGGTCGGCCGCAGACGGCGCACGCTGACGATCGCCCGGACCGCCGCCGGGGTCGTCCTCGTGGGCGTGGGCGTGTCCGGCATCTTCGTCCTGCGGGGCTCCGCGTCCGACCTCGGGGCCGCGCTCCAGGCGGCGCTCGCCGTGCTCGTGGGCATCGCGCTGCTCGCGGGCCCCTATCTCGTGCGGATGTCGCAGGACCTCTCCGAGGAGCGCCTCATGCGCATCCGTGCCCAGGAGCGGGCGGAGGTCGCCGCGCACGTGCACGACTCGGTGCTGCACACCCTGACCCTGATCCAGCGCAACGCGGAAAGCCCGAGCGAGGTCCGCCGTCTCGCCCGCGCCCAGGAGCGCGACCTGCGCGCCTGGCTGTACAAGCCGGAGGGCACCGGCAAGGACGAGGCGGAGGAGCCCGACACCCTCGCCGAGGCCGTGCGCCGCAGCGCCGCGGAGGTCGAGGACAAGCACGGCGTCCCGATCGAGGTGGTCGTCGTCGGGGACTGCCCGCTCGACGAGGGACTGACGGCACAGATGCAGGCCGCGCGGGAAGCGATGGTGAACGCCGCCAAGTACGGTGGCGAGGGCGGCGCGGTGCAGGTCTTCGCCGAAGTCGAGGGGGAGACGGTCTTCGTGTCGGTGCGGGACCGCGGTCCGGGCTTCGATCTGGATTCCGTGCCGGACGACCGCATGGGCGTACGAGAATCGATCATCGGCCGCATGCAGCGGAACGGCGGTACGGCGCGGTTGCGCGCGGTGCCGGGCGGCGGCACGGAAGTCGAGCTGGAGATGGAGAGGACGGCGGCGACATGAGCGACGCGACCGAAGCGGGCGGACCGGCGGAGGCCGACGCCCAGCGGGGCGGCGAGGCGGGTGGGGCCGGGGCCGAGGCCGGGCGGCGTGTGCGGGTCGTCCTGGTCGACGACCACCGGATGTTCCGCACCGGCGTGCAGGCGGAGATCGGCCAGACGGAGCGCACGGGCGTCGAGGTGGTCGGCGAGGCCGCCGACGTCGACCAGGCGGTCACGGTCATCACGGCGACGCGCCCCGAGGTGGTGCTCCTCGACGTGCACCTGCCGGGCGGTGGCGGGGTCGAAGTCCTGCGCCGGTGCGCGCCGTTGATGGCGGACGCGGAGGCCCCGGTGCGGTTCCTCGCGCTCTCGGTGTCGGACGCGGCGGAGGACGTCATCGGGGTCATCCGGGGCGGTGCCCGCGGCTATGTCACCAAGACGATCACCGGCACGGACCTGGTCGACTCGATCTTCCGGGTCCAGGAGGGCGACGCGGTGTTCTCGCCGCGGCTGGCGGGCTTCGTCCTGGACGCGTTCGCGTCGACGGACGCGGCGCCGGTCGACGAGGACCTGGACCGCCTCACGCAGCGCGAGCGCGAGGTGCTGCGGCTCATCGCGCGGGGGTACGCGTACAAGGAGATCGCCAAGCAGCTCTACATCTCCGTGAAGACGGTCGAGTCCCATGTCTCGGCGGTGCTGCGCAAGCTCCAGCTCTCCAACCGGCACGAGCTGACGCGGTGGGCGACGGCGCGGCGCCTGGTCTGACGGCGGGGCATCGGACGGCCCAGCGCGGCCACCCCACGGACGGGTGGATCACCCACGGACGGGGTGGCTCACCCCACGACAGGATGGCTCACCCCACCCGCGTGGCCCCCGCGAACGGCATCTGGTCGATGGGCGCGAGCCGCACCGGCGCGCTCGGGTTCGGGGCGTGGATCATCTTGCCGTCGCCGACGTAGAGGCCGACGTGGCTGATGCCCGAGTAGAAGAACACCAGGTCGCCCGGCTGGAGTTCGGCCCTTGAGACGCGTCGGCCGGCGTCGATCTGGGCGTACGTCGTGCGCGGCAGGGAGACGCCTGCCGCGCGGTACGCGGCCTGGGTGAGGCCGGAGCAGTCGAAGGCGTTCGGGCCGGTGGCGCCCCAGACGTAGGGGCTGCCGAGAGCTTTGTAGGCGTAGGAGACGGCCGCCGCGGCCCGGGAGCCGACGGCCTTGGAGGCACCGGGGGCGGGGCCGCGGGGGGCCTCGCGCGAGGCCCGGTCGCTGTCCCCGGCCGCCCCGTCCGCGGCGAGGCGGGCGCGCTCCTCGCTGGTGAGCCGCGCGAGCAGCCGCTTGGCCTCGGCGAGCTTGCCGGTCACGGTCTTCTTGTGCTTCCGCAGGTCCGCCTGGCGGGACTTGAGGTCGTCGAGCGTGCCGTCCGCCTCGGTGTGCAGCTGGTCGAGCTCACGGATCTGGTGGCGGACGTCGGTGACGGTGGCGGCCTGGCGGTGGCCCGCGCGGTCGGCGCGCGAGGCTCGTTCGAGGAACTCGTCGGGGTCGGAGGAGAGCGCCAACTGCACCGACGGGTCGACGGCCCCGGTGCGGTACTGCGCGGCGGCCAGGGCGCCCAGGCCCTGGCGGGCCGTGTTGAGCTTCTCGGTCCTGCGGGCGGCCTCGTCGCGCAGGTCGGTCAGGGACCGCTCGGCCTTGTCGGCCTTCTCCTTGGCGCCGTTGTACTTCTCGGTGGCGACCTCGGCCTCGCGGTAGAGCTCGTCGACCTTGTCCTTCACCTCGCTGGGAGTGAGCCGGGGTTCCGCGTGTCCGGTGCCCTCGAAGGCGGTCGCGGTGGCGGCCGACGCGAGGGCGAGGGTGGCGGCCGTACGGGCCGTATGGCCGCTGAGCGAGCGCTGCTTGGGCTTGCGGTGCGCTGCCACGGAGGCTCCACGTCCTTCCTTGTGGCCGGGGCCCTCACCGGTGCCGCCGCGCCTGATGCCGCTGGAGTGCCGGTCCGACGGCGCTCGCACAGGGGAGCGGGACGCCGTCGGACTTTCGGCGGAGGTGGCCGACTGCCGCCCTGGACGGGGCGGCGGTGGGGAGCCGGTCACCTGGCAGAGGACGCTAAACCTGACCGTCACCGGTTCGTGACCCGATGTGCGCTAACGACGGATGAGTGGCGCCGAGTGAACGGATACGAGCGGCCGTGCCGGGGCGCGGTGGCGGGTTTCGCGGCCCGCGTGACCGAGGTGGCGTTTGTGGCCCGCGTTCCCCGCGGCGGGTGATATGGCCCCGCCCGGACCGAGCCCGGGGCCGGGAATTAGGCTCCGCCCCATGGACGTACTCATCCATCTCTTCGTCGGCCTGCACATCATCGGCATCGCCTCGCTCCTGGGCGGCTTCCTGACCCAGATGAAGGCGATGGGCGAGGGCGCGGCCCGGTTCAGCCCCGCGATGCTGCACGGCGCGTTGACCATGTTGATCACTGGTGTCGCCCTCGTCGGGTTGAACCAGGCCGACGACAACACGGTCAACAACCTCAAGATCGGCATCAAGCTCGCGCTGCTGATCGTGATTCTCGGGCTCGTGTACGTGAAGCGGGACGAGGAGAAGGTCGACAAGGGGATGTTCGGGGCGGTCGGCGGCCTCACGACGGCGAACATCTTCATCGCGGTGCTCTGGACGTGATCAACGTCCGCTGACAGGGGTGACAGGAGGCACAGGAGCGGCAGGAGTGACATGAAAAAGCCCCGCACGCACGCGTGCGGGGCTTTTTCGTACCTCTACGTAGACAGCGGTTTACGCACGCTGCGCGCAGAGGGGCAACGGTTCACGCGGGCCGGACCACGCTGTGGATCGGCATGTAGTAGATCGACTCGACGCGGACGTTCGCGCCCGGCTTCGGGGCGTGGATCATCTTGCCGTCGCCGATGTAGATCCCGACGTGGCTGATGTCGTCGTAGAAGAAGACCAGGTCACCCGGCTTGGCCTGGGAGGTCGGGACGGTCGTGCCGACCTTCACCTGGTCCCAGGTGGTGCGGGGCAGCGAGATCCCCGCGGTCTTCCAGGCCGCCTGCGTGAGCCCGGAGCAGTCGTAGGAGCCGGGCCCCGTGGCACCCCACACGTAAGGCTTGCCCATCTGCTTCTCGGCGAAGGCGATCACCTTCTCGGCCTTGGCCGCGTAGCCGCTGCCCGTACCCGCGTCCGAACCCGAGCCGGACCCCGTGTCCGAGCCCGAGCCCGACCCGGAACCGTTGTCCGCCCCGGAGTCCGAACCGGACCCCGAACCCTGCTCACGCTCCCGCTCGCGTCGCTCGGCTGCCTCCTCGGCCTTCCGCTCGCGCTCCTCGGCGGCCTGCTTGCGCGCCAGCTCGGCCGCCTTGCGCTTGGCGGCCTCCTCCTTGCGCTTCTCGATCGCCGCGAGCCGCGCCTTCTCCTCGGCGGTCAGCTTCGACAGGAGCGAGCGGGCCTCGGTCAGCTTGGTCTGGACGGTCTGCTTGCTCGTCCGGAGGTCGTCGCGCGAGTCCTGCAGCGACTTCAGGCTCTTCGTGGCCTTGGCACGCTGTTTGGTCGCCGCGACCTGCTGGGTCTGGTAGTCGTCGACGGCCTTCTTCTGGCGGCTGGTGAGTCGGTCCGCGAGGTGGTTCTGGTCGAAGAAGCTTTTGGGGTCGTCGGCGAGCATCATCGCGGCGGTCTCGGAGACGGCACCGGTGCGGTACTGCGCGGCGGCGAAGGAGCCCAGCTCCCGCCGGGCCTCGTTCAGCCGGTCCGTGCGCTTGGCGATGTCGTCCAGGAGCCGGTCGGCCTTCTTGCGCTGCTTGTCGGTGCGCTCCTTGGCCGAGTTGTACTTCTGCGTGGCCACCCCGGCCTGCTGGTAGAGGTCGTCGACCTTCTTCTGGACCTCTTCGAGGCTCGGCTTGCCCGGCTCGGCGGGGGCGGACGGCGCGGCGTTCGCGCTCTGCGACAGCAGGGCCACCGACGTCAGGGCGGCGGTCGTGATGCCGAGGGCGGGGGTCGTGCGTACGAGGGCTGAGCGGCTGCGCGGCTTGCGGTGCGACGCCAAAGCTGGCGACTCCTTCCGTGGACCGCCTACCGGGTTAGCTGTCGGGTTCGGGCGGTTGCTTCGGAAGGCTGCCCTACCGTTCCGCACGCCGTACGGAACGGATTCACCCCAAAGAACGTGGTGGGTCCCCGGCTCCGAACGCGTCGGACTCGGCGGAGGCCGCGCGGGACCGGCGGGGATCGCCGGTGGGGGGACGTGCGGCCCGCGCAGCACGCTAGCCAACTCCCGTGGCGCGAGGGAAGGATGATGTTCGATATGCCCGATACATTTTCGTGACTTTCCGAGGCCCTTGGCGCCGCCCTGGCGCGCGGAGCCGGGACCGTGGCACAGCGTGACGGGCCGGGCGCGGAGCGCGGGCGTGGCCGAGAACCGGGCGGGCTCCGGGCGGCCTCGCGGAACCCGGGGCGGGTTGTCAGTGGGGCCGCCTAGACTCGGGAGGCGATGAGCAGCCTCTTTGACGACAGCTTCCTGGCGGACCTCAAGCCCTCGCAGGGCCACGACGAGGAGCCCCCGCCGCCGCCCGAGGACAGCGCTCCGGAACCCATTCCGGACGACCTGTTCCACGGGAAGTTCGACGCGCCCGCACCCCGGGACGCGTACTACCGCGACGGTGCCCCCCGCCCCGCGATCGACCCGGCGGCGCTGCTCGACGGCCTGAACGAGAACCAGCGCGCGGCCGTCGTGCACGCGGGCTCCCCGCTGCTCATCGTCGCGGGCGCGGGATCCGGCAAGACGCGGGTGCTCACCCACCGCATCGCGTACCTCCTCGCGGAGCGCGGCGCGCACCCCGGCCAGATCCTCGCGATCACGTTCACGAACAAGGCCGCGGGCGAGATGAAGGAGCGCGTCGAGCAGCTCGTCGGCCCGCGCGCGGGCGCGATGTGGGTGTCGACGTTCCACAGCGCGTGCGTGCGCATCCTGCGCCGGGAGTACAAGAAGCTGGGCTTCACGTCCTCGTTCTCGATCTACGACGCCGCGGACTCCAAGCGTCTGATGGCCCTGGTCTGCCGTGACCTGGACCTCGACCCGAAGAAGTTCCCGCCGAAGTCCTTCAGCGCCAAGATCTCGAACCTGAAGAACGAGCTGATCGACGAGGAGGACTTCGCCGCCCAGGCCGCCGACGGCTTCGAGAAGACGCTCGCCCAGGCGTACGCGATGTACCAGTCGCGCCTCCGCGAGGCCAACGCCCTCGACTTCGACGACCTGATCATGACGACGGTGAACCTGCTGCGCGCCTTCCCGGACGTCGCCGAGCACTACCGCCGCCGCTTCCGCCACGTGATGGTGGACGAGTACCAGGACACCAACCACGCCCAGTACGCCCTCGTGCGCGAGCTGGTGGGCCCCTCCGGGGAGGGCGGTGACCCTGGCGAGCTGTGCGTCGTCGGTGACGCGGACCAGTCCATCTACGCCTTCCGCGGCGCCACGATCCGCAACATCCTCCAGTTCGAGGAGGACTACCCGGACGCGACCACGATCCTCCTGGAGCAGAACTACCGCTCCACGCAGACGATCCTGACCGCGGCCAACGCCGTCATCGAGCGCAACGAGAGCCGCCGCCCCAAGAACCTGTGGACCAACGCGGGCGCGGGCGCCCGCATCACCGGGTACGTGGCGGACACCGAGCACGACGAGGCCCAGTTCGTCGCCGACGAGATCGACCGCCTCACCGACGCCGGCGAAGCCAAGGCGGGCGACGTGGCGATCTTCTACCGCACGAACGCCCAGTCCCGTGTCTTCGAAGAGATCTTCATCCGCGTCGGCCTGCCCTACAAGGTCGTCGGCGGTGTGCGGTTCTACGAGCGCAAGGAAGTCCGCGACGTCCTCGCGTACTTGAGGGTCCTCGCCAACCCCGAGGACGCCGTCCCGCTGCGCCGCATTCTGAACGTGCCGAAGCGCGGCATCGGCGACCGCGCCGAAGCGATGATCGACGCCCTCGCGCAGCGCGAGAAGATCTCCTTCCCGCAGGCGCTGCGCCGCGTCGACGAGGCGTACGGCATGGCGGCCCGCTCCACGAACGCCGTGCGCCGCTTCAACACGCTCATGGAGGAGCTGCGCACCGTCGTCGAGTCCGGCGCGGGCCCCGCCGTCGTCCTGGAGGCGGTCCTCGAGCGCACCGGCTACCTCGCCGAGCTCCAGTCCTCCACCGACCCGCAGGACGAGACGCGGATCGAGAACCTCCAGGAACTGGCCGCCGTGGCCCTGGAGTTCGAGCAGGACAACAACGCCGCCCAGGGGGCGGGAGCGGAGGCCGCCGCCGATGCTCCCGAGGCCCCGGAGGGCGCCGCGCCCGCCGGGTCCCTCTCGGACTTCCTGGAGCGCGTCGCCCTGGTCGCCGACTCCGACCAGATCCCCGACGAGGACGACGACGGCTCCGGAGTCATCACGCTGATGACGCTGCACACCGCCAAGGGCCTCGAATTCCCCGTCGTCTTCCTGACCGGCATGGAGGACGGCGTGTTCCCGCACATGCGCGCCCTCGGCCAGGTCAAGGAGCTGGAGGAGGAGCGGCGCCTCGCGTACGTCGGCATCACGCGCGCGCGGGAGCGGCTGTACCTCACCCGGTCCTCCCTGCGCAGCGCCTGGGGCCAGCCGTCGTACAACCCGCCGTCGCGCTTCCTCGAGGAGATCCCGGAGACCCATCTGGACTGGAAGCGGACGGGATCCGTCGGCGCGCCCGCGTCGTCCGGGCCCGCCGCCGGGGTCGCCGCCTCGCTGTCGTCGTCGCGCTCCCGCGCGGGCGGCGCCCAGGGCTTCGCCACCCGCCGCGCGTCGGAGAAGCCGGTGGTGTCGCTCGCCATCGGCGACCGCGTCACGCACGACCAGTTCGGCCTCGGCACGGTGGTCGGCGTGAAGGGCACCGGGGCGAACGCCGAAGCGACGGTCGACTTCGGGGCGGAAAAGCCGAAGCGGCTCCTGCTGAGGTACGCGCCGGTGGAAAAGCTGTAGCCCTCACCCGGAGTAAGAGAGACACTCTAGGGGCAACTCCAGCGACGGGGGCTGGAGTTGCACCCTTCGGGGTGCACACCGGCACGGAGGGCTCGCGTCGTGCCTTCAGGCCACGTCGGGTCGAGCTCGGGGTTACGTCGGGTCGAGTCCGTGGCTGCGCAGCCACGACAGCGGGTCTATCGCCGAGCCGCCGCCCGGACGGACCTCGAAGTGCAGGTGCGGGCCGGTGGAGTTGCCGGAGTTCCCGGAGAAGGCGATGGTCTCGCCCGCCTTCACGGGCCCGCTCGCGATCTTGTGCGTGGAGAGGTGGCAGTACCACGTCTCCGTGCCGTCCTTCGCGGTCACGATCGCCATGTTGCCGTAGGCGCTGTTGTACTTCGTGGAGACCGTGCCGTCCGTGGCGGCCTTGACCTCCGTGCCGTACGACACCGGGAAGTCGATCCCGGAGTGCGCGGACATCCAGTTGACGCCCGCCTGGCCGTAGTAGGCGCTCAGGCCGCGCTGCGCGACCGGCAGGGAGAACTTCGGCCGCAGCCGCTCCTTGCGCGCGGCCTCCGCGACGGCCGCCTTGTGCGCGGCCACCTTCTGGGCCTTGAGGTCGATGCGTTCCTGCGTGCGGCTCGCGCGGTCCGCGAAGTCGCCCGCGTCCGCGGAGAGGTTCGCCAACTGCGTGTCGAGCTTGTTGTTGGCGGTGGACGGCTTCACGGTCGCCGGGTCCGGGGCGGACGCCTGGGTGTCCTTGCCGTCGTCGCCCCCGCCGAGACCGCTGACGGAGGCCGCGGCCACACCGGCGACGCCCATCACACAGGCCGACGGCACGGCGATGGTGAACAGCGCCGAACGCTTGGCGGGGGAGCGGCGCGAGCGGGACCGGCCGCGCGGCACGGCCGACCGGGCGGAACGCGAGCGCTCCGTGCGGGCCACCGGCGCGTGGTCGTCGTCGGTGGCGCGCTCGTTGTCGGGCCGGTCGCCGTACTCGGCGTGCTCGGCGCCCGCTTCGACGCTGCCGAGCCGGTCGTCCGGGGCCTCGTCGGGCAGGAACGCGTGCGTGGCGTCGTCGCTGTCGTACGCCGGGTCGCCGGAGGCGTACGCCTCGGCGCTCAGGGCTGCGGTCTCGTACGGGTCCTGGGCGGCGTAACCATCCTGCGGATCGTAGGCAGTGTCGCGCGCTTCGAAGGCGTCGTGCTGCTGGGGGACGCCGTACGCGTCGTGCTGGTGCGCGGGTTCATAGGCGTCGTGCTGCGCGGTGTCGTACGCGTCGTGGCCGCTGGAGTTCCAGGCGGTGGCGTCGTACGCGCCGGTGTCGAAGACCTGCGTGGCCCACTGGCCGGTCGCCGGTGACTCGTTCCAGGCGGTGGCGTCCCAGGTGGCGCCGGAGGCGGGGCCCGGCTGCGAGGGAATGTCCGACAACGGCTGGAACCCGGCGCCCCAGGCGGCCGTGTCATGGCTGCCGGTGTCGTATCCCGGCTGGGCGGCGTACGCGTCGTACGTCAGGGTCTGCTGGGTGCCGGTCGTGGACCACTGGCCGGTGTCGTGGTCGCCGGGCAGGTCGCCGAAGAGCGGGTCGGTCGCGAAGCCCCCGCCGGGGACGGCGAAACCGGAACCGGAAGTATCGAAGCCGCCCGTTGCGTCATAGCCGCCAGGGGCGTTGAAACCGGTGGCGGAGAAGGAGTCGGTGGAGTAGCCGTCGTACCCGGTGAGGCCGACGTGCTGAGCGCCCTGCTGGTCGTAGGACCCATAGGGGGCGTAGTCGGCGTCGGGTGCCGAGGCCGGAGCGGGGGTCTCCGACGGGTGACGGTCGTTCACCAACTTCTCTTTCGCCTCGACAGCATGGGCTGGCAGAGCAGTGCCGCGACTGTACCCGGCGGTACGCGGGCGCGACAATCTTCGCCAGGTTTCCTGCTCGCCGGAAACGGGCATTCGGCCGCCTTTCGGCGGTCTGTGGGCACAGCTTTGGCTCTGTGTTCGAGGTTCGTTCGAGTGTGAGGGGTGGGTTCGGGTCCGGATCGGGCCGCGCGGAACCGGAATCCGGAGCCGGTCGTCCGGCTGCTGACCGGTGCGACTCAGGCCACCGTGAGGCCGCCGGCCGACGCGGCGGGGGGCGCGCCCGGTGCCGCGAGGTCGAGGGCCTGGCGGACGGCCGTCGCCACGGCGGGGTGCACCGGCAGGGCGAGATGGCCGATCCCGGAGACGCGGACATTCTGCGCGATCAGGTCGGGGTGGTCGACGCAGGCCGTCTCGACCGGATCCATGATCTGGTCCAGCTCGCTCCAGAAGCTCACGAACTGCGTACGGCAGCCGGGCGCGGGCTCCCGCAGCTCCGCCACCACGTCCGAGCCCGGCCGCATCTGGCGCACGATCGGGTGCGCGTCAGCGAGCGGCGCCACCCGGGTGCCCGAGTGCGGGGTGCCCAGCGTGACGAGGGTGCGGACGCGGGCGTCGCCGCCCAGGCGCTGTGCGTAGTAGCGGGCGATGAGTCCGCCGAGGCTGTGGCCGACGATGTCCACGCGGTCATGGCCCGTGCGCTCGCATATCTCCTCTATGTGGCGGCTGAGCAGCTCGGCGGCGGTGCGGATGTCGCAGGTCAGCGGCGAGTAGTTGAGCGACTCCAAGTGCTGCCTGCCGTGCTGGGCGAGATTGCGGCGCAGCAGCACGAAGACGGAGCGGTTGTCGATGAAGCCGTGCAGGAGCAGCACCGGCGGCTTGTCGTGCGCGGGCAGCCGGGGGGCGTCCGGTGGTGGCGGCGGGGGCGCCGCCCTGCGCTCCTGGATGATGCCCGATGGGTACAGCAGGAGGTGTCCGGCGAGGATCACGAACTCGAGGGCGGTCGCCTTCAGGAGTGCGAGCGGCAGTCCCGCGAGGTTTGCGGGCAGCAGGGTGCTGCAGAGGCGAAAGGGCTGGACCCTCGTGATCGTCATGACGACCTCCCGGTCGGCGCACAGGAGGCGGCTCTGTCCCCCGTGGCTCATCGTGGGAAGCCGGGAGTGGTCGTGCCTTCCCCGTCGCGGCGCACTCCTTGGCGACGCGCCGACACCACCGCGCCGTGCGGCTGACGGCGCGGGGGTGCGGCGGCCTCGCAGCGGCTCCCCTCGCGCGGCCCCCGACGCGGCCCGGGCGCCGGGTGGGATGCGACCCGGATGCCGGGGCGGATCCGGCCCATGTGCCGGGTGAACACGGGAGCGGCGCGCAGCGAACGTGTCCCACCGTGTGATTTCCCCCTCGCTCTGCACCACGAAACTGCGGGCTGCGCGATGCTGGAGATAACGTTCGTTCACCTACCCGGCCGGTGCGGCGCGGGGTGTCCGTGCCGGGACAGCTGGATTTCCGTGCGGGCGGGATTCCGCAGAGGGCTTTCTGTACATGGAGGCAGTGATGGGTGTGGCAGCCGGTCCGATCCGCGTGGTGGTCGCCAAGCCGGGGCTCGACGGTCACGATCGGGGCGCCAAGGTGATCGCGCGGGCGCTGCGCGACGCGGGCATGGAGGTCATCTACACCGGCCTGCACCAGACGCCCGAGCAGGTCGTCGACACGGCGATCCAGGAGGACGCCGACGCGATCGGCCTCTCCATCCTGTCCGGCGCGCACAACACCCTCTTCGCCCGGGTCATCGAGCTCCTCAAGGAGCGTGACGCGGAGGACATCAAGGTCTTCGGCGGCGGGATCATCCCCGAGGAGGACATTCCGCCCCTGAAGGAGAAGGGTGTCGCGGAGATCTTCACGCCCGGGGCCACGACCACGGCCATCGTGGAGTGGGTACGGGAGAACGTGCGGCAGCCGACCGGAGCGTAAGCCTTCGCCGTTCTCGCGGTTCTCGCCGTTCGGGGCGGGCGTCGGTGCTGTGGGCACCGGGGTCCGCCCTTGTTTGTCCCGGGGACGGGACTTCGGGCGCCGCAGGGGCGTTGACGCTGGTGCGGCTGGTGCGGCTGGTGCGGCTGGTGCGGCTGGTGCGGCTGGTGCGGCTGGTGCGGCTGGTGCGGCTGGTGCGGCGGTGGGGCCGGGGGGACTGTGCCGTGCGCTCCCCCGCGCCACGCGGCCCCAGGGCCTGTCCGGACCCGGCCCCACGCCTCAACCGCCCAGTTCCTCGCGCATCGCCGCGCGCAGGCGCAACGTGCTGACGAGGCGCTGGAACGCCTCCGACCAGTAGCCGCCCGCCCCGGGCGACGCGTCCTCGGGCTCGTCCGGTGTCGCTGTCAGGGCGTCCAGGCGGACCGCCTCCGCCGGGTCGAGGCAGCGCTCCGCGAGACCCATCACCCCGCTGAAGCTCCAGGGATAGCTGCCCGCGTCCCGGGCGATGTTCAGCGCGTCCACCACCGCGCGGCCGAGCGCGGGCGCCCACGGCACCGCGCACCCGCCGAGCAGCTGGAACGCCTCCGACAGGCCGTGCGCGTCGATGAACCCGGCGACCCACTCGGCCCGTTCGGCCGCGGGCAGCGTGGTGAGGAGCTTGGCGCGCTCCGCCAGGGACACCGCGCCCGGCCCGGCCGCGTCGGGTGACGACGGGGCGCCGAGCAGCGCCCGCGACCAGCCGGTGTCCCGCTGGCGCACGGCGGCCCGGCACCAGGCGGCGTGCAGCTCGCCGCGCCAGCCGTCGGCCACGGGGAGCGCCACGATGTCGGCAGGGGAGCGGTCGCCGAGGCGGCGCTGCCAGGTCGCCAGGGGCGCGGCCTCCACCAACTGGCCGAGCCACCACGAGCGTTCGCCCCGTCCGGCGGGCGGTTTCGGCGCGACGCCGTCCCGCTCCATGCCCGCGTCGCACTCGTGCGGGGCCTCGACGGTCAGCTCCGGCCGGCCCGCCGTGCGGTCCAGGGCCACGCAGGAGGCGGCACGGTCGGCCATGCGGGCGGCGAGCGCCGAGCCCGGCAGCGCGGACAGCAACTCGGCCGCGGTGGAACGGACGTTGCGGCTCCGGTCGCCGAGCGCCTGCTCCAGGAACGGCTCGTCGGCCGCGCGCAGGCCTGTGCGCAGGGAGTCCAGGAACATCAGCCGGTCCTCGGCGCGCTCCGTCGACCAGGTGCCGGACAGCAGCTCGCGGGCGTCGTCCGGCGCGTGCGCGCGCAGGTCGGCGAGGAGGGCGACGCGCTCCGCGAACAGGCCCTCCTGCCAGCGCCGTCGGATGTCCGCCTCGTCCTGCGGGCCGACGTCCCGCGCGCTCCCCGGGGCCGCGCGCAGCGCGAACTTCCAGTCAGGGTTGAACCGGGCCAGCCACTGGGCGCGCGGGCCCGCGAAGGCCAGGGCCTGGGGGCGCAGGTCGGTGCGGCCCCTGGCCGCGTTCAGGAGGGCGGGCAGCAGCTCCGGGGGTGCCGTGAAGCCCCGCTCCCCGGCCAGGGCCAGCCACTGGGGCAGCAGTTCCATCAGGTCGGGTGCGGTGCCCCGGCGGCCGCCGCTCGCGCTCGGGTGGTCGGCGAGCAGCGTCGCGAGCCTGCGCCGGGCCGCCGCGGGGACGACCGGGCGTGGGTCCGCGGGCGCGGGCGCGGGGCGCTCGGCCGCGCGGGCGGGGCGCAGGCCCGCCCGGCGCCGCACGGTCTGTACGGCGGCCGCGTCCAGGAGGGCCACCGGAGCTTCCTTGCCGGGGGCGAGGAGCGGCGGGGTGCGCCGGTCGGTGCCCAGGAGCGCGGCCGTGACCAGCTCCTCCCAGGAGGTGCGGGCGTACGGCCCGGCGGCTTCGGCATGCGCGGTGGGTGTGCGGGTGTGTGGCCCTGCTGCCGCCGGTGCCGTGGGCGGTGCGGTGTGCCGGTCGGCTGCTTCCGCTGTTCTCGCGGGTGCTGTGGACGGGGGCATCTCCGCTCTCCTTTCGCTTCCTTCGGGCCTCTGTGCGTACGAGTACTCGTGGCCGGGCCTCACAGCCGTACGGTCTCCGCCGTCGCGTGCGGCCACGCCGCCAGTGGGGCGAAGCCGCGGTGGCCGCATTCGCCGAATACCGTGAGCGGGGCGCCTCCGGAGAGGGCCACCAGGCGCCACAGTCCGGCTCGGGACGCGGCGGAGGGCGCGAGGGGCAGGGCCGTCTCGCTGTCGGCGTCGGCCAGTTGCCAGTCCGGGCCGTTCGGGACCGGCACGACCCGGCCGAGGGTGACCGGCCAGGTGTCGAGCCAGGGGTCGTCGCGCAGCGCGTCGCCGTACCGCGCGGTGGCCTCGGCGGGCGAGATGCCGGGCGGGTGGCCGGTGGTGGGGGCCGGTGCCGCGAACTGCTCGCCCAGGTCGGCGCGGAGCTGCCGGGACGCCGGGTCCGCGGCGTGCGGGACCAACTCGGCGTCCAGGGCCAGGCCGACCGGCAGCGCCAGGGCGGGCGCGCGGCCCGCGGCCCCGTACGACAGGAGCAGGGCGGTGTGCCCGGACCGCTGTCCGTGCAGCCATATGCGGCGCGTGGTCAGCTTGCTGTCCGCGGTGTCGTACTGCGCGAGGACCTGCCAGCTGTCGCGCAGCGGCTCACCCTGCGCGGGGGCGGGCAGGCCCGTGCGGGAGCGGACCGTGGCGGCCAGCGTGTCGGGCAGCGCGTCCCGGCGCAGCCAGCCCGACGTGAGCAGGTGCAGCAGGGCGCACTCCTCCAGGAGGCGCGCGGGCCAGCCGGGCCCCGACGCCGGTACGGCACCCAACTCGCGCACCCGCGCGGCGAGGCCGGGGGCCTGGGCGTCGACCATGCGGGCCGCGGTCTCCTCCCACAGGCCGTACCCCGCCTGCTCGGTCGCGGCCAGGCCGCCGCGCAGCAGGTCGAAGAGGCGGCGCCCCAGCTCCGTGGCCCCCGCCGTGACCCGCTCCGCCCTGCGCTCCGCGCGCTTGCGCGCGGCCTCCGGATCAGCGGGGGCCGAGGCCCCGGCGGCAGGCGCGGTGCCGGGCGAACTCCGCTTCGCCGCCGCCTTCTCGCGGCGCGTGTCCAGCCACTCCCGCGCCCAGTCCGGCGGCTGCTCCCCGTCCGGCACGGCCTGCCCGCCGCCGCGGTCCCCGGCCCAGAGCAGCAGCAGGCCGAGCGCGTGCTTGCACGGGAACTTGCGACTCGGACAACTGCACTTGTACGCCGGGCCCGCCGCGTCCGCCGTGTCTATCACCGTCTGGTACGGCTTGCTGCCGCTGCCCTTGCACAGTCCCCACACCGCCCCCTCGCCGGAACTTCCCGCCCGCGACCACGGCCCGGCGATGCCGAGCCTGCTTCCCGCCTTCTGTGACGAGACGTCAGGTGCCAGTGCCAGCACCTGGTCCGCCGTCCAGCGCACCCCCTGCTGAGTCATGAGTCGAAGGTAGGTCCCAGCACTGACATTCGACCTGGAGCTCATCGTCCGTGCAGGTCAGGGGAGTTGCGGCGGCGATTGTCAGTGGCGTGGTGCACGGTGGAACACATCGCGGCCGAGCCGTCGGCGCGGCGCCGTCGTCACGGGGCGCCGCTGCCCGGACGCACTCGCCGCGGCACTGACGCACGCAGGATCTGGAGGGGGATCACATGTCTGTTTCCGTGGAGTCGGCCGGGTCGGCCGCCACGTCCGCCGGGGAGGCCGGGGAGGCGCCGGCGGAGGGGTCGGAGGAGGCGGCCGGGCAGGCGCTGCGGCCGCACGCCGAGGACGCCTTCGCCGGCGAACTCGCCGCGCTCGCCGCGCAGGACGACCGGCCGCGCCCGGCCCGCTGGCTGCTCTCGCCCTGGGCCGTGGCGACGTATCTGCTGGGCGGGACGCTGCCCGACGGCACCGTGATCACACCGAAGTACGTGGGACCGCGCCGCATCGTCGAGGTCGCCGTCACCACGCTCGCCACCGACCGCGCCCTGCTCCTGCTCGGCGTCCCCGGCACGGCCAAGACATGGGTGTCCGAGCACCTGGCCGCGGCGGTCAGCGGCGACTCGACGCTGCTCGTGCAGGGCACGGCGGGCACGCCCGAGGAGGCCATCCGGTACGGATGGAACTACGCGCGGCTGCTCGCGCACGGCCCGAGCCGCGAGGCGCTGGTGCCGAGCCCGGTGATGCGGGCCATGTCCGAAGGCATGACGGCCCGTGTCGAGGAGCTGACCCGCATCCCGGCGGACGTGCAGGACACGCTGATCACGATCCTGTCGGAGAAGACCCTGCCGATCCCGGAACTGGGCCAGGAGGTGCAGGCCGTACGCGGCTTCAACCTGATCGCCACCGCCAACGACCGCGACCGCGGTGTCAACGACCTCTCCAGCGCGCTGCGCCGCCGCTTCAACACCGTGGTCCTGCCGCTGCCCGAGAGCGCCGACGCCGAGGTCGACATCGTCTCCCGTCGCGTCGACCAGATCGGCCGCTCCCTGGACCTGCCGGCCGGGCCGGACGGCATCGACGAGATCCGCCGCGTCGTCACGGTCTTCCGCGAGCTGCGCGACGGCGTCACGGCGGACGGGCGTACGAAGCTGAAGTCGCCCAGCGGCACGCTGTCCACGGCCGAGGCGATCTCCGTGGTCACCAACGGCCTGGCCCTCGCGGCGCACTTCGGGGACGGCGTGCTGCGGCCCGGCGACGTCGCCGCGGGCATCCTCGGCGCCGTCGTCCGGGACCCGGCCGCGGACCGCGTGATCTGGCAGGAGTACCTGGAAGCGGTCGTGCGCGAGCGCGACGGGTGGAAGGACTTCTACCGCGCCTGCCGCGAGGTGAGCGCATGACGGCCGCCCAGGGGGGTGCGGCCGCCGGGCGCGGGGCCACCGCGCGGGCGGCGGGTGCGGACGGGCCGCTGCTGCTGGGCGTACGCCACCACGGGCCGGGTTCCGCGCGGGCCGTGCGGAGCGCTCTCGAAGCAGCCGAGCCCCATGTGCTGCTGATCGAGGGCCCGCCGGAGGCCGACGGCCTCGTGGCGCTGGCCGCCGAGACCGACATGCGCCCCCCGGTCGCACTGCTCGCGCACATCGTGGACGAGCCGGGCCGTTCCGCGTTCTGGCCCCTCGCCGAGTTCTCGCCGGAGTGGGTGGCGATCCAGTGGGCGGTACGGCGCGGGGTGCCGGTGCGCTTCATGGACCTGCCGGCCGCGCACACGCTGGCGCGCGGGGAGGGGGACGGAGCGAAGGGCACGGAGGAGAAGCCGGACGGGGCGACCGACGCGGCCCCGGCGGCCGACGGGCCCACCATGGCCGGTGAGGCGGTGCGCGTCGACCCGCTGGCGGTGCTCGCAGAGACCGCCGGGTACGACGACCCGGAGCGCTGGTGGGAGGACGTCGTCGAGCACCGCGCGGGCGGCGGTGACGTGTTCGCGCCGTTCGAGGCGCTCGGCGAGGCCATGGGGGCGCTGCGCGAGACGTACGGCAGCGGCGGGCACGACCGGGACCTGCTGCGCGAGGCGTACATGCGGCTCCAGGTCCGGGCGGCGCAGCGGGAGTTCGGGGCCCGGCACGTCGCCGTGGTGTGCGGGGCCTGGCACGTGCCCGCGCTCCGCGGGAAGACCACCGTGGCCGCCGACCGCGCGCTCCTGAAGGGGCTGCCGAAGGTCAAGGTCGACATGACGTGGGTGCCGTGGACGCACCGACGGCTGTCCCGGCACAGCGGGTACGGGGCGGGCATCGACTCGCCCGGCTGGTACGGGCATCTGTTCGGCGCGCCCGACCGGCCCGTGGAGCGGTGGCTGACCAAGGTCGCCGGGCTGCTCAGGGACGAGGACAGGCTCGTGTCGTCCGCGCACGTCATCGAGGCGGTGCGGCTCGCGGAGACGCTCGCCGTGATGCGGGGGCGGCCGCTGCCCGGGCTCACCGAGACGATGGACGCCGTGCGGGCCGTGATGTGCGAGGGCTCGGACGTGCCGCTCGCGCTGGTGCACGACCGGCTGGTCGTCGGCGACGTCCTCGGCGAGGTGCCGGACGCGGCGCCCGCCGTGCCGCTCCAGCGTGACCTCACCCGTCTCCAGCGCAGGCTGCGGCTCAAGCCGGAGGCGCTGGAGCGGGAGTTGGAGCTTGACCTCCGCAAGGACACCGACGCGGCGCGCAGCCGTCTGCTGCACCGACTGCGGCTGCTCGGCGTCGGCTGGGGCGAGCCGGTCGAGTCGCGCGGGAGCACGGGGACGTTCCGGGAGGGCTGGCGGCTGCGGTGGGAGCCGGAGCTGTCCGTGCGGGTCGCCGAGGCCGGGGTGTGGGGCACCACCGTGCCGGCCGCCGCCACCGCCAAGGCGGAGGCGGACGCGGTGGGCGCGGGGACGCTGGCCGACGTGACCGCGCTGGCCGAGCGGTGCCTGCTGGCCGACCTTCCCGGGGCGTTGCCCGTGGTGATGCGGGTGCTCGCCGACCGGGCCGCGCTCGACGCCGACGTGGGGCATCTGGCGCAGGCGCTGCCCGCGCTCGTGCGGTCGCTGCGGTACGGGGACGTGCGGGGTACGGGGACCGGGGCGCTGGGGGAGGTGGCCCTCGGGCTCGCCGAGCGGGTGTTCGTGGGGTTGCCGCCGGCGTGTGCGGGCCTCGACGCGGAGGCCGCGGAGGTCATGCGGGGGCATGTGGACGCGGTCCACCTGGCGGTGGGGCTGTTGGGGGAGTTCGCCGGCGTGGGCGCCCCGGGGGGACCGGGCGGGCCTGGGGGACCCGATCGGCCGGGGGTGTCCGGGGACGGGGGCGGCCCAGGGGGGCCGGGGCTGCGGTGGGACGAGACGGGGACCGCGGCCGTGGGCACAGCCGCAGAGGCAGCAGCGGCGTCGGGGGCTGGAGGTTCACACGAGGTTGGTGGGGTTCGGGGGCGGTGGCAGGGGGTTCTGCGAGGGCTTGTCGGAGGGGAGCGGGTTGCTGGGGGCGTGCGGGGGCGGTGTGCTCGGCTGTTGATGGATGACGGGGTGCTCGCCGAGGGGGAGGCCGCGCGGTTCGTGGGGCTTGCCCTGTCGCCGGGCACCGAGCCGGGGGAGGCCGCCGCGTGGATCGAGGGGTTCCTCGGGGGCGGTGCCGGGGGAGGGCTGCTGCTCGTGCACGACGAGCGGCTGCTCGGGCTCGTCGACCAGTGGCTCGCGGGGGTCTCGGGGGACGCCTTCGTCGACGTACTGCCGTTGCTGCGGCGCACGTTCGGGGCGTACGAGCCCGGTGTGCGCCGCACGTTGGGCGAGCTGGTGCGGCGCGGGCCCGGGCGTGCCGGTGCGGCGGTGCCGCTCGTCGAGGGCGCGTCCGGCTTCGCCGCGGAACTGGACCAGGGGCGCGCGGACGCGGTGCTCCCGGTGGTGGGGCTGTTGTTGGGACTCGACGCTGGTGATCGTGGCGCCGGGGTGCGTGGGAACTCGTTGACGGGGGTGGCGTGATGGGGGACGTGGGCGTGGACGGTGTGGCCGGAGCGGGTGGACCTGCCGCGGAGGAGCGGTTGCGGCGGTGGCGGCTCGTGCTGGGCGGGGACGCCGCCGAGGGGACCGGGTGCGAGCTCACCGGCCGGGACGCCGCCATGGACGGGGCGTTGGCCGCGCTCTACGGAGGCGGGGGCAGGAGGGCGCGGGGCGAGGGGCGTTCAGCGGGGCTCGGGGCGTCGGCGCCGTCGGTCGCGCGGTGGCTCGGGGACATCAGGACGTACTTCCCCTCGTCCGTCGTGCAGGTCATGCAGCGCGACGCCATCGACAGGCTCGGCCTGTCCGCGCTGCTCCTGGAGCCCGAGATGCTGGCCGCCGTCGAAGCGGACGTGCACCTCGTGGGCACGCTGCTCTCCCTGAACAAGGCGATGCCCGAGACCACGAAGGAGACCGCGCGCGCCGTCGTGCGGAAGGTGGTCGACGACCTGGAGAAGAAGCTCGCGACCCGCACCCGGGCCACCCTCACCGGTGCCCTCGACCGCAGCGCCCGGGTCAGCAGGCCGCGCCACCACGACATCGACTGGAACCGCACCATCGCGGCCAACCTCAAGAACTACCTGCCCGAGTACGGGACGGTGGTCCCCGAGCGGCTCATCGGGTACGGGCGGGCCGCGCAGTCGGTGAAGAAGGACGTCATCCTCTGCATCGACCAGTCCGGTTCGATGGCGGCGTCCGTCGTCTACGCCTCCGTGTTCGGCGCGGTGCTCGCGTCGATGCGGTCCATCAGGACCCGGCTCGTCGTGTTCGACACGAACATCGTGGACCTGACGGACCAGCTCGACGACCCCGTGGACGTGCTGTTCGGCACGCAGCTCGGCGGCGGCACCGACATCAACAGGGCGCTCGCGTACTGCCAGTCGCAGATCACCCGGCCCGCGGAGACCGTGGTCGTCCTCATCTCCGACCTCTACGAAGGCGGCATCCGCAACGAGATGCTGAAGCGGGTCGCGGCGATGAAGGCGTCCGGGGTGCAGTTCGTGACGCTGCTCGCGCTGTCCGACGAAGGGACACCGGCGTACGACCGCGAGCACGCGGCGGCGCTCGCCGCGCTCGACGCGCCCGCGTTCGCGTGTACGCCGGACCTCTTCCCCGACGTGATGGCAGCGGCGATCGAGAAGAGGCCGTTGCCCATACCGGACATGCATACGCATCGGTAACAGGGGGCTTGCGCGGCGGCCGGACTGTCGTGCGAGTATCGACGCCCCGCCCACGCGGAGCGACAGATTCCGCGTGCCGTCTCCGTCGCGCGGTGCGTTGAGAGGGGCTCGTTCGGGTCCCGTGCCGCGGGGCGTGTGCGGGTCCGGTGCGGCGGGTCTCATGCGGTGCTCTCCTACGGAAGGTCGTTGTCGCCTTGGTTTCCGCGGTCGTTCAGCCCGGTACGGCGGCGCGCCTCGTGCGCGCGGCCGTCGGGCGGCGGGCGCTGCGGGTGCTCGTCCTGCTCGCGGGGCTCGTCGTCCTCGGCCTCGTGTGCGGGGAGCGGGCGCGGGCGGCCGAGGGCGGCGACGCGTCGGATGTGACGGACGCGGTGCGGGAGGTGGTGCGGCCCGTGGCGGAGCCCGCGGTACGCCCGGCGCGGGATGCCGTCGACGAGGCGGCTCGGGTTGCGCAAGGTGCGTCGCCCGCAGAGGCGTTGGCCGCGTCGCCCCGGACGCCGCCGCAGCCGACCCGGACTCTGCCCGCGCCGACTCAGGCACAGTCCGCGCCGCGTGAGGTGCCGCGCGAACCGAAGCAGGCGACGAAGCAAGCCTTGCCCGAGCCGAGGCGGGTGCTGCCCGAGCCGAAGCAGGCCCTGTCCGAGCCGAAGCAGGCCCTGTCCGGTGGCGGGCGTGTGCTGCCCGGGGTCCGGCGGGTGCCGGTCGAGCCGCGAAAGCTGTTGCCCGACGCGGGCCCCCTCGTGCCGAAGGCCAAGGCGTTGCTCGCCGGGCCGCAGCGCGTGTTGCCCGAGCCGCGGCACCTGCTGCCCGAGCCCTTGCGGCCGGGCGCCGGGGGCGGCGGTGCCGGGGCGACCCGGCCCGGACCCTCCGACGTCGTGGGTGAGCACGGCGCGGGCGACGCCGACCGGCCCCGGCGTGACCGCCAGGACGGTCATGGTGGACGGGGGCGCGCTGACGTGGGCCGGGGCGCCGCCGCGTACGGGCCGCGCCTGGACTCCTCGTACGGCTATGGCAGTTGGACCTCGCCGTACGGCGACGGCTCCGGTGGGCTCCGTGGTGGCGAGGTGCGGAGCGGCGACCGTGCGGTGTTCGGCGCGTACGGCACCGGTGGGTCGGAGAGGGCTCCGCTGCCCGGGCGGCCGGGCGGATGCGTGAGCGGGCAGTCGGCGGGTGACGGGAGTGCGCAGCGTCACGCCGACGTGGGCGCGGTCGGTTCGCGCGACCGCGGTGAGGTCCGGCTCGTGGCCGGGCCGGGCGCGGCGGCCGGTGCCGCGCCGGTGCGCGACAGACACCGGGACATCCTCGAATTCCCTGGCTAGGGCGGCCCGTTCCCCGCTCGACCTGCCGCGCGGGGGCGGCACGGGTCTGCCCGCCGGTCACAGGACCGGTTCCACAGCCAGAACGAATGCGAAGGATCCGACTACGCATGAACGAGAACATTCGCCGTTCCCTTGTCATAGCCGCCGGTGTCACCGGTGCGTGGGCGCTCGGCTCCGCCGTTGCCAGCGCGGACGAACTGCCCGCGCACTCTGTCGCCGTGCCCGACCAGGCGTCGGACGCCGTCGCCGACGTCAAGGGTGAGGTCGGCGACGTCCAGAAGGGCGCGCAGGACGTGCAGAAGGACGTCCAGAAGAAGGCCCCCGTGGTGCGGGACGTCCAGGGCACTGTCTCCGGGGTGCAGAACAAGGCCTCCGGAGTGCAGGGCACTGTCGCCGGGGTGCAGGGCAAGGTCTCCGAAGCGCGCGGCACCGTCTCCGGCGTGGACGACCAGCTCGACGTCTCCGGCGTCCGGGATCAGGTCCGGGACAAGCTGAACGTCCAGGACAAGCTGAACGTCCAGGACAAGGTGGCCGACGCCGCGCAGGGCAAGGTGGCCGAGGTCGCCAAGGGCAAGGCCGCCGACCTCGACGCGCCGGGCACCGGCGAGATCGACTACCTCTTCGGCCCCCTCTCGGCCTTCGCCCCGCAGCTCGACGGCGTCGAGGGCCGCGGGAACGTCGAGGGCGCCCAGGACCTCGCCGGATCCACCCTCACCGCCATGGGCCCGACCGTCGACGGCGTCTCGGACTCCGTGCTGCCGCCGGTGGCGGGGACGGCCGTCGACGGCGTGGTCCCGGTCGCGCTCGGCGCCGTCGGGGACGCGAGCTACCTGGCCCAGGGCGTGGTCGGGGACGTGCAGCCGTTCGCGGGCGGAGTCGTCGCGGACGTGCCGCCGTTCGCGCAGACGGTCGTGGCCGACGACGTGCAGCCGTTCGCCAGTGGTGTGGTCGGGTCGGTGCAGCCGCTCGTGGAGTCGGTGACCGACCAGGTCAGCCCGGTCGTGGGCGGTGTCGGCGGCAGCGCCGACGGGCTCGTGCGGGGTGCCGTCGGCGACGTGCGCCCGTTCGCGGGCGGGGTGGTCGCCGACGTGCGGCCGTTCGCCGAGGACCTGACCGGCACGGTCGGCGCCGACGCGGGCTCGCTCGCGGGAGACGCCCTGACCGGCGCGCGGGGCGTGCCGGGCTCGGTCACCCCGGACTACCTGCCGGGCGGCGGCGCGACGGGCCTGCCGGTGTACGACGCGGCGTACCAGTCCACGTACAACGGCTGACGCCGACCGCCCCGCACGGCCGGTGGCCGCCATCACCCCGCACGTCCGGCGGCCGCCACCACCCCGCACGTCCGGTGGCCGCCACCGCCCGCACGTCCGGCGGTGATCACAACGGCAGCCGGCACGCGCGGTAGCGATCACAACGGCAGCAGAAACCTGCGACGGTGATCACAACAGCAAACGCCGACCCCCGGGGTCGCGCACCCCTCACGACCTGAGCCGCGCGAAGGCCCCGCAGGCCCCGGCACGCGCGGAAACGGCGCGTGCCGGGGCCGCCCGACACGCCCGGCGGACGCGATCTGTGACCGTCATCACCGCGCAAATGTGATCTGCGATTTAGGGACGCACGTCCCACGGCGATAACCTGCGAGACGGACATGCCGCGTACCGGACTTTCGGCTACGCCTCCCTTGTGACAGCGCAGTCACGTTGCCCTTCGCGGCACGCCCACGCAGAGCACGCAGAGACTGAAGCCGCTGCACGGCGGCGCGAGATCACTGAAAAGGGACGGACGCGCGTGGACCTGTTCGAGTACCAGGCGAGGGACCTCTTCGCCAAGCACGGTGTACCGGTGCTGGCCGGTGAAGTCATCGACACGCCTGAGGCGGCGCGCGAGGCCACCGAGCGGCTTGGCGGCAAGTCGGTTGTCAAGGCGCAGGTGAAGGTCGGTGGCCGCGGCAAGGCCGGCGGCGTGAAGCTGGCCGCCACCCCGGACGAGGCCGTCGCTCGCGCGACGGACATCCTCGGGATGGACATCAAGGGCCACACGGTCCACAAGGTGATGATCGCCGAGCTGTCCCCGGAGATCGAGGCGGAGTACTACGTCTCGTACCTCCTGGACCGCACCAACCGCACCTTCCTCGCGATGGCGTCGGTGCAGGGCGGCGTGGACATCGAGGAGGTCGCGGAGAAGACCCCCGAGGCCCTCGCGAAGGTCCCGGTCAACGCCGTCGACGGCGTGGACATCGCCAAGGCCCGCGAGATCGTGGCCCAGGCGAAGTTCCCGGCCGACGTGGCCGAGGGTGTCGCCGAGGCGATGGTGACCCTGTGGAACACCTTCGTCGCCGAGGACGCCCTCCTCGTCGAGGTCAACCCGCTGGTCAAGACCAAGGACGGCCGCATCCTGGCCCTCGACGGCAAGGTCTCGCTCGACGAGAACGCCGACTTCCGCCAGCCCGAGCACGAGGCGCTCGAGGACAAGGCCGCAGCCAACCCGCTCGAGGCTGCCGCCAAGGCCAAGAACCTCAACTACGTCAAGCTCGACGGCGAGGTCGGCATCATCGGCAACGGCGCGGGTCTCGTCATGAGCACCCTGGACGTCGTCGCGTACGCCGGTGAGAGCCACGGCGGTGTGAAGCCCGCGAACTTCCTCGACATCGGTGGCGGCGCCTCCGCCGAGGTCATGGCCAACGGCCTGGAGATCATCCTCGGCGACCCGGACGTCAAGTCCGTCTTCGTCAACGTCTTCGGCGGCATCACCGCCTGCGACGAGGTCGCCAACGGCATCGTGCAGGCCCTCGAACTCCTCAAGTCCAAGGGCGAGGACGTCACCAAGCCGCTGGTCGTGCGCCTCGACGGCAACAACGCGGAGCTGGGTCGCAAGATCCTGAGCGACGCCAACCACCCGCTGGTCCAGCGCGTGGACACCATGGACGGCGCGGCCGACAAGGCCGCCGAGCTCGCTGCGGCTGCGAAGTAAGGGACGAGGGACTCAGACCACCATGGCTATCTTCCTCAACAAGGACAGCAAGGTCATCGTCCAGGGCATGACCGGTGCCACGGGCATGAAGCACACCAAGCTCATGCTCGCCGACGGCACGAACATCGTCGGCGGCGTGAACCCCCGCAAGGCGGGCCAGTCGGTCGACATCGACGGCACCGAGATCCCGGTCTTCGGCACCGTCGCCGAGGCGATGGAGAAGACGGGCGCCAACGTGTCCGTCCTCTTCGTGCCGCCGGCCTTCTCCAAGGCCGCCGTCGTCGAGGCCGTCGACGCGGAGATCCCGCTCGCGGTCGTCATCACCGAGGGCATCGCCGTGCACGACTCCGCCGCGTTCTACGCGTACGCGAAGTCCAAGGGCGACAAGACCCGGATCATCGGCCCGAACTGCCCGGGGCTCATCACGCCCGGCCAGTCCAACGCCGGCATCATCCCGGGCGACATCACCAAGCCCGGGCGCATCGGCCTGGTCTCGAAGTCCGGCACGCTGACGTACCAGATGATGTACGAGCTGCGTGACATCGGCTTCTCCTCGGCCGTCGGCATCGGTGGCGACCCCGTCATCGGTACGACGCACATCGACGCGCTCGCCGCGTTCGAGGCCGACCCTGAGACCGATCTGATCGTCATGATCGGTGAGATCGGTGGTGACGCGGAGGAGCGTGCCGCGGACTTCATCAAGGCCAACGTGACGAAGCCGGTCGTCGGGTACGTCGCGGGCTTCACCGCGCCCGAGGGCAAGACGATGGGCCACGCCGGTGCCATCGTCTCCGGGTCCTCCGGCACGGCCGCCGCCAAGAAGGAGGCCCTTGAGGCCGCCGGGGTGAAGGTCGGCAAGACGCCCACCGAGACGGCGAAGCTGGCGCGGGCCATCCTGGCCGGCTGACGCCTCCGCTCGCTGCAAGCGGGCCCGCGCCCCACGTCGGGGTGCGGGCCCGCTTTCGTTGCCCCGGGTGGGGCGGGGCTTGCCTCGCTGTGCCCGGCGCACCAGCGGTCGGGCTCGATGCGCTGGTGCCCGGCGCAGCAGCGGTCGGCGCCGGCGGCGCTACTCGGCTGTGGGGACCAGGCGGGCCGGGCCTCGGGCGGGTTCTTTGCGGAGCTTCTCGCGGAGTACTTCGTCCTCGTAGGACAAGGGGCCCGGGCCCATTCTCGGGGGGACGCCGCTGATGGCCCGGCCGGGGGACTGCGGGGGCTCGTAGCGGGTGGGGGCCGTGCGGACGGTGAGGGCCGTGGCGCCGATGATCAGGGCCGTGAAGGCGATGGCCACGCGGGTCCACAGGCGGGCCCGGCGCTCGCTGCCGATCCGGACGCGGGCCGGGCGCGGCACCTGTAGGCGCTCGGTGCCGCCGAGCGCCCCGAGGTGCTCGTGCAGCACCTCCGGCGGCTCGTCCGCGGCCCGCAGATGGTCCGCGACGGCCTCGCGCGCGTGCAGCAGACGGCCGGCCGCCGCCGGTGTGCTCGCCTCCGTCTCGGCCGCGGTCTCGGGCAGGCCGAGCCCCACGCCGTCGTAGAGCAGCAGCGTGCGGCGCTGCGCAGGGGGCAGGTCCAGGAGCGCGGCGAGCAGCGCGCGCTGCGTCTTGTCGGCGGGCGGTACGTCCGGAGCGCGGTGGGCCGGGCGGAACCGGTGCCACGGGGACAGCGCGTACTCGTGCGCCGCCGCCCGCACCCAGCCCGCCGGGTCGCGGTCCACGGCCACCTCGGGCCAGCGCTGCCAGGCCAGTTGGAAGGCGCGCTCCACGGACTCCTGGGCGAGCGCCCGGCGGCCGGTGAGGGCGTAGGCCTGCCGTACGAGGGCGGGGGCGGTGCGGGCGCAGAGGGCGTCGAAGGCGGCTTCGGCGGTCAGGGACTCCTCGGGTGCGGCCGACGCGGCTGCCCCAGCCTCGGCCTCCGCCCCGGCTTTGGCCTCCGCCCCGGCTTTGGCCCGCGCCTCGGCCAGGTCCCGGGCCCGGGCCCGTTCCTCCGCCCGCGCCTCGGCCTCCGCCTGCACCTGCGCCGGCGTCGGCGCGCTCGACCGCTCCCGCGCCTCGGGCCGGACGCATGCTCCGGGCGGGGTCTGATCCTTGGGCCGGGCAGCCTGCGCCTCGGGCCGGACCACCCGCGCTTCGGGCCGTGCCTGCGCCGAGGCCCCCGCCGACACCTCCGCCGCCGGAACCCCCGCCCCCCGCTCCTCCTCCAACCCCGCCAGGAAGCGGGCATAAGCCACCCGCCGCTGCCCCCGTGGATGCGTGCGTCCCGATTCCCAGGCGCGGACGGTCTCCCGGCTGACGCCGATGCGGGCGGCGACCTCGGCCTGGGTCAGCGACCTCGCCTCGCGCAGTCTGCGGCGTTCCTTGGGGTTCGGCAGCGGGACGGCAGGGCTCTGGGACATGACTAGCCGATCCGTCGCACGAAAAAGTACATAAACGTATCTTGAGCGACACATCCGGCATTCGCCTGTTACCCGATGAAAGCGCGTGTCGTTGGGAGCATGGCCGCGTGACCGACATGACCGACTCTGGTTCTCTCACGCTCTACCGGAAGCAGGCGGCACCCGGCCTCGGCACCTGCGTCATCGGCGGGGCGATCGCCGCCGGGCTCGGGCTCGGCGCGTTCGCGGTCCTGGTGATGGGCCTGTGGATCAGCTCGCCGTACCCGGACAGCGGACCGGGGGGCGCGCTGCACGTGGCGGCCGCGCTGTGGCTCCTCGCGCACGGCACGGAACTGGTCCGCACCGAGACCCTTTCCGGGGTGCCCGCGCCGGTGGGTCTCACTCCGCTGCTGCTGCTCGCCCTGCCCGCCTGGCTGGTGCACCGCGCGGCGCGGGACGCGGCGGACCCGGAGGGGCGCGCGCTCGGCGTGCGCACCGCGTGGGCGGGCGTGGTCGGCGGCTACCTGCTGGTCGCGACAGCGGCGGCGGTGTACGCGGCGGGCGGCGAGCTGCGTCCCTCCTGGCCGAGCGCGGCGGCGCACGTGCCGACGCTCGCCGTGGCGGCGGCCGCCTACGGCGTGTGGACGGCGCACGGGCGCCCGCCCGGTCCGCTCCCGGACGCGGTGCGGCGCGCGGCGGACGCGCTGCCGGTGCCCGGCGCGGTACGTCGTCTCTTCGTACGCGAACGAGTGCTCGGCGCGGGCCGGGCGGCCGTCGCGGCGACGGCGGTCCTGGTCGGCGGGGGAGCGCTGCTCGTCGGGGTCGCGGTGGTGCTGCACGGCGGCCCGGTGCGGGAGTCGTTCCTGACGGTGACCACGGGCTGGTCGGGACGGTTCGCGGTGCTCCTGCTGGCGTTGGCGCTGGTGCCGAACGCCGCGGTGTGGGGGGCGGCGTACGGGCTCGGGCCCGGGTTCGTCCTGGGGGCGGGCACGGTCGTGACGCCGCTCGACGCGGCCGCCGCCCCGATGCTGCCCCCGTTCCCGCTGCTCGCGGCCGTCCCCGATGCCGGCCCGGGATCGCCCCTGACCTGGGCGGTGGTGGCGGTGCCCGTGGTGGCCGGATGCGTGCTCGGGTGGTTCGCGGCACGGGCGGCGACGGCCGGGGATTCCGCCTGGTCGGCGGGGCGGACAGCGGCGGGAGCCGGGACGGCGGCGGTGCTGTGCGGCGGCGCGTGCGCGGCGCTCGCGGGGCTCGCCGGGGGGCCGCTCGGGGTCGAGGTCCTGGCCGAGTTCGGCCCGGTGTGGTGGCTCACGGGCCTGGCGGCGGTGGCGTGGACGGGTGTGGTGGGGGTGCCGGTGGCGCTGGGAGCGCGGTGGTTGCGGCTGCGGGCCCGGTCGCGGGCGGAGGGGAAGCGGAACAGGGCGGAGGCCGGGCCGGGCGGGGCGGCGGGGAAGCGGGACGAACGGGGCGGGCGGGGCGGGCAGGTCGAGCGGGTCGAGCTGGGCGAGCGGGACGAACGGGGCAGGAGGAAGCGCGGTGCCGGGCGCTGGGGGGCGCGGTGGTGGCGCGGGCGTCGGCGCGGACGGGGGGCGGTCGAGGGGGAGGTGGCCGCAGGCGCGGTGTCCGGCGGTGGGGCGGGGGTGGTGGCCGCCCGCACGGAGGCGGCGCCGGAGGCCGAGGCGGTGCCCGCCGTCGACGCGGTGCCCGCCGTGGACGGGTCTCCCATCGGGGGCGCGGCGCCCACCGCCGACTCGGCGCCCGACGCCCTCCCCTCACCACCACTGCCTCCCGCCCCGCCCCCGCCCCCGCCCCCGACCTTCGAGCCCTACGACTTCCTCCCCGCCCCGGGCCCCGACCCGAGCCACGACACGTAACCGCGACACACAACCGCGACGCGCGCCCGCGCCCCAGACCCCGCGCCCCAGACCCCGCGCCCCAGACCCCGAGCCCCAGACCCGCGCCCCCCCGACCGGCGTTGATCAGTACCCCGGAATTCGTGTACGATCTTGGCGTAACTTCGGTGCACAGCACGGGAGTCGCGCGTCTGTGGTCCAAGGAAAGACGCCCATCATCCGATGGGAAATGCAGGTGCAAGGCCTGCCGGGCGCTCCATCGGCGAAGGGCCCCTCACTCCACGAGTGAGGGGCCCTTCGCCGTTGCCACGCCGTTGCCGCGACCCGAGCGGGTGACGGCCCTCCCACGCGGTCGTGGGAGGGCCGTCCGTGCCGAACCAGGCAGTGGCCTCTCAGTCCCGGTCCGTCAGGAGCGGACGCAGTTGCTTCGGCAGCATGTCCTCGCAGTCCTGGCGGGACTGGTTCGTCAGGGCGTCGTCACGGCACGTGTAGTAGTCCCGGTAGATCAGCTGCGCGGCGAACGTGGCGAGCACCATGGTCAGCGCCAGCGCGGCCGTCACCAGACCGCTGATCGCCGCCGTGGTCTGCGGCCGACCGCCGGCCCTCGCGGGCCGCGACCCGCCGGCCGCGCCGTTCTCCCCGGTCCCGCCCTGCGCCGGGGCCGTCGGGTCCGGCAGCTTCGGCTTGGCCCGCAGGGCGCTGATGGCCCAGTGCAGACCGAGGGCGCCGAGCAGCAGCGCCACGTACTGCCAGCCGAACAGCGCGAAGAAGAAGGCCCACATGCCGGAGAGCAGGGCGTAGCGGGCACGGCGCTGGGCCGGGTCGGTCGGGTCCCAGCGCATGCCGCCGCCCTGGCCGCCCGAACCGGATCCCGAACCCTCGGGGCCCTGGCTGCCGGGGCGCTCGCCGAAGCCGCCGCCGGACGACCGCCCGGGCTGCCGGTCGCTCCACTGGCTGCCCCAAGGCGAGTCGCCGCCGGAGCCATCGGAACCGTCGCCGCCCGACCCGCCCGCGGGCCGCCGCGGCTGCCACGGCCGCTCGGGCGCGCCCTCGGGCGGCGGCGCGAACGGATTGTCCTCGGAGGAGCCACCACCGGAACCGCCGGAGCCGCCGGAGCTGCCGGAACCACTGGCTCCACCGGAGCTGCCGGAATCACCGGAGCCCTCGGACCCCCGAGGCGGCGACGAGGGCTGCCCGCCACCGTCCCGCAGCACTGTCGACCCGTCCCGCCTCCCAGGTGTCGAGCCGGACGCGCCCGCCGCGAAGGACGGGCCGTCCGCGAGGGGCGGGCCGTACGCGAAGGACGGTGGGAGGCGGAGGCTGCGGTCCGGCATCAGGTGTGCGTCTTCCCCTTGGTGGAGCTCGGCCCTGGGCAGAGACTCGTCGTGTGGAACCCGGCGGCCCGGCGGCGCCGGGCAACTCGGCGATGGAGCTTGGCTACTGGCTGTTCGGGCGGCTGCCCCCACAGACGCTACCTTCCGGCCGCGCCCCCGTCCCGTGAGGGGCCGCCCGGTGTGCCGGTATCGTTGCTGACGGTCGGCCGCTTCGTAGGGTTCCCCGTATCGGGGAGTGCGAAGCCTTCGTACGACCGTACAAAGAGCACTCCCGAGAAAGGGCCCCGCCGTGGCCAAGGCCAAGCGCCTCGTCGTGCTGGTCTCCGGATCAGGTACGAATCTGCAGGCACTGCTCGACGCCGTCGCGGAGCACGGGGCCGACGCCTACGGCGCCGAGATCGTGGCCGTCGGCGCCGACCGGACCGGCATCGCGGGCCTGGACCGCGCCGAGCGCGCGGGCCTGCCGACGTTCGTGTGCCGGGTGAAGGACTACGCGTCCCGTGACGAGTGGGACCGCGCGCTCGCCGAGGCCACCGCGGCGTACGAGCCGGACCTGGTGATCTCGGCCGGGTTCATGAAGATCGTCGGGAAGGAATTCCTGGCCCGGTTCGGCGGGCGCACGGTGAACACGCACCCGGCCCTGCTGCCCAGTTTTCCGGGGGCCCACGGCGTGCGCGACGCACTCGCGTACGGCGCGAAGGTCACCGGCTGCACCGTCCACTTCGTCGACGACGGCGTCGACACCGGCCCGATCATCGCGCAGGGCGTGGTGGAGATCAGGGCCGAGGACGACGAGAGCGCGCTGCACGAGCGCATCAAGGAAGTCGAGCGAGGACTGCTCGTCGACGTCGTGGGGCGCCTGGCCCGCGACGGCTTCTCGATTGAGGGACGAAAGGTAGTTATCCCGTGACCGCCGAAGGTACGGCCACCGCCGAAGGTACGAAAGCCCCGATCAGGCGCGCACTCATCAGCGTCTACGACAAGACCGGTCTGGAAGACCTCGCGCGCGGGCTCCACGAGGCGGGCGTCGAGCTCGTCTCGACCGGCTCCACCGCCGCGCGGATCGCCGCCGCGGGCGTGCCGGTCACCAAGGTCGAGGAGCTGACCGGCTTCCCCGAGTGCCTGGACGGCCGGGTCAAGACGCTGCACCCGCGCGTGCACGCCGGCATCCTCGCCGACCTGCGCCTGGAGGACCACCGGCGGCAGCTCGCCGACCTCGGCGTGGAGCCCTTCCAGCTCGTCGTCGTGAACCTCTACCCGTTCAAGGAGACCGTCGCCTCCGGCGCGACGCCCGACGAGTGCGTCGAGCAGATCGACATCGGCGGCCCTTCGATGGTCCGCGCCGCCGCCAAGAACCACCCCTCCGTGACGGTCGTCACCAGCCCCGCGCGCTACGACGCGGTGCTCGCCGCGGTCCGCGACGGCGGCTTCGACCTGACGGCGCGCAAGCGCCTCGCGGGAGAAGCGTTCCAGCACACCGCCGCGTATGACGTGGCCGTGGCGTCCTGGTTCGCCGACGACTACGCGGCCGCCGACGACTCCGGCTTCCCCGAGTTCATCGGCTCCACCCACGCCCGCAAGAACGTGCTGCGCTACGGCGAGAACCCGCACCAGGGCGCCGCCCTCTACACGGACGGCCGCGGCGGCCTGGCCGAGGCCGTGCAGCTGCACGGCAAGGAGATGTCCTACAACAACTACACGGACACGGACGCCGCCCGCCGCGCCGCGTACGACCACGACGACCCGTGCGTGGCGATCATCAAGCACGCCAACCCGTGCGGCATCGCCATCGGCGGGAACGTCGCCGAGGCGCACCGCAAGGCGCACGCCTGCGACCCGCTGTCCGCGTTCGGCGGCGTCATCGCCGTGAACCGGCCGGTGACGCGGGAGATGGCCGAGCAGGTCGCCGACATCTTCACCGAGGTCATCGTCGCGCCCGACTACGAGGACGGCGCGCTCGAAGCCCTCAGCAAGAAGAAGAACATCCGCGTCCTGCGCGCCCCGCAGGCGCCGTCCGCGCCCGTCGAGGTCAAGCCGATCGACGGCGGCGCGCTGCTCCAGGTCACCGACCGGCTCCAGGCCGACGGCGACAACCCCGCCAACTGGACCCTCGCCACCGGCGACGCCCTCTCCCCGGGCGAGCTCGCCGAACTCGCCTTCGCCTGGCGGGCCTGCCGCGCGGTGAAGTCCAACGCGATCCTGCTCGCCAAGGACGGCGCCTCCGTCGGCGTCGGCATGGGCCAGGTCAACCGCGTCGACTCCGCGAAGCTCGCCGTCGAGCGCGCCGGCGAGGACCGCGCCCGCGGCTCCTTCGCGGCCTCCGACGCGTTCTTCCCCTTCCCGGACGGCCTGGAGGTCCTCACCGCCGCGGGCGTCAAGGCGGTCGTCCAGCCCGGCGGCTCGGTCCGCGACGAACTGGTCGTGGAAGCGGCGAAGAAGGCGGGCGTGACGATGTACCTCACGGGGACGCGGCACTTCTTCCACTGAGCGGTCTCTGCCACGGAGCGGCCCGGCGCCGCATACGACGCGGGCGTGGCACCGTCCGAGGGTGCCACGCCCGTGCGTTGATGAAGTGCCCGGTCAGTTGTTGGACCGCTGGATGACCATCGTCTTCGCGGCCTTGTCGTGCCAGCCCTGCTGCTTCCCCGAGTTGTCCCAGAACGGGGACAGGTAGACAAGGAGCTGGCCGATGAAGACGAAGGCGCCGACCATCGGGATGATCCAGCGGACGAACGAGGCGCCGGCGCCCGGATTCTGGCCGGTCTCCGAGTCGACGACGCGGATGCCGACGGCGAGCTTGCCGAGTGTGCCGCCCACCAGCATGGTCATCAGCCACTCGTAGAGCAGGCCGACGATGGCGAATACGATGAACACGGCGCCGAACTGCTCCGCCAGGTCGGAGGCGGCGTTGTCGACGCAGGAGTCGTAGTTGACACTGCCCGGGTCGCAGTCCTGTGCCTTGTCGAATGCGCTGACCGCGCCGGCTCCGATCAGGATGACGAAGACGACGATGAACGCCACGCCGTCGATGAGGCGGGCGCCGAAGCGGCGCCCCATGGACGCCACGGTCGGGCCACCGCCCGGGTAGCCGTAGCCGTAACCGGCGGGCGGCTGTGGGTAGGCCCCGTACGGAGACTGGCCGGGGGTCTGCTGGGGATAGGCCTGGTACCCCTGGCCCGGGTAGCCGCCCTGCGGCGGCACGCCCTGCGGGGGCTGCTGCGGGTAGCCGTAACCGGGCCCCTGGCCGGACTGGGGCTGCTGGGGCGGCGGCCCGTAAGGGTTGCTCATGGTGGGGATTCCTCCGTCGGGGACTGCGTGCGGGGACGGCGCGGCACGCGCGGAGGAAACGTTCACAGGAGCGTCGGTCCCCCCGACACCGGCCGCGGCACTGTGGCCCACATGCTTCTTCAGCGCCGTTGTGTTTGTCCAGCCAGCTCACCGAACGTTGTGCGAGTGCAATCGTGAGGGGTCAGGGCGCGGCGGCGGTGGCCCCCGGATTGGTATGCGAGCGGGCTCATCCGCGAGGATGGGGGCATGACCGCCCAGATTCTCGATGGCAAGGCCACCGCAGCAGCGATCAAGTCCGAACTGACCGCCCGCGTGGCGGCCCTGAAGGAAAAGGGCGTGACGCCCGGCCTCGGTACCGTCCTGGTCGGTGACGACCCCGGCAGCCAGAAGTACGTGGCGGGCAAGCACCGCGACTGCGCGCAGGTCGGCATCGCCTCCATCCAGCGCGAACTGCCCGCGACCGCCTCGCAGGAGGAGATCGAGGCCGTCGTGCGCGAGCTGAACGACGACCCGGCGTGCACCGGCTACATCGTGCAACTGCCGCTGCCCAAGGGCATCGACGAGAACCGCATCCTGGAGCTGATGGACCCGGCCAAGGACGCCGACGGACTGCACCCCACCAACCTGGGCCGCCTCGTCCTGAACGAGCCCGCGCCGCTGCCCTGCACCCCGTACGGGATCATCCGGCTGCTGCGGCAGCACAACGTGGAGATCAAGGGCGCCGAGGTCGTCGTCGTCGGCCGCGGTGTCACCATCGGCCGTCCGATGCCGCTGCTGCTCACGCGGAAGTCGGAGAACGCGACGGTGACGCAGTGCCACACGGGCACCCGTGACCTCTCCGCGCACCTGCGCCGCGCCGACATCATCGTGGCGGCGGCCGGGGTGCCGCACCTGATCAAGGCCGAGGACGTGAAGCCCGGCGCCGCCGTGCTCGACGTCGGTGTCTCGCGGGACGGCAACGGCAAGATCGTCGGCGATGTCGAGCCCGCCGTCGCCGAGGTCGCCGGATGGATCTCGCCCAACCCGGGCGGTGTCGGCCCGATGACCCGTGCCCAGCTCCTCGTCAACGTCGTCGAGGCCGCGGAACGTGCCGCCGCCGAGGACTGAGCGGGGGAAGGGTGACCCCATGAACGTAGAGGCGAAGGACGGCTCCGCGGATCCGTCCAAGGGCGCGCCCGCGGCCTCGGACGCGGACGCGTCGGCGGAGCCTGGTGGGGCGGCGGAGACCGGTGGGGCGGCGGAGGGTGAAATGTCCGCTGGGTCCGACGGGTTCGCTGAGTCTGACGAGTCGGCTGCGTCCGGCAAGTCGGCTGCGTCCGGCAAGTCGGCTGCATCCGGCAAGTCCGCCGCGTGCGCCGAGCCCGAAGCGTCCGGTGACCCCGACGTCGGCGGTGAGCCCACCGCCAAGGGTGCCGTCAGTGCCCCCGGGCCCGACGGCGAGCCCCGCAAGGTGTCGCGGCGGTTCCCGCTGTTCACGCGGGACACCGCGCGGCCGGAGGGCGGGGGACGCGCCGCCTCGGGGGACGCGCCCGCGCCCGCGCGGCAGTGGCCGCTGCTCAGCGTGGTGTCCCTGGTCGGCCTCGGGCTGTTCCTGACCGCCCTCGACGCGTTCCGCGTCGGCACGATACTGATCGGGCTCGCGCTGCTCGCGGGGGCCGTGATGCGCTGGTGGCTGCCGCGCGTCGGCATGCTGGCGGTGCGCTCGCGGTTCACGGACATGGTGACGTACGGCAGTCTCGGCCTGGCGATCGTGCTGCTCGCGATGATGGCGCAGCCGAAGCCGTGGCTGGAGATCCCGTTCCTGGACGACACGCTGCACTTCACGATCAGCAGCTAGCCGGTGGCCGGCGGGCGGCCCCACGGGCTGCTTCCGTCGGCACACACCAACGGCCCGTACTCGCCAGGAGAGTACGGGCCGTTGGCCGTGGGGGCAGGGGGTGGTGCGGTCGGCTGCGGGCCCGTTCCTCCGTGCGCCCCTGCACGAAGCCGCATGCCTCAGTGGTCTGTAGTTGTGCGTTCGGGGCGCAGGCCCGGTCCCCCGTGCAAACCCCCGTTTGCAGGCCCGCGCCCCCTTCCCCCGGCGCGCCGGTTCAAGGCGGCGCGGGTGGTGGTGCTGGGCAAGAACTTACGCGGTGGCGGGAGCGCCCGTCGTCCCGTGCCGGGTTGACGTTGCCGTACGACCCGGGTCGTAGGCGATCGCCGTCTACAACTCCCGCGGTACGGCCGACGATGGACGTATACCGGCGGGTATGCGGGCTACGCTGCGGCGATGCGCCTCCGCCCGTTCACCGTCGACGTGCTGCTCGCCCTCGGGCAAGTGGCTCTGCTGGCGTTGATCGGCCCCGAGGCGGCGGCGGTCGGCTGGAGCGACCTGGACCTGCGGGGCTACGCCCTCGCGCTGCTCGTGATCGCGCCGACCGCGTTCCGCTCCAAGGCCCCGCTCCTCGTCTGCCTCGTGACGTACGCGATCTGGACCGTGTACGTCCTCGCCGGCTACTGGCCCGTGGTGACGTCGTTCGGGCCGATGCTGTGCCTCTACACGGTCGCCCTGCAACGCCAGACCCGCACGACCGGTGTGTGCGCGGCGCTGCTCTCCGCGATCTGGGTGCTCGGCAGCCTGGTGAGCCAGGACCACGCCTCCGTGCCGTCGGTGGCGGCGCAGGCCCTCGGCATCAACGCCCTGGTGTGGCGGATGGGATACCTGGCGCGGCGCTCCGCCGAACTCGCCCGCAAGACCCGCGCCGAGCAGCAGGAGCGGGCCCGGCACGCGGTCGTGGAGGAGCGCGGGCGGATCGCGCGGGAGCTGCACGACGTCGTCGCCCACCACATGTCGGTGATCTCCGTGCAGGCGGGGCTCGCCAAGTTCGTCTTCGACTCCGACGCCAAGACCGCGCGCGCCGCGCTCGGCACCATCTCCGGCACCAGCACCGAGGCCCTGGAGGAGATGCGGCGCATGCTGCGGGTGCTGCGCGCCCAGGACGACGACGGCGAGGTCCCGGACGCCCCGATGCCGGGCCTCGCCCGCATCGAGGACATGACGGACCGGGTCAGGGCGGGCGGGGTGCCCGTCGAGTTCCGGGTCACGGGGACGCCGCGGCCGATCGCGCCCGGCGTCGAGCTGTGCGCGTACCGCGTGGTGCAGGAGGCCCTGACCAACGTCCTGAAGCACGCCCGGCAGGCCAGCGCGACCGTCGAACTGCACTATCACCGCGACCACATCGAGGTGTCCGTCACCGACAATGGGGAGGGGGTGATTCCGGACAGAGTGAGGAGCCCTGGTGGACATGGGTTGATCGGTATGCGCGAACGGGCCAAGCTCTACGGCGGAACGATCAGCATCGGACCGCGCAGCGTGGGAGGGTTCGCCGTGAGGCTGACCCTGCCGACGTCAGCTCGGGCCGCACCGCCGGGAGACGACACCACCGAATGAACCAGGCACAAATCAAGGTGCTCGTCGTGGACGACCAGTTCCTCATCCGCGCCGGGCTCGTCGGTGTGCTCCGGGCCGCCCCCGGCATCGAGGTCGTCGGTGAGGCGGGCGACGGCGCCGAGGCCGTGGAACTCGCGGCGGCCACCCGCCCCGACGTGGTCCTCATGGACATCCGCATGCCCGGCATGAACGGCATCACGGCCACCGAGCGCATCCTCGCCGAGGCCGCCGAGCCGCCGCCCCGCATCCTGGTCCTCACCACCTTCGACCTCGACGAGTACGTGTACGGGGCGCTGCGCGCGGGCGCCGCCGGGTTCCTGCTCAAGGACTCCGGGCCGGAGCGGCTGCTCGCCGCGGTGGCCGCCGTCGGCAGCGGGGACGCTTTGTTCGCGCCGAGCGTCACCCGCCGCCTCGTGGAGGCCTTCGCGGTACGTTCCGGGGCCGCCCCCGCCGGCGAGCCGCCGCCGGACCTCGCCGCGCTCACCGGCCGCGAGCTGGAGGTCCTGAAGCTGATAGCGCGGGGCCTGTCCAACGCGGAGATAGCCGACCGCCTCTACATCAGCGAGGCGACGGTCAAGACGCATCTGAACCGCACCATGAACAAGCTCGACCTGGACACCAGGGCTCAGGCGGTGGTGATCGCCTACGAGACGGGCCTGGTGACCCCGGGCGGCTCCGGCATCTGACCCGGCGCGCACCGGTCGGCGGGCCGTGGCCCGGTCGGCGGCCACCGCTCCGCCAGCGCGCCGTGGTCCTGTCGGGGGGGCCACCGCTCCGTCAGCAGGTCACGGTCTTGTCGTACGACCCGAAGGTCCAGTTGAAGCGTGCCCAGTGCCGGGGCGGCAGGGTGAAGCAGCGCGAGTCGGGGCCGTACTTGATGACGACCTTCACCCGCATGGTGCGGCCGCAGTGGTTGGTCACGGTGGCGGACCTGCCGAGGCCGCCCGGGCGGGACGGCGCCCGCCAGCCGGTGTCCTGCTCGCGCTCCGACGGTGTGGGCGCGGTGCTCTTGCTCATTCTGAACTCCCCGTTGCTGTGGTCCGGCCGCCGGTCCGGGAGGCCCGCACCGGCTGTCGTGCGGTACCGACTCTGCCGATCCGAACCGGTCAACTTCCAGGCCGGTGGGACGAGTTGGGTTGTCCCCCGCGCCGACCTGCGGGGACGCGCCGGCCGCTGACACCGCCGTGGCCGCGGCCTTCGCGGGCGGCCTGCTCGCGGGCCGGGCCTGGGAGGGCGCCGACGGCGAGGTGAGCAGCGCGTACGCCTACGAGAAGGGGCGCGGGTACGGGTGCGAGGACGGCCGCGAGGGCGGGGTGCGGTACGCCGGGCACAGCAGGACCCGGGACGCGATCCTCGACCGGGGCGACGGCGGCTGGGCGGTGGTCGAGGTCCAGTGTCTGCTGCGGCGGCACGGCTTCGGCGAGGGGGCGCCGGACGGCGTGTACGGCGACAGCACGAAGGCGGCGGTGCGGCGCTTCCAGTGGGAGCGGGGTCTGGTGAGCGACGGGATCGTCAGGCCGGAGACGTGGGGCGAGTTGCGGAAGTGAGGGGGCGCACCCGGCGCGCGGGCGTGAACCTACCCGACGGTATCGGGCCACGCGCTGACGGCGCTCGGAGGGCTTCGGTCGAGGGCGGCCCGGGTGCTCCTGCTCTTCGGCGAGACCGGCCTCCAGGGCGCGCCTTCCTGTCGAGGCGCGCCCGAACGCGCAGGTGGCGAACGTGAGACGGCGCCCGTCCTCTCCCCCGTGGGAGGACGGGCGCCGCCGTTCCGCGGTGCGAGCCCGGGGGCTCGCGGTGCGCCTTAAGCGTCATGGACGCGCCATCCCCGCAGCAAGGGAAGCCTTGCCCCTGTGGCACGGAAGTGACCATTCCGCAACGCTGTTCCGGGCCCGCTACGGATGCGAGACGGCACCCGCCGGAAAGGGCGAAACGGACAGTAGGGCTCGCGCGGAAGGACGCGGAAGGACGCGGAAGGAACCGCACCGGGCGCCGCCGCCGTCAGTCGGTCGAACCGGGTCGCGCTGGGGGTGCGGCGACGGCGGCGGCGAGGAGCCGGTGCGGGCGCGGGTGCGGGCGCGGTCGGTGGTGCGGGCGAGCTTGGTGGTGTGGTGGTGTGAATGCGCTCGGTGGTGCGGTGGTGCAGGGTGGTTCCACTCTGGTGGAACTGGCGGAACTGGCGGTTCAGGTGGTTCGATCACGGTGTCCGGCTGCTGAGGCGCAGCGCTGCCGTGCTCGATGCTTCGGCACCGAAGTACCTCGCAAAAGGGCCAACCAACGCATTCAGGATGGTTCCGGGACGTCCTGGCCCGGGAGCTGGGGTTCCGCATCGTGGAGTGGGGCGACGGTGGGACACTGGGCCGTGGACCGGGGGCGTGCGACGGGGCACACTCTGTCCCATATGCTCCCGTGCGCTCCCATTCAGGGAACTGACATCCCGGCTCCGCGCATCCCTCTGGGTAGTTCAGGACCGGGGCGAGCGGACCGTGCGCGGTGCGCCGGGGGTCCGGGACAGCGGCAGCACGCGCGGGGGCAGTTCAGGCACGTACGGGGGGAATAGGGGGAGCAATGCCTCGTTGGAAGGCGCTACCGGATGAGCTCGACCCGCAGGTCAGGGAGTTCGCGAACCAGCTGCGCAGGCTGGTCGACCGCAGCGGTCTCAGCATCGCAGCGGTGTCCGACCGGACCGGCTACAGCAAGACGTCGTGGGAGCGCTATCTGAACGGGCGGCTGCTCGCCCCCAAGGGCGCGATCGTCGCGCTCGCCGAAGTCACCGGCACGCCGCCGGTGCACCTCATCACCATGTGGGAGCTCGCGGAGCGCGCCTGGAGCCGCTCCGAGATGCGGCACGACATGACGATGCAGGCCATCCGTATCTCGCAGGCGCGCGCCGCGCTCGGCGAACTGGCGTCGAACCCGCCGGTCAGCTCCAAGGGCGCCAAGTCGCCCCGGGCGCCGAAGGAGAGCGGGGGCTCGGGCAAGGCGCGCGGGGGCGTCGGGGCCGTGACCGGCGTGGCCGGGCCCGCCGGGGTGTCGCCGACGGTGCCGCCCGTGGCGCGGGAGCCGGAGGGCGTGCGCTACGGGGCGCAGGCGCCGGTCGCGCCCGCCACCGGGTCCGGTGGTTCCCGCTCCGGGGCCGGCGCGGGGGCCGCTTCGGCTTCGGCCTCCGCCCAGGCGCCGGCCACGCCTTCGTCGCGTTCGTACGAGGCGTCGGCGCCGCCCGGGTCCGTGGCCGCCACGTCCTCGGTCCCGCCCGTGTACGCGGGCGGCGGGCCGGGGTCCGTGGCCGGGCCCGGCGCCGACGGGAAGTCGCCCGACGGACAGCGGCGCAAGCGGAAGCTGGCGATGTTCCTCGCGGGAATCGTGGGGGCGCTCGTCGTCATCGCGGCGGCGGTGTTCCTCACGGGCGTCGGCAAGGACGACGACGGTGACGGCAAGGCAGGGCCTTCCACGGCGCCGACGAAGTCCACGGCCGACCTGCCCGCCGGGGTCGAGTGCAGCGGGGCCGACTGCACGGGCAAGGACCCCGAGAACATGGGGTGCGGCGGCGAGTTCGCCCGGACCACGTCGCGGGTGACCGTCGGGACGAAGACGCTCGTCGAGGTGCGGTACAGCAAGACGTGCGGGGCCGCGTGGGCACGGATCACCCAGGCGGCGCCCGGGGACAAGGTAACGATCACCGGATCCGGCTCGGCGGCGCGCCAGAGCGGGACCGTGAACGCGGACCTGGACGCGTACACACCCATGGTGGCCGTGAAGAACGCGGCGGCGGCGAAGGCGTGCGCGACGCTGAAGGCAGGCGGGACGACCTGCACGAAGTAGCCCCCGGGGCGCGTGGGCGGGGGGACGGACGCCAAACGGCCGCCCGTGGCCCAGGCGCGGTCGAAACAACCGGCGTGAACCAGGAATGCCCCGCCCCCCGGAGGGCAGACGCACCGTACCCCCACGGGAGTGGTCACACCCCCCACGGCGGCCGCCACGTCTCCTCTCCGGGGTGGCGGCCGCCCCGCGCGGCCTTGTGGGCCGGGCCACACCCACCCGGCGTACCAGGACGGCAAGGGCGCGATAACCTGACGCCGGATCTCTCTTGATGCCAAGAGATCGATCATCGAGAGGCGATCGACGAGGGCGTCGGCAGGGAATCCAGCACAAGGGGCAGGGACCCCCACCGCCAGCTGTCTTACGGAGATCGCCATGACCCGCACTCCCGTGAATGTCACCGTCACCGGCGCTGCCGGCCAGATCGGCTACGCGCTGCTGTTCCGCATCGCCTCCGGTCACCTGCTCGGCCCGGACGTGCCGGTCAACCTGCGCCTCCTGGAGATCACGCCGGCGCTGAAGGCCGCCGAGGGCACCGCGATGGAGCTCGACGACTGCGCCTTCCCGCTGCTCAACGGCATCGAGATCAGCGACGACCCGAACGTCGCCTTCGCCGGTGCGAACGTCGCCCTCCTCGTCGGCGCCCGCCCGCGCACGAAGGGCATGGAGCGCGGTGACCTCCTGGAGGCCAACGGCGGCATCTTCAAGCCGCAGGGCAAGGCCATCAACGACCACGCCGCGGACGACATCAAGGTCCTCGTCGTCGGCAACCCGGCCAACACCAACGCCCTCATCGCCCAGGCCGCCGCCCCGGACGTACCGGCGGAGCGCTTCACCGCGATGACGCGCCTCGACCACAACCGCGCCCTGTCGCAGTTGTCGAAGAAGACCGGCGCCCCGGTCTCCGACATCAAGCGCCTCACCATCTGGGGCAACCACTCGGCGACCCAGTACCCGGACGTCTTCCACGCGGAGATCGCGGGCAAGAACGCCGCCGAGGTCGTCAACGACGAGGCCTGGCTCGCCGACACCTTCATCCCGACCGTCGCCAAGCGCGGCGCCGCGATCATCGAGGCCCGCGGCGCGTCCTCGGCCGCCTCGGCCGCCAACGCCGCCATCGACCACGTGCACACGTGGGTCAACGGCACGGCCGCCGGTGACTGGACCTCCATGGGCATCCCGTCCGACGGTTCGTACGGCGTGCCGGAGGGGCTCATCTCCTCCTTCCCCGTCACCGCCAAGGACGGCAAGTACGAGATCGTCCAGGGCCTGGAGATCAACGACTTCTCCCGCGCCCGCATCGACGCCTCCGTCAAGGAGCTCGAGGAGGAGCGCGAGGCGGTCCGCAGCCTCGGCCTCATCTGACCCCTGGGCCTCATCTGACCCTCGGGCCTCAACTGGCACCACGGCGTCATCCGGCCCCTCGGCGTCATCTGACACCACGCCTGACCGAAAGCCCCCGGCAGCCGCGCACCCGCGGCCACCGGGGGCTTTTCGGCCATCGTGTCTTCTTTCGGGGGACATCTGTCCATTCGCCGGACGCCTGCCACCGGCTCCATTACCTTTGCGCGGCATGCGAGCCGAGCCGCCCCGACAGGGGCCCGAGCAGACGCCCGAGCCGGGGCCCCGGCCGGACCCCGCCCACCGCCCGCCGCGCCACTCCCACCGCAGGCCCCGCCGCTCCTACGCGCACACCGAGGCCACCCGGCTGCTCTGCGCGGGCGCCCACGTCAACGCCGCGTTCCGCAGACGCGTCGTCGAGGAGCTGGTCGGGCACGCCGAGCGCCCGGTCGCGCCGCCGCTCGGCGCGGACGTGCTGCCGGTGCTCGCGCACGCCGTGCGGGCCAGGCGCGACGATCTGCGCACCGCGCTGCTGCTGCTCGGGGTCTGGGTCGCGTTCCTGGCCACGGACGCCGTCATGCTCTGGGACGCGGCGTCGGACCGCTCGGGCGGCGACTCCGGGCTCTCCGCGGGCGACATCGCCTGGCTGCCGTTCGGCACGGACGCGGCGGGCGCCGCCGAGTCGGAGCCGGGCGGCGCCGCCCTCGGCGGCATGGTGCCGGGCGGCTGGGCCCTCGCGTACGCCGTCGTCGTCCTGCTGCTGTGGTGCGGGCGCGTCGTCGCGGGCCGCGACACGGGGGTGGGGGAGCCGCTGCGGCCGGTGCCGCTGCCCGCGCCGCTGGTCTGGCTGCGCCGCCGCTTCGGGTGGCTGGTGACGTTCACGGCCTGGTCGTGCGGGCTGGCGTACGGCATCGCCGCGTGCGCCCGGATCACCGAATCGCCGTACCCCGTGATCTTCCCGCTGCTCATCGCGGCCGTGGTCTGGCGCCACCAGTTCCTGCGCACCCGGACGCTGCGCGGACAGCTCGCCCGGCAGACCTTCGCCGAGACCCCGCAGCCGCGCCTGCCCGCCTGGTACGGCCGCATCGAGGCGTGCGTCCGCCGCGAGCAGGACGCCTCCCTCACCCTCTACGACGTCAACCGCCCCTTCGTCGGCGCCGGAACGCCCCGCAAGCCCTGGTCGGTCGTCCTGGAGCTCAAGCCCGACGACACCCGGGCGGCCGACTCCGCCGCCGGCCCGAACGGCGCGGTCCCGAACGGCGCGGTCCCGAACGGCGCCGTGCCCCGGCAGGGCGCCCCCGGCGCGCTCACCGCGCAGGACGTCATCGCGATGATCGGGCCCCGGTTGCGGTCCCTGCGCAGGTCGGCCGCCGACACCAGCAGGGACCGGCTGCGGCAGCTGGAGATCGAGGAGTTCGTGTACCTGCCCGCGGGCCCCGGGCGGGACGAGGAGCTGTACACGGGCGACGGTACGAAGACGGCCGTCGTGTACGACGACGAGCAGGTCGAGCGCCACATCGCCGAGGCGGCGGGCGAGGGCGGCGAGGCCCGGCGGCACTTCCTGCGCATCCGCGTCGGCGCCTGGAACGAGCAGGTCGTCGTCTCGCTCCTGGTCCGGGTGCACACCCAGGGCGGCATGCTCGTCCTTGAGGTCGTGCCGCACGTCCTCGGTCCCGTCGCGCCCGAGTTCCGCCGCGTCGACGCGCTGGTGGCGAGCGAACCGGACGGCCCGGTGCGCGACGCCCTGCGCGCCTGCGTGGCCGCGCCCGCGCTGTCCGTCGGCCTCGGCATCACGGCCCTGCGCTGGCTCCCGTCGCTCGGCACGGCCGTGCGGCTGTGGCTGACCATGCCCGTGAGCGACGAGCCGGGCGACGGGGCGGGCGACGAGCCGGAGGGGGCGCGGAGCGCGTACGGCAAGGGGCGGGGGGACGCCTGCGGCAAGGGGCAGCGGCACGCCCCGTTCGTCCTGCGCCTCACCCGGCTCCTGCGCGCCACCGCGTCCCGCCTCCTCGGGCCGGACACCGGCCGCGCCCCCGACGCCCCCGCCGTCTCCCTGCGCCAACTCGCCGCCACCGACAGCCTCTCGCTGTTCCAGGAGATGGACGTCGCCCGCTACACCCGCACCCTCCAGGACCGCATCGGCGAGGGCGTGCGCGACGCACTGCGCGTCGGCGGCTACCGCACGGACCGCCTGGAGCAGCACATCACGCAGATCAACAACAGCGGGGTCTACATCAAGGAGATGTCCGGCGGCGCCCTCGCCACCGGCACGCACGGCCAGGCCACGCACACGGAGAAGACCACCGCGTGAGCGCGGACCACCCATGAAAGGACCACCCATGAGCGACGAACAGTCCCAGAGCGGCGGCGGAGCGCACGTCACCATCCACGCGATCAACGGCGGCTCCCAGGCCTTCGGCTCCCACGGCAAGGCCGATTCCACCAACTACACGACGGTGGTCGCCGACCAGGCCCACAGCCGCCTCCTCACCACCGTCCGCGAGCTGCGCCGCGAGCTGGGCGACGGCACGCAGTCGCCCGAGGACGAGGAGGTCGTGGCCGCGCTGACCGAGGTCGAGGGCGAGATCGCAAGGAACGGACGCGGCGCGAGCGGGCCCCTGGCCCGGCTGCGCGACTGCCTCGCCGACTACGCGCCCGCCACGGCTACGGCCGCCGCGGTGACGGCCGTCCTCCAGGCCCTCGTCCCGGTCCTCGGCTGACCGCGAACGCGCGGGGAAGGAGCGGCGGCCGGTGGTGCGGAGCTACGACAGGGACCGGCAGGAGTGGGTCGGCCGGGAGCGGGAGCGGGAGATCGCGGCGCTCCACGAGCGGGACGTGGCGCGGCAACGGGGCGCCCTGCGCGGCGTGGTCGCGGTGCTCGCGGCGTGCGGGCTCGCCTTCGGCACCTGGGCGCTGGGCTGGAAGGACGAGCCGGAGCCGACGGTGCACCTGACGGACCAGCAGCCCGCGCAGGGCCCCGGCGCCGAGGCGGGGACGGGCGCGGGCGAGGGCGCGGGCGAGGGGGACACCGCGCCACCGCCCCCGACGGGCGGCCCGCCGCCCTCCTACGAGAAGGTCGTCGACCCGCAGGACGGCTACCGCCTCGCCGTACCGCGCGGCTGGATCCGCGCCCGCACCGAGGGCCTGAACGGCGTCGCGATCCTCAACTACCGCAGCCCCGACAGCACCCGGCGGCTCCAGCTGTACGAGGTGAGCGAGCCGACGCCGTACGCCTCGCTGCGGGCCTTCCTCGACGACACGAAGGTGTCGAAGTCCAGCGGCTTCACACAGCTCTCCCTGACCCGCCCGACGAACGCCACCGGCCCCGCCGCCCGCCTCAGCTACGTCATCGACCGGATCTCCGACGAGCCGGACATCGGCACCTGGCACGTGGTCGACCACCGCTTCGAGGCGAGCGACGGCAAGCTGTACGCCCTCACGGCGTACGGCGCCGACGCGGACGGCAGGAAGGACGAACGGGAGCTCCTGGCAACGGCGTTGGCGTGGTTCTGCCCGCCGCTCGCCTACTGCGCGGACCCCGACACGCACTGAGCGGCGCCATGGCCCGCGGCCCGGCGCGGGCCGCGCCACGTCACCGCTCGGACGCCCGCCGCGGGCCGAGGCCCGCCGCCACCACGGCCGCCCCGACGATCACCACGGTGCCGACGACGCGCAGCGCCGCCGCCATCCCGGAGGTGAAGTCCGCGGCGCCGCCCGGGTGTCCGGTGCCGGTGTGGGCGGCGAGGAGCGTGCCGGAGACGGCCACGCCGAGGGCCGCGCCGACCTCGCGGGCGGAGGTGCCGAGTCCGGAGCCGAGGCCCGCCTGGTGCGGCGGGAGCGAGGTGACGACGCCGATGGTCAGGGCGGGCATGCACAGGCCGGTGCCGCCCGAGATGAGGAGCAGCCAGCAGGCGTACGCCGCGTAGGGCGTGCCCGCGTTCGCCGTGGAGACGCCGAGCAGGCCCGCGCCGATCAGGAGGAGCCCGGTGCCGACCACCGGACGGGGCGAGGCGGCCCAGCGTGCCGCGAGCCGGGGCACCAGGGCCATGCCGACGGTCAGCGGCACGATGGCGAAACCGGCGCGCGCGGCCCCGTACCCCTTCACGTACTGCAGGTACTGGGAGTTGACGTAGAAGAGGGCGAACAGGCCGAAGAAGGCGAGCGCCGAGCCGAGGGTCGCCGCGCTCAGCCGGGCGGAGCGGAAGACACGCGGGTCGAACAGCGGGGCGCGGGAGCGCAGGGCGTGCGCGGTGAACGCCGTGAGCAGGAGCGCCCCGACGGCGAAGGCGCACAGGATGCGGGGCGCGCCCCACCCGTACAGGGGGCTTTCGATGACGCCGAAGAGAACGGCGACCAGGCCCGCGGTCAGGACGAGGGTGCCGAGGGGATCCAGGGAGGGCGCTGCGGCGGTGCCGTGGGAGTGGTCGGTGCGGGGGGTGGTGCGGGCCACGGCGAGGGCGAGGAGCGCGCCGAGCGGCACCATCACCCAGAACAGGGCGCGCCAGGACAGGTATTCGCCGATGAGGCCGCCGCACGCGTTCCCGGCGAAGCCGCCGAGGCCCATCGCGAGGGTCCAGGAGGCCAGCGCGCGGGGCCGCTGCTCGGGCGGTGCGACGCGCATCAGGATCGACATGGTCGCGGGCATGATCAGGGCCGCGCCCGCGCCGGAGACGCCGCGTCCGGCGACGAGCACGGCGGGGGAGACGGAGAGCGCGCTGACGGTGGCGCCCGCCGCGAACAGTCCGAGTCCGGCGAGCAGGGCGCCCTTGCGGCCGTACCTGTCGCCGAGCGCGCCCGCCGGGATGAGCAGGCCCGCGAACACGATGACGTACGCGTCGACGGTCCACAGGATCTCGCTCGCGGACGGGTGCAGCCCCGACGAACCGATCTGCGGGATCAGCAGGTTGATGGCGGCGACCATGCTCTGCGCGACCGTCACGCAGGCGCACAGGACGAGCAGGGTCGACCGCTTGAGGGCGGTGGGGGGCGCGGGGGCCGCCGACGGGGCGGGCGTGGGCTGGTCCGACGTGGGCTGGTCGGGCGTGGACGGGCCGCTTGCGGACGGTTCGGTCGCGGGCCGCGGTGCCGGGACCGGCACCTGGGCAGGGGAGGGCATGGCTCCTCCTCGGGAGCGTCGTGGCGTGGGATGTACGGCCACCGTAGGCTCGCCCAGTACCTGCTTTCCAGTGCAAGTTCTGCAAGGGATGATTGCGTGTGACGCAAGTGGAACGCCCCGCCGACGCCGCTGGGCTCGACCTGAACCTGCTGCTCGCCCTCGACGTGCTGCTCGACGAGCGCAGCGTGGGCGGCGCCGCCCGCCGGCTGCACCTGTCGGAGCCCGCGATGAGCCGCACGCTCGGCCGGGTCCGCAAGGCGCTCGGCGATCCGGTCCTGGTGCGGGCGGGCCGCCAGATGGTGCCGACGCCCTACGCCCTGTCGGTGCAGGCCGAGGTCGGCGCGGTCCTGGAGCGGGCGCGGGCGGTGTTCGCCGGGCCCGGCGCCCAGGACCTGCGGGCCGTGTCGCGCACGCTCACCCTCGTCGGCAACGACGCGCTCGCCGCCGCGTACGCGCCCGCCCTGTTCGCCCGCGCGGCCCGGGAGGCGCCGGGGGTACGGCTGCGCTTCCTGTCCGAGAGCCATCTGGACGTGCCGCTGCTGCGCGAGGGCGTCGCCGATCTGGAGGTCGGCGTGATCGACACGGTCGCGCCCGAGGTGCGGGTCGAAGCCCTCTTCGACGATGTGATGGTCGGGGTCGTACGCCCCGGACACCCTTTGTTGCGGGGTGAGTTGACGGCGCGGCGGTTCGCCGCCGCCGACCATCTGACCGTCTCGCGGAAGGGCCGGATGGCCGGTCCGGTCGACACCGCCCTGGCCGAGGTCGGCCTGCGCCGCCGGGTCGTGGGCAACGTGGGCACGTACCCCTCCGCCCTCTACATCCTGCTGCGGACCGACCTGGTCGGCCTGAGCATGTCCTGGGCCCGCCCGCTGATGGACCCCCTCGGCCTGGTCACCTTCCCCGTCCCGCTCGAACTGCCGCCGCTGAACATCGGCATGGCGTGGCACCCCCGGCACGACGCGGACCCGGCGCACGCGTGGCTGCGGGGGTGCGTCCGGGAGCTGGTCGCGGCGCCGGGAGGGGCGTCGGGGTGAGCGGCTGCTGCTTGATCGACTGTTGCTGAACCACTCTGGAATGTAGTACTTCTTATACATGAGCGAGCAAGTGCACAACAGGCTGGCGATGGTGCGCGCCGAGCGGAAGGTGTCCCGGCAGAGCCTCGCCGAAGCCGTGGGCGTGCACTACCAGACCATCGGCTACATCGAGCGGGGGCAGTACAACCCGAGCCTCGACCTGGCGCTGAAGGTGGCCCGGTACTTCGGCCTTCCCGTCGAGGCGCTGTTCTCGCTGGAGCCGTTCCAGCCGCTCACGGATCAGGTGTACGGGCACGGGAGGGACCGCTAAGTCATGGCGCAGAAGCAGCAGTTGAGCGCGTACGACCAGTCGATGTACGACCTGATGAACCGGAGCGAGGGCGCGGCACTGCACCGCACGGCCGCGCGCCGCCGCGCCGTCGTCGCCGCCCATGCCGCCCTGACGGCGGCGTTCGTCGCGGCCTGGCTCGGCACGGTCGTCGGCGAGCTGGCCTGGACGGGGTGGGTGATGCTGGCCCTGCTGCTGCCGTGGTGCGTGGCCACCGGCATCCTCAACGCCGCCACCCGTGGGCTCCTCGAACTGCGTCCCCGGGTCCTGGACGAGCGGCAGCGGGCCGAGCGGGACCGGGTGCGGGCCACGGCGCACCGGATCATGGCCTGGGTGCTGCTCGGGGCCGTCGTGGTGACGGGCGTCGCCGGTTTCGCCGGCCTGACCGCGAAGGCGCTGGTGTTCCAGGTGGCGGTCTGCGCCCTCGTACTGCACTGGTTGCTTCCGCTGTGGGTGGCGGGGCTCGCGGCGCGGGACGAGCCGGGGCTCGACGAGCTCGACGCGGACGAGTTCGCCTGAGCGATACGGCCGGGACCCGCCCCGGCCGCCACCCCGGCCGTCCGCCCAGCCGCTCCCCGGCCGCCCGCCCCACGCGGGCCGCCCCTCACACCTCCCGCAGCTGCTCCTCCAGCTTCGACACGTCCACCGAGTCCTTCGCCGACGGCGTCTTCGTCGGCACCGGCTTGTCGTAGTCCGTGAGGGTCGTCGTCCGGTCCGTGCCGTCGCCCTTCTCCGTGGCGCGGACCAGATACGGCTTGCCCTCGGCCGCGACGTACAGCGTGGTGTCCTTGCCGTCGTCGTCCTTGCCGGTCAGCGGGATGACGCGGGTGCCGTCGACCGTCGTGACCGCGCCCTTGCGCAGGTCCTTCGCGTCGTCGTCGGACCCCGCGTCGTCGCTCACGTCGTCCTGGAGCTCCTTGAGGTCGCAGACCTCCGACAAGCCCTTGAGCATGGGGTTCTTCGTCGTGCCGTGGACGTAGCGGTCCTTGAACAGCTCGGCGGCCGCCGCGCCCTGCCCGCGTGGCACCTGGCTCTTCCAGAACGCCTCGTCGGGCTTCATCCACACCTTGTCGCCCTGCTTCACCAGCTCCGCGGTGCCGCCGTTCGCGCCGAAGCTCAGGGTGCCCGTGCAGTTGCCGTCGCGGTCGAGCCTGAGGTCCATCTCGGCCGGGTCGTCCTTGTCGACGTCCCGGCCCTTGTCCGTCAGGGTGAGGTGGACGGACTCGGCGTCGAGCAGCTCCTGTTTCGCCCTGTCGGAGATCTCCTGGGCGCTCAGGTCCGCCGTGCTGTCGCCCTTGTCGCCGCCGCTGCCGCCGTCGTCGGAGCACGCGGGGACGAGCAGGGCGAGGACGGCGGCGGTGCAGGCCGCGCCTGCCGCCCGCGGTCGCGTACGAGACAATTTGCTCATAGCGTCACCTCCGGTGACAGAAAGTGCTTCGAGCGTACGTTTCGCCCCGCGTACCCGCACGCGCAGTGACACAGCGCACTTTCGGCCATCGAATGCGCATGCTTTTCCCGGGTCCGGGCAGGTGCTCCCGGCTACCACGAGTGATCAGGTGGGGCAAACGGCAGAAACTGCCAGGAACGGAAGGCAAAAGGGACGTGTCCGCACAACAGACCATCCACGTCGCGGGAGAGTGGCGTGGCGCCGCCTCCGGCGCGACCCGCGAGATCATCGACCCCGCGGATGCCAAGCCGTTCGCGACCATCGCCGAGGGCGGTGCCGAGGACGCCGACGCGGCCATCGCCGCCGCGCGCGCGGCCTTCGACGAGGGCCCCTGGCCGGGCACGCCGGTCGCCGAGCGGGCCGCGCTGCTGCGCCGCGTCGCCGACCTGCTCGTGCGCGACCGCGAGAAGATCGGCCTCCTGGAGAGCCGGGACGCGGGCAAGACCCTCGAAGAGGGCCGCGTCGACGTCGACTGCGTCGCCGACGCCTTCCGCTACTTCGCCGACCTGGTGATCGGCGAGGGCGCGGGCCGTGTCGTCGACGCCGGGTCCGACGACATCCACAGCGTCGTCGTGCACGAGCCCATCGGCGTCTGCTCCATGATCACGCCCTGGAACTATCCGCTGCTCCAGGCCAGCTGGAAGATCGCGCCCGCCCTCGCGGCCGGCAACACCTTCGTCATCAAGCCCAGCGAGATCACGCCCCTCACGACGGTCGCGCTCATCGAGCTGCTCGTCGAGGCAGGTCTCCCCGAGGGCGTCGCCAACATCGTCACAGGCCCCGGCCACACCGTCGGCGCCCGCCTCGCCGACCACCCCGACGTCGACCTGGTCTCCTTCACCGGCGGCCTCGTCTCCGGCACCAAGGTCGCCCAGGCCGCCGCCCTCGGCGTGAAGAAGGTCGCCCTGGAGCTCGGCGGCAAGAACCCCAACGTCGTCTTCGCCGACGCCTGCGCGACCGACGAGGGCTTCGACACGGCCGTCGACCAGGCGCTCAACGCCGCCTTCATCCACAGCGGGCAGGTCTGCTCCGCCGGCGGCCGCCTCATCATCGAGGAGTCGGTGCGCGAGCGCTTCGTCGCCGAGCTGGCCCGCCGCGCCGAGAAGATCAAGCTGGGCCGGGGCACCGAGGACGGCGTCGAGTGCGGCCCGCTGGTCTCCAAGGAGCAGCGCGAGAAGACCGAGGGCTATGTCGCCTCGGCGCTCGAAGAGGGCGCCGTCCTGCGCTGCGGCGGCAAGCGGCCCGAGCCCACCGACGCCCGGCCCGCGACCGGCTACTTCTACGAGCCGACGGTGCTCGACCAGTGCCACCGCGAGATGAAGGTCGTCCGCGAGGAGGTCTTCGGCCCGGTCCTGACCGTCGAGACCTTCCGTACCGAGGACGAGGCCGTCGCCCTCGCCAACGACACCGAGTACGGCCTCGCGGGCGCCGTGTGGACCACCGACTCCGGGCGCGCCCGCCGCATGGCCCGCCGGATGCGCCACGGCACCATCTGGATCAACGACTTCCACCCCTACCTGCCGCAGGCCGAGTGGGGCGGATTCGGCAAGAGCGGCGTCGGCCGCGAGCTGGGCCCGGCCGGACTCGCCGAGTACCGCGAGGCCAAGCACGTCTACGAGAACCTCGCGCCGAAGCCGGTGCGGTGGTTCGCGGGCTGAGCCGCCCGTCCCCCCTCACGCGCAAGCACCTTCGCACGACCTCGCAGGAAGAGGAGCAGTTCCCCCATGGCTGAAACGAACGAGTACGACTACGTCATCGTCGGCGGCGGCACCGCCGGGTCCGTGATCGCCTCGCGGCTCACCGAGAACCCGGACGTCACCGTCGCCGTCATCGAGGGCGGCCCCAGCGACATCGACCGGGACGACGTCCTGACGCTGCGCCGCTGGCTCGGCCTCCTCGGCGGCGAGCTCGACTACGGCTACACCACCACCGAGCAGCCGCGCGGCAACTCGCACATCCTGCACAGCCGCGCCAAGGTCCTCGGCGGCTGCTCCTCGCACAACACCCTGATCTCCTTCAAGCCGCTGCCGTCCGACTGGGACGAGTGGGAGGAGGCCGGGGCCACCGGCTGGAACGCCGAGGCGATGGACCCGTACTACGGCAAGCTGCGCAACAACGTCGTACGCGTCGCCAAGAAGGACCAGAACCAGATCGCCACCGACTGGGTCGAGGCGGCGAGGACCGCGCTCGGCGTGCCCGAGGTCGTCGGCTTCAACGACAAGCCCTTCGACGAGGGCGTCGGCTTCTTCGACCTGGCGTACCACCCGGAGAACAACAAGCGCTCCTCCGCGTCCGTCGCCTACCTCCACCCCCACATGGAGGCCGGTGACCGCCCGAACCTCCACCTCTTCCTGGAGACCTGGGCCACCAAGCTGGAGCTCGACGGCAAGACCGCGCGCGGCGTCCACATCCGTACCAAGGACGGCGCCGAGAAGCTGCTCACCGCCCGTCGCGAGGTGCTGGTCTGCGCCGGTGCCGTCGACACGCCCCGCCTGCTCATGCTCTCGGGCATCGGGCCGAAGAAGGACCTCGAGGCCCTCGGCATCCCGGTCGTGCACGACCTGCCGGGCGTCGGCGAGAACCTCATCGACCACCCGGAGTCGGTCATCGTCTGGGAGACCAACGGGCCGATCCCGGGCAACTCCGCGATGGACTCCGACGCCGGTCTGTTCGTGAAGCGGGACCCGGACCACAAGGGCCCGGACCTGATGTTCCACTTCTACCAGATCCCGTTCACGGACAACCCGGAGCGGCTCGGCTACGAACGCCCCGAGCACGGCGTGTCGATGACGCCGAACATCCCCAAGTCCCGTGCCCGCGGCCGGCTTTACCTGACGTCCGCGGACCCCGAGGTGAAGCCCGCCCTGGACTTCAAGTACTTCGAGGACGAGGGGGACTACGACGGGCAGACCCTGGTCGACGGCATCAAGCTGGCGCGGAAGGTCGCGCAGGCCGAGCCGTTCAAGAAGTGGCTCAAGCGCGAGGTGTTCCCCGGCCCCGAGGTCACCGACGACGCGGAGATCAGCGAGCTGGTGCGCAAGGCCGCGCACACCGTCTACCACCCGGCAGGGACCTGCCGAATGGGTGCTTCCGGTGATGAACTCGCCGTGGTCGACCCGGAGTTGAAGATCCGGGGCCTCGAAGGAATCCGTATCGCGGACGCATCCGTCTTCCCGACGATGCCCGCCGTGAACCCGATGATCGGAGTGCTCATGGTCGGGGAGAAATGTGCCGAGATCCTGGGAGGTGACGGCCGATGAGCGACACCGCGACCGTCACCCCCGCCGCCGACGCGGCCACGGACGCCGTCTTCGCCGTGCGCAACCTCTGGAAGGTCTTCGGCCCCAAGGCCGACACCGTCCCGGGCAACGACGAGCTGACCGGCCTGGACCCCGCGGAGCTGCGCGAGCGCACCGGCTGCACCGCCGCCGTGCGCGATGTGTCCTTCGAGGTGAAGAAGGGCGAGGTCTTCGTCGTCATGGGCCTGTCGGGCTCCGGCAAGTCCACGCTCGTGCGCTGTCTGACCCGGCTCATCGAGCCGACGTCGGGATCGGTCGAGATAGACGGCGAGGACGTCCTCGCCATGGACAAGAACCGGCTGCGCGAACTGCGCCGCCACCGCGCGTCCATGGTCTTCCAGCACTTCGGCCTGCTCCCGCACCGCACGGTCCTCGACAACGTCGCCTACGGCCTGGAGATCCAGGGCGTGGCGCGCGCCGAGCGCCGCGAGAAGGCCATGAAGGTCATCGAGAAGGTCGGCCTGGAAGGCCTGGAGCAGCGCAAGCCCGGCCAGCTCTCCGGCGGCCAGCAGCAGCGCGTCGGCCTCGCCCGCGCCCTCGCCGCCGACCCCGAGGTCCTGCTCTTCGACGAGCCGTTCAGCGCCCTGGACCCGCTGATCCGCCGCGACATGCAGGAAGAGGTCGTCCGCCTGCACCGTGAGGAGGGCCGCACGATGGTCTTCATCACCCACGACCTCAGCGAGGCCCTCAAGCTCGGCGACCGCATCGCCCTGATGCGCGACGGCCGCGTCGTCCAGCTCGGCACCCCCGAGGAGATCGTCGGCTCGCCCGCCGACGACTACGTCCGCGACTTCGTCCGGGACGTGCCGCGCGAGCAGGTCATGACCTGCCGCAGCGCGATGCGGCCCGCCGACTCCGACACGGACGAGGACGTCAAGGGCCCGGCCATCGCGCCGGACGCGACGGTGGCCGAGGCCATCGAGGCCGTGGCGCGCTCCGGCTTCCCGGCGCGCGTGATGGACGGCGGCCGGTGCCTGGGCGTCGTGGACCACGAGCAGCTGCTCGGCGTCGTCGCGGGCGTCACCCCCAAGGGCGCCGCGGGGCGCGGCGGCCCGCCCGCGCAGGCGGACACCTCGATGCGCAAGACCGGCGAGGTGGCTTCCTGATGGCCACCGCCACCGCTTCGACCCCGGTACGAGATACGGGGATCGGCGCCCTGCTGCGGCGCCGCGCCGTCGTCAAGCTCCTGCTGCTCGCCGTCGTCGCGGCCGTCGCCGTGCCGATCCTCAACGCCAAGTGGGCCTCCGGCGCCTGGCCCGAAGCGCTCACCGTCGACCTGACCGAGCCGCTCACCAAGGCCAGCGACTGGATCATCGACAACCGCGACAGCCACTGGCTGTTCACGTACTTCTTCGGGCACATCTCCAACGCCATCGTGCTGTCCGTGCGCGGCGTCTACCTGGTGCTGCTCGCCGCGGGCTGGGCGGGCGTCACCGTCGCCGCGGGCGCCATCGCCTGGCGTGTGGCGGGGCTCAGGCTCGCCGCCCTGGCCACCGCCGCGTTCGCCGTCTGCGGCCTGCTCGGCATGTGGGTGCCGACGATGCAGACGCTCGCGCTGATGGTCGTCGCCGTGCTCGCCTCGGTGATCGTCGGCATGCTGCTCGGCCTCGCCGCCGGGCTCAACGACCGGATCTTCCGCATGATGCGCCCGGTCCTCGACACCATGCAGGTGCTCCCGGCCTTCGCCTACCTGCTGCCCGTCGTCCTCGTCTTCGGCATCGGCGTGCCCGCGGCCGTCCTCGCGACGGTCGTCTACTCGGCCCCGCCGATGGCCCGCCTGACGGCCCTCGGTCTGCGCGGCGCCGACGGCGGCGTGATGGAGGCGGTGGCGTCCCTCGGCGCGACCGCCCGTCAGCGCCTGCTGTCCGCGCGCCTGCCGCTGGCCCGCAAGGAGCTTCTCCTCGGCCTCAACCAGACGATCATGATGGCGCTCTCCATGGCCGTCATCGCGTCCGTGATCGGCGCGGGCGGCCTCGGTGACCGCGTCTACCAGGCGCTCTCCTCGGTCGACGTCGGCCAGGCCCTCGCCGCCGGCATCCCCATCGTGCTGCTCGCCGTCGTCCTGGACCGCGTCACCGGCGCGGCCGGCGAACGCCTCGGCGCGCACACCGAGGACAACTCGCCGCTGCGCGGCTGGCGCGGCTGGTCCATCGCCGCCGCCGTGACCCTGGCCTGCGCCCTCGCGGCCAGGTTCGCGGACCGCCTGGAGTGGCCGACGAGCTGGGTCGTGCAGATCGCCGAGCCCGTGAACACCGCCAAGGACTGGATGGTCGACCACCTCTACACGGGCGTGCCCGTCGTCGGCGGCACGGCGGACTGGGCCGCGCACTTCACGAAGTACGTCCTCGACCCGCTCCGCGACGGCCTCCAGGGCCTGCCCTGGTGGTCGGTGCTCCTGATCGTGGCGGCCCTCGCCTGGGTGATCGGCACCTGGCAGACCGCCCTGACGGCTGTCCTCGCGATGGCGGCGATCGGTGTCCTCGACGTCTGGAACGCCTCCCTCGACACGCTCTCCCAGGTCCTCGCGGGCGTCGCGGTCACCGTCGTCCTCGGCTTCGCCATCGGCATCGCCGCATCCCGCAGCCGCCGCCTCGAAGCGCTGCTGCGCCCCGTCCTCGACGTCTTCCAGACGATGCCGCAGTTCGTGTACCTGATCCCGGTGGTCGCCCTGTTCGGCGTGGGCCGTGCCCCCGCCGTCGCCGCCGCCGTCGTGTACGCCCTGCCCGCCGTCATCCGCATCACCACGCAGGGCCTGCGGCAGGTCAGCCCCGCCGCGATGGAGTCCGCGCAGTCCCTCGGCGCCACCAGCTGGCAGCAGCTGCGCCAGGTCCAGCTCCCGCTGGCCCGCCCCGCGCTGATGCTCGCCCTCAACCAGGGCGTCGTCCTCGTCCTCGCCGTCGTCGTCATCGGCGGTCTGGTCGGCGGTGGCGGCCTCGGCTACGACGTGCTCGCCGGTCTCGCCCGCGGTGACCTCGCGACCGGTCTGGTGGGCGGCATCGCCATCGTGTGCCTCGGTCTGATGCTGGACCGCGTGACGCAGCCGACGGAACGCCGCGCGAAGAAGGGAGCGTGACCATGCGAGTCCGTACGCGCATGACCGCCGCGCTGGCCGGAGTCGGCGCCCTCGTCGCTCTCTCCGGCTGCGGCAAGGCCGACATGTCCAAGCAGTCCTCGCCGTACGCGAACGCGGCGGGCGCCAAGACCGTCACGCTGTCCGTGCAGTCCTGGGTGGGCGCGCAGGCCAATGTCGCCGTGGCCGAGTACCTGCTCAAGGAGGAGCTGGGCTACCGCGTCGACAAGGTCCAGATCGACGAGATCCCCGCCTGGGACGCCCTCAGCCAGGGCCGCGTCGACGCGATCATGGAGGACTGGGGCCACCCGGACCAGGAGCAGCGCTACATCAAGGACAAGAAGACGATCGTCCCCGGCGGCGGCGTCGGCGTCACCGGGCACATCGGCTGGTACGTCCCCACGTACTTCGCCAAGAAGCACCCCGACGTCACGGACTGGAAGAACCTCAACAAGTACGCGAAGGACTTCCGGACGCCGGAGAGCGGCGGCAAGGGCCAGCTCATGGACGGCTCCCCGTCCTACGTCACCAACGACAAGGCCCTCGTGGAGAACCTCGACCTCGACTACAAGGTCGTCTTCGCGGGCTCCGAGGCGGCTCAGATCACCCAGATCGAGCAGTTCGCCAAGCAGCAGAAGCCCTTCCTGACCTACTGGTACAAGCCCCAGTGGCTCTTCAAGAAGGTCCCCATGACGGAGGTGAAGCTCCCCGCCTACAAGGAGGGCTGCGACGCCGACCCCGCCAAGATCAAGTGCGCCTATCCGCATACGCCGCTCCAGAAGTTCTTCAACGCCGACTTCGCCGAGAACGGCGGCAAGGCGGCGGAGTTCCTGAAGAACTTCAAGTGGTCCGAGGCCGATCAGAACGAGGTGTCCCTCCTGATCGCCGACAAGAAGATGTCCCCCGAGGACGCGGCGAAGAAGTGGATCGACGCGAACGAGTCGAAGTGGCGGGGGTGGCTCCCGAAGTAGCCTTCGCGGGGCGCCCCAGTCCCACCCCTTCTCCGAAACCGGGGGCTGCCGCCCCCCGGACCCCCGCTGTCGGCGCTCCGTGCCTCGTCCTCAAACGCCGGACGGGCTGGAAATTTGCCGGGGCGGGCTGGAACGGTGCCGCACCGGCGAGATCTTCAGCCCCTCCGGCGTTTGAGGAGCGGGGGTCTGGGGGCGGAGCCCCCAGGTTCGGGAAGGGGCGGGGTCGGGGAATGCCCCCGCAGGGCCTACCCCAGCTCCGCCACGATCCCCCGCAGCGCCTCCATCGCCCGGAACAGCAGACCCGGCCCGAAGGTGACCCGCGTGGCCCCGAGCGAACCCAGTTCCTTGGGCGAGGGCCCGCCCGGCAGGAAGACGACGTTGAGGGGCCCCTCGATCCCGTCCCGCAGGGCGGGGAGCACGTCGACCGGTGCCTTGATGACGTAGACGCAGTCGGCCCCGGCCTCGACGTAGAGCCGGGCCCGCCGCAGCGTCTCGTCCAGATCCGCGACCCCACGGATGTACGTGTCCACGCGGGCGTTGACGAACAGCTCGCCCCCGGCGACGTCCCGCACGGCGGCGAGGTAGTCGGCCTGCTCGTGCGGGTCCTTGAGGGCCCCGGCGGCAGCGTCCCCGCCGCCCCGGGAGTCCTCCAGGTTGCACCCGACGACCCCGGCGTCGAGCAGCCGCCCGACGAGCTTGCGGGCGGGCAGCCCGTACCCGTCCTCGACGTCCGCGCTGACCGGCACGGACACGGCGCGGGCGATCCGCGCGACGGCCTCGAACATCTCCAGCGGCGGCACGGCCCCGTCGGCGTACCCGAGGGACGCGGCGACGCCCGCGCTGGGCGTGGCGAGGGCGGGGAACCCGGCCTCCTCGAAGACACGGGCGCTGGCCGCGTCCCACGGTCCGGGCAGGACGAGCGGATCACCGGGCGCCCGCCCGTGGTGCAGCGCCCCGAACGCCTCGGCGCCGGCGGTCACTTGGCCGCACCGGCCTCGGCGGCGGGCCGGTGCGCGGTGGAACCCGGCGTGTAGTGGCCCGGCACCATGCGGGTGGTCACCGCGAAGCGGTTCCAGCCGTTGATGAGGGTGATCGCCGCGATCAGGTGGGCGAGTTCGGTGTCGTCGAAGTGCCGGGCCGCGCGCTCGTACACCGCGTCCGGCACGAAGCCGTCGGTGAGGACGGTGACGGCCTCGGTGAGCTCGATCGCCGCGATCTCCCGCGCGGTGTAGAAGTGCTTGGACTCCTCCCAGGCGCTGAGCTGGACGATCCGCTCCACGGTCTCGCCCGCGGCGAGCGCGTCCTTGGTGTGCATGTCGACGCAGAACGCGCAGTGGTTGATCTGGGAGGCGCGGATCTGGACGAGTTCGAAGACGACCGGGTCGACGCCCTTCTTGGCCGCGGCGGCGAGCCGGATCATGGCCCGGTACGCGTCGGGGGCCAGCTCGGCCATGTTGAGGCGGGGGGTGTGCTCGGGGAGGCGGTCGGTGTGGGCGTGGGGAGTCGAGTTCGTCGCACTGGTCGTCGTCATGCCGTCGAACCTACGCCGCGATTAGCCCACAGGTATGGTCCATTCCTATGGATGATTCCTGGGCCAATCGGGGTGACGAGAGCGGTTCCGGCAACGGCGGCTGGAGCGTCGACCTCCATCTGGACACGGCGGGCACGGGAGCCCGCTCGGGGGTCCGCAAGAGCCTCACGGACGCCTTGCGCGAGGCGGTGCGGGGCGGCCGCCTCGCCCCCGGGACCCGTCTCCCCTCCTCCCGCACGCTCGCCGTGGACCTGGGCGTCGCCCGCAACACGGTCGCCGACGCGTACGCGGACCTGGTCGCCGAGGGCTGGCTCACGGCCCGGCAGGGCTCGGGCACCCGGGTCGCCGAGCGCGAGGTGCCGCGCCCGGTGGCGCCCGCGCGCACGCCGAGGACGGGCGGCGCCCCGCTGTACAACCTGATGGCGGGCACACCGGACCTGGCCTCGTTCCCGCGCGCGGGGTGGCTGAAGGCGGCCCGCCGCGCGCTCGCCGCCGCCCCCGACGACGTACTCGGCTACGAGGACCCGCGCGGCCGCGTCGAACTGCGCACCGCCCTCGCCTCCTACCTCGCCCGCGCCCGTGGCGTGCACGCGGACCCGGACCGGATCGTCGTCGTGCCCGGCTTCGCCCACGGCCTGACCCTGCTCGGCGAGCTGTTGCACGCGCGCGGGCTCCGGACCGTCGCCGTGGAGTCGTACGGACTCGACCTCCACTGGGAGCGGCTCGTGCGCAGCGGCCTTCGCACCGTCCCGCTCGGCTTCGACGAACTCGGCACCCGCACGGAGGGGTTGGCGGACCACCGGGCCGTCCTGATGACCCCCGCCCACCAGTTCCCGATGGGCGTGCCGCTGCACCCCGACCGGCGGGCGGCGGCCGTCGACTGGGCGCGGCGCGCGGACGGGCTGATCCTGGAGGACGACTACGACGGGGAGTTCCGCTACGACCGGCAGCCGGTCGGCGCGCTTCAGGGGCTCGACCCCGACCGCGTGGTCTACCTCGGCACGGCCAGCAAGTCGCTGGCCCCCGGCCTTCGGCTGGCGTGGATGGTGCTGCCCGCCGAAATCGCCCTGGAGGTCGCCGAGTTGAAGTACTCGGCGGGGGCCGCCTGCAGCTCCCTGGACCAGGTGACGCTGGCGGAGTTCCTGACGTCCGGAGCGTACGACCGGCATGTCCGGGCCGCCCGGCTGCGCTATCGGCGGCGGCGGGACCAGTTGGTGGCCGCGCTCGCCGACCGGGCGCCGGAGGTGCGGGTCACCGGGATCGCGGCGGGGCTCCACGCGGTGGTGCGGCTCCCGCCGGGGTCGGAGCAGGCTGTGGTCCAGGCCGCGCACTGGCAGCGGCTCGCGCTTCAGGGGGTGTCGCGGTTCCGGCATCCCCTGGCCACTGCTCCTTCGGAGGATGCGCTGGTCGTGGGGTACGGGACGCCGCCGGACCACGCGTGGGTGGCGGCGCTCGCCGCGTTGTGCCGCGCCTTGCCCTGACCTCGGCCGGGGCTGCGCCCCTTTCCCCCTGATCGGAGCTCCACGCCTCGCCCTCAAACGCCGGGCGGGCTGAAATTCCCCGCCTCGGCCTCAAGTCGAGCGGGTCCCGGTGCGGCCGAGATCTCCGCTCTTGTCGTGACGAGAGGTCAACTGCCCGACTTCTGCTGGCAGTTGACCCGAGCTCGCGCACCTGTCTAGAACTCCTCCCAGTTTTCCGTTCACTGCTCCTGGAATTCCACGGGGCGGCACTCCGTGCTGCCCGCATTCGGAAGCGCAGAGAGGTAGTCGGCACAGTGAGAACTGGTCATCGCGGGCCGTTAGCCGCCCTCGTCATCTCGGCGGTGGTCGCCACGGCGCTGCCGCAATTCGCCTTCGCGTCGGAGCCCGACGCCGTACCGGAACAGCCGCAGAGACAGGGGCAGGAAGACGCCCCGGAACCCCGGGCCGACCCGCCCAAGGACTCACCCAAGCGGACCTATCCCCGCAACTCGCCGCTCCTGAAGGTCACCTACGGCGCGGCCGGTGCCACCGCCATCAAGGCCCCCTCGGTCGTCCACGCCACCGGCCCCGAACTCTCCTGGCCCAAGGCCAAGGGGCACGACGTCGTCGGCTATCAGCTGCACCGCTCCCCGAAGGCCGACTTCCGCCCGACGACCTCGACCCTCGTGGCCGACCTCGGCAAGGGGGCCACGCGCCACCGGGACACCACCACCGCACCGACCCCGCAGTCGAGCCGCACCGAGACCGGGCGCCGCTACGCGTACCGGGTCCTGGTGAAGACCAAGGACGGCCGGCTGCTGGGTTCGCCGGTGCGGCGCGTGGGCGTACCGAAGGCGGGCCACACCCTCCGCGTCACGGCGGCGGACAAGGGCGCGGGGAAGGCCCGGGACGCGCTGGAGTTCTCGATGGCGGGGATCCCGGAGAGGGCCCGTGTCCTCGACGCTCGGGTCCACCTGCGGGCCGGGAACGGCAAGGACCTCTCCCGGGACGCCACGGCCCTCGCCCGCCGCTGGCTCAAGGACCCGAAGGCCGGCAAGGGCCTGCCGGTGAAGGCGGAGGCGGCCGACCCGGGCCGCGCCCGCCTCAGTGTCGTCTACGCGACCCCCACCCCCTGGGACACCTACTACGCCCCGGGCACCCCCACCCGCATGACCGCCCGCAACACCTACCCGGTGACGGTCACGGTCACCAACACGACGACCTCGGCCTGGCCCGCGGGCGAGCGGCAGCTCAGCTACCGGTGGGCGTTCCCGGACGGCTCGGACGCCACGTCCGGCGACAACCAGCTGCGGACGGACGTCCCGGCCCTCGCGGCGGGCGCGTCCGCGACCGTGCGGGCCGAGGTCAAGGCCCCGCCCGTCGACGGCAACCGCCGCGCGGGATTCACCCTGACCTGGGACGTCTACAACAAGGCCGACGACACCTGGCTGTCGCAGAAGCCCGGCATCGGCGGCCTCGCCCAGGCGACGGCCGTCGAGGACCCGACGGCGGACCGGCTCGGCCTGGAGAAGTACCACGCGTACACGGGCAAGAACACCGGCGCGGGCTCGACCCTGATGTCCAACGTCGGTTCGGGCAACGCCGTCTGGTCCTACGACGCGTTCAGCAACCCGGGCCGCGGCATCAACACCTTCGCGCGCTTCACGTACAACGCCCAGGACACCTCCGACGGGCAGCTGGGCCACGGCTGGTCGGCGCAGGCGTCGGGGCCGCTGCGGCTCGGCGCCGTGCTCGACTTCCACCCGGACGTGAATCCGGGCGAGGCGTACGTCGTCGACGGCGACGGCACCCAGCAGATCTTCCGCAAGGACGGGGGCGGGGAGTGGAAGCCCTCGCCCGGGTACCACTACCGCCTGAAGGCCAAGGACGGCGCGCGCACCTCGTGCCTGCCGGGCGTCGACCCCGAGGTGCCGGACGCCTGGACGCTGACACGGCCGGACGGCACCCGCTTCCTGATCGGCTGTGACGGCTATCTGACCTCGGTCGTCGACAAGAACGGCAACACACAGACGTACGAGTACGAGCTGCGCGACTCCGGCAACCGGCGCGTGAAGTTCCTGACCGCGATCAAGGACCCGTCGGCGCGCACCACGCTGCGGCTCGACTACTACCGGCCGGGCGACGCCACGTACGAGTACATCGACGACAAGGGCGAGAAGGCCTCCGGCAAGGACCTCTGGAACCCGAGGATCTACGACCACCTGAAGTCGGTCACGGACGTGTCGGGGCGCAAGGTCGCCTTCCACTACACGCAGAAGGGCCATCTCGGCCGCCTCACCGACGGCGACGGATCGGCGCAGCCCAAGGTCTTCAAGTTCACGTACGACGCGACGCAGGGCGCCAAGAACCCGAAGCTGACGAAGGTCACCGACCCGCGCGGCCACAGCACCGGCCTCGACTACTCGGTCACCGCCGAGACCGACTACCGCTGGTCCACGAAGACGGTCACCGACCGCCTCGACGGCACGACGGACTTCACGTACAAGAAGCGGCAGGGCGGCGGCGACGAGACCAGGGTCACCGACGCCGAGCGGCACTCCTCCACCTATGAGACCGACGACGGCGACCGGCCGGTCAAGGTCGTCAACGCCAAGTCCGAGTACACGAAGATGAGCTGGGACGGCGACAACAACGTCACGCTGCTTGAGGAGAACAACGGCGCGAAGACGGCCTACTGCTACGACGAGAAGACCGGCTACCCGCTGTGGGAGCGGTCGGCGGAGGAGAACAAGGACGGCGTGCCGCCCGCGGCGGACTGCGCCCCGGGCAAGTACCCGGCCCACTCGGTGCGCTACGCGTACGACACTCGCGAGGACGGATACGTCGCCGACCTGCGGAAGAAGACCTCGGCGGAGAACCGGACCTGGGAGTTCGGCTACGACGGCAAGGGCAACCTGAAGAAGGTCACCGACCCGAAGGGCGTGGCGACCCCCGCGGACGGCGACTACACGACGACCTACGACTACGACGCGTACGGCCAGCTGACCAAGTCCACCGACGCCAACGGCAACCCCACGCTCTACTCGGACTTCGCGCCCTCCGGCTACCCGCGCACCACCACGGACGCGCTCAGCAAGGTCACGCAGACCGAGTACGACGAGCGCGGCCAGGTCACCGCCGTTGTCGACGCGCTGGGCAAGAAGACCACCCAGACCTACGACACCTACGGCCGCCCGCTGGTCTCGAAGGTCCCGAAGGACCAGGCGGCGGGCGAGTACATCACGACCCCGGCGCCCGTGTACGACCCGAACGACAACGTCGAGAAGTCCACCGCCCCGAACGGCGCGGTGTCGACGGCCGTCTACGACAAGGCCGACCAGGTCACGTCCGCCACCGCGCCCAAGGACACGGACTCCTCCGGCGAGCGGAAGACGGTCTACACGTACGACAAGGTCGGCAACCTGCGCACGACCACGGAGCCGAAGGGCGTGGCGACCCCGTCGACCCCCGACGACTACGTCACGACCCACTCCTACGACGAGATCTACCAGCTCACCTCGGTCGTCAACGCCAAGAAGGAAAAGGTCAGTTACCTCTACGACGGCGTGGGCAACTCGGTCCGCGTCATCGACCCGAAGAAGAACGCCACCTCCGACCCCGACGACTACACCACCAAGACCGACTACGACATGAACCACCGGGTCGTCGCGGTCACGGACGCGGCCGGGCGCACGACCAAGCAGGCCTACGACAAGGACTCCCTGGTCGTCTCGACGACCGACCAGGAGAACAACACCACCAAGAACCACTACGACGAGCGCGGCAAGCTCGCCGTGACCGAGGTCCCGCACACGGACAAGACGCTCCGCACGACGAAGTTCGGCTACGACGAGGTCGGCAACCGGATCAAGGTGTTCACGCCGCGCAGCGTGGCCGCCGACCGTCCCGACGCCTTCGTCGCCGAGACCACCTACGACGAACTCAACCGTCCCAAGCGGCAGATCCAGCCGTACGACCCGAAGGACCCGCGCTACAACCGGAAGGTCTGGACGGAGACGACGTACGACGCGGTGGGCCGGGTCGCGAAGGTCTCGATGCCGCCGTCCGAGGGCGAGCAGACCCGCAACGACACGGACTACCGGTACTACGACAACGGCTGGGTGAAGTCGTCCAAGGACGCCTGGAACATCACCACGACCTACGACTACAACAAGCTCGGTCAGCAGAGCGCCCGCCAGCTCACCTCCGCGGCGGGATCGTCCAGCCGCACCATGCGCTGGGGCCACTACCCGGACGGCAAGCTCAAGTCCCTCGACGACGACGGGATTCCGGTGGGCCGCAACGAGGTCCTGGGGGAGGCGGCCCAGAAGCGCGGGAGCGCCGGGTGGAAGCTGCCGATCCCGAAGTCGGGGACGTACACGGCGTACGCGGACCGCACGGGTGACGGCAAGGGCTGGGTGAAGCTGTCCACGAAGTCCTACAAGAAGAACGAGATCACGACGCTCACCGCCGCGGGCGCCTCCAAGGTCAAACTCGTCCGTGACGCCTCGGCGGAAGCGGACACGGAGAACAAGCGCTTCGCGTACGCCTACGACGTCAACGGCAACCTCACCTCGATCGACGACAAGTCGACGGGCACGAAGGTCGACGCGTACACGATCTCCTACACGGGCCTGAACCAGGTCGAGAAGGTCGTGGAGGCCCTGGCGGGCCAGGAGAAGAAGACCACGTCGTACACGTACGACGCGAACGGCCGGCCCGAGACCCTGACCCACCCCGACCAGTTCGCCAAGTACACCTACGACCTGCGCGAACTCGTCAAGACCGCCTCGGTCGGCAAGTCCGCGTCCGACACCTCCCCGAAGGTCACGTCGTACGACTACACCTGGCGCGGCGAGAAGAAACAGGAGACGAAGGCCAACAAGAACACCGTCGACTACGCCTACCACCTGGACGGCACCCTCAAGTCCCAGACGGAGAAGAAGCCGAACGGCACCCTCGTCTCCTCGCACACCTACGCCTACGACCCCAACGGCAACAAGGCGCGGGACGAGGCGAAGAAGATGAACGCCGACGACACGTCGAAGTACCTGTCGTCCACCACGGAGTACGCCTACGACCCGGCGGACCGCCTGTCGAAGTCGACCCGCACCGGTGACGGCGCGGGCACGGAGACCTACGTCCACGACGACAACGCGAACGTCATCTCGCAGACGGTGAAGGGGAAGACGACCACCTACGGGTACGACCGGAACCGCCTCCTGAAAGCCACGCAGGGCGGGGCCGAGGTCTGGTACCAATACGACCCCTTCGGCCGCCAGGAGTCGACGACGGCGGGCGGCAAGGTCGTGGAGCGCACCGCTTACGACGGCTTCGACCGCGTCAAGCAGCACGAGAAGGCGGACACCGGGTCCGGGGCCCTCAAGGCCACGAAGTACGCGTACGACCCGTTGGACCGCACCGCCAGCCGCACCGACGCCGACGGCAAGAAGACGGACTACAACTACCTGGGCATGTCGGGCGAGGTCCTGAGCGAGGACGTCGCGGGCAAGCTCGCCAAGTCCTACCAGTACAGCCCCTGGGGCCAGCGGCTCTCCCAGGTCAAGCGCACGGCGGACAACAAGACCGAGGACACCTACTACGGCTACAACAGTCACACCGACGTCGAGACCCTCACGGACAAGGACGGCAACACGAAGGCCACGTACGGCTACACGGCCTATGGCAGCGCCGACCCCGCCGACTTCACCGGCATCGACAAGCCGACGGCGACGGATCCGACGAAGGAGGCCTACAACTCCTTCCGCTTCAACTCCAAGCGCTGGGACAGTGCCTCCGGCACCTACGACATGGGGTTCCGGGACTACAGCCCCGGGTCGAACCGGTTCACGACCCGGGACATGTACACCGGCGCGCTCGCGGACATGGACCTGGGGTCCGACCCGCTGACGGGGAATCGGTACGCGTTCGGTGGCGGCAACCCCACGAGCTTCGTGGAGATCGACGGCCATCTGCCGTGCCGCGAGGGCATCAGAGAAGTGTGTGCGGGGGGCGCCGGAGCCGCTTCGACGGGTGTGCTGGCGCCCGCGGCCAAGAAGAACAAAGCTCCGGACAACGGAGGGAAGTCCAACGTCGGCTCTCGCTGCAGTGCCGCGGCCATGAAGTCGCTGAGCGCGCACGACGCGTCCGTCTGCCAGAGCGCGAAGGCCGCGAACGAGTGGGCCAAGAGCAACAAGGTCGCCGGCTACGTGACCATCGACCTCAACAAGGGAGCGATGGGCAACCTGCTTCCTGGGGCGAGTGGAAACAAGGCGGGCAACACCGGACGCGCGGACCTGATCTTCTGGGGGAAGGACGAGGTGTACATCTGGGAGGTGAAGCCCGGCAACGCGTACGGAAAGCAGGAGGGACCGAAGGACCTGGCCCGCTACGTGGACAGTCTGGAGCGCCACTTCGAAGCCGTCGGCGACGACCGAGAGGTACTGCCCGGCCCTGTGATCGCCACGAAGACGTTCAGCTCGCGGCAGGGGACGGGACGTGTCTGGTCCGCGAGTGACGATCCAGGGATGAGGTACTACGGGACGGACAAGAAGCGGAGCTCGCCCAGTCCCACTCCCAACCCGCGTCCTGACCCGAAGAACCTCTCCAAGCCCAGAGCCACACCCACTCCTGAACCGGCGCCCTCGGCCACGGGGACGTACGGACCGTCCTCGCCGGGCGCACGCGGCGGAGTCCCGGAGGGAACAGGGGCGGGCGCGACGCTGACCGCGATCACTCTGTGGACCCTGTGGGGCATCGCCAACACTCCGCAGTGTGCGGTAGGTATGTGCTGAATCGGCTTGTGATCACCGGCTGGTCGCGGCCGACATGACGTGTCGGTCGCGGTCGGCCGGCCCCGGGAGGTGTTGGGATGGACGTGCACATGGAGGTGTGGCTCGACGGCCCTGCGGCAGTCCGGGCCGCGCGGGCGAAGCAGTGGTTCGTCACGTGCGGGGACCGACTGTTCCCGGACTGCTCGTCTGCGAACACTGCTTGGTCCGCCTCCTTGGTGCGGCATGAGGACGACCCGCCCGAGATCTTCGAAGGAGCGGGGCGGCAGCACGAGTTCCTCGACGAGCTCGCTCGGCCTCATTACTGGGCGCAGCTGCAATTCGGCGACACGGGTGATGACGGCAGGGTGCGCAGTTCCGCGGCCTATCCGGCCGGGGATTTCACCGCGCTTTCCACAGCTGTGGACTGCGGAGGCCGGTCGTGGGCCGACACCCGCTTCTGCGAGCGCCTCGTGGAGACCGTGGTGGCGGCGGCGGACGAAGCCGATCCGACGTTCGGCCGTATCGAGTACCGCGAGTTCTCCGACCGGTCCAACCTCGACATCGCGCTTCGGCGCAAGAAGCGGGTGTTTCTGACCGAAGCACGCGACGTGCTGCGCGGATACGCGTGGGTGACGGTCTGCCCGGAGGGATTGCTCGGTCGTCTGGGCGGGCTGCGGGCCCTTGAATCGAGCGGGGCGTTCCATCGCGTGATTCCTCTTTCCGCGGGGGGCGCGGTGCTGCAGGCGTCGGGAACGATGGCCGGGTATACGGATCCCGTGATGGAGGGTGTTTTCGGGGCTCTGGCGCCTGTGCTTCCCGCCGGGGTCCCTTCTGACCACCCGGCCTTTCCGGGGGTCCGTTTCGTGCGCAGAGACGCACGGGCGATGGGCGCCTGACCGGCCGACAGCGGCGCTCGGCGGGGGCTAGCGCCCCGCCCCCACGGGAACCCCCTCCGGCGCCTCCCCGAACCGTGCCAGCGCCAGCGCCCCCGCCACGGCCACCGCGAACCCGAGGACCGCCAGCCACCCCAAACCCTCGCGGGTGCGGTCGCCGAGCCAGACGACGCCCACCAGGGCGGGGCCGATCGTCTCGCCGATGACCATGCCCGCCGTCGCGGCGGTGACCGAGCCGCGCTGGAGGGCGGAGGTGAGGAGGAGGAAGGCGGCGCCGCCGCCGACCAGGAGGGCGTAGGCGGCCGGGTTGGTGGCGAGCGCCCCCGGTGACACGTCGTCGATGAGGCGGACCGTGACCTCCACGACGCCGAAGCCGCAGCCCGCGCCGAGGCCGAGTGCCAGCGCCCGGCCCCGGTCGGGGAGGCGCCCGGCGGCGGCGCCGAGGAGGAGGACGGCGACGGCGACGGCGAGCATCACCCACCGGAGCGCCGTGGAGCCGGTCTCGTCCCCTTCCGCGCCGGAGGCGAGCCCGAGCATGGCCAGGCCCGCCGAGACCACCCCCACCGCACCCCACTCCGTCCCGCTGAGCCGCACCCGCAGCAGCCGCGCCGCGACCACCGCCGTCACGGCGAGCGACGCGGCGAGGGCGGCGCCGACCGCGTAGATGGGCAGGGAGCGCAGGGCGACGATCTGGAGGAGGAAGCCGAGGCCGTCGAGGGCGAGCCCGGCGACGTACCGCCACTGCCGCACGGCGCGCAGCAGGAGCGCCGGATCGACGCCGGAGCCCGTACCGGGCGCGGTCGCGCGCGCGGCGACCGCCTGGAGCACCGACGCCGTACCGAAGCAGACCGCTGAACCGAGCGCGCAAATCATCCCAAGAGACACGAAAGGACAGTAGATCAGGGGGCTTCCCGCGCCTCGTCGGCGGGGCGCGCCGCGTCGTCATCTACCCTGCGTCGTCGGTACGTTTCGTACACGCAACGGTATGCGCGACGAGTTGCGCAACGGGGGAGTGCAGCAAGGGCGACGGCGACTGGTACTGCGACGCCGACGTCAGCCGCGGGCTCTCACGCCGCTTCGTCGACAAGCGCCTCGGCTTCATCCGCTCCTGCTTCAAGCCGTATCCCCAAGAGGCCTGCTGCTAACAGGAGTTGGCTCCGCTGCCCGACTTCGGCGGCAACCGCGTCGTCCTCGGCGCGTGGGTGGTCGCGGGCGAGGCCGCGGGGCTCGGGATCCGGGAGTCGGCGGGGCTCGTCACGGACGAGTACGCGCGGTTCCTGCCGCACGTGATCCTGTGAGGCGCGGCGGGCGCGTCAGCCGAGGCGGGGCTGGGTGCCGGGGCGGAGCTCGATGCGGATGTCGTCGTCGTCCTTGATGACGTACGTCGGGTCGGTGGTCTTCTGCCAGTCGAGCGGCAGCAGGTAGTAGCGCTGGTCGCGCTCTATGAGCAGGCGCAGGCCGCTGTAGCGGTAGCGGTAGTGGGTGCCGCGGCCCAGGTCCTCCACCGCCGGGCCCGGTGGGGCGAAGCTCAGGCGGTCGGTGCTGAGGACGACCACGGCGACCCGGCGTACGAGGTGGTCGGCGTCGTGGCGGGCGTCGTGGCGGCCGCGCTCCCCGGCGACCAGGGCCACGACCCAGATGAGGAAGAGGCCCGCGGCCAGGAGGGATGCGGTGCGCCGCCAGGGCGGTGGAGGCGCGGCGCCCGCGGTCGTGGCGGCCCGGGTGTGGCCGAGCAGGAGGCCGACCGCCACGAGCAGCGGGGCCGCCCAGGCGTACGGCTGGATCCACCGCCACAGCAGCAGCAGGGCCGCTCCGGCGGCGATGAGGACGGCGTGGGCCCGCGCCACCGCCCGCCCGGCCTCGCGCAGCCGGCGCACCTGGTGTGCGGGGACGCGCAGCGCGGTGAGGATCCGGGGCAGGTAGGGGATGAGGAGGGTCAGGACGAGGACTTCCAGGGCGGGCAGGGCGGCGAGGCCCAGGCTGCGGACGACCAGTTCGAAGGTGTCGAAGCCGACGGCGAACGTGTCGAGGTGGAAGTGGCCGAAGTAGGCGTTGGTGTAGATGTAGCCCGCGTACAGCATCAGGGCACCGGCGAACGAGGCCGCGCCGACGACGGAGTTGACGAGTTCGGCGGGGCCGCCGGTGGGGGCGGAGGGCTCCGGCGGGGCGGCCGGGGGGCGGGGGCGGGTGGCCCGCCGCGCGCCGGGCGGACGCGGTGCGCGGGGCGTCCGCACCAGGCGCGGTGCGCGCGGCGCGGGCACCCCGGCGGCGCCAGGGGCGGCGGGTCGGCCCGCGCCGCCGCCCGGCGGTGGTGCGGCGCCCACGGTCAGGTCCCCCCGGTCGAGGCGCTGCCGCCGCCCGGCGCGACGGGCGATCCCGCCGGGCTCGTCCCCGGCGGCGGGGGCACCGGATCGGGCGTGTCCGGCGTGCGCGAGCACCGGTCGGTGCCGGGCTCCGGAGTCGTGCCCGGACTGCACCCGGGCGGCGCCGCGGGCGTCGACCCGGTGACTCCCGGCCCGGGCGCCCCGGCCGGACCCGTGTCCGTCGGCGGCGGCTTGACCGGCGGCACCCCGGGGTCGCCGCCCTGGGACCCGCCGCTGTCCTGGGCGCCGGGCGGCGCGCCGGGTGCGCCAGGGGAGGCGGTGGACCCGCTGGGCCCCGCCTGTGTGGAGACCGCGGCGGGGGCCGAAGACCCGCCCTGCCGCCCCGGCACCTTCCCTCCGGGGCCGTCGGAGCGGCCGCACGCGGCGGCTCCGAGGCCCAGGACCACCACCATGACGGCCGCGGAAACGGCTCCGCCGCCCCCGGCCACGCTCTTCTGGCGTATGCGCATCGTTCCCCCTCACACCGGAATGTCCTCACAGTGCGTGACGGAAGGATGGCACCGGTCGTGGGGGCTGCCCAGGCCCAGGACGTGAATTCACCCCTGTGCGCACCGAGTTGAGGGATGGCGAGAAGCCCGCCGCCGTGCTAAGCGGCGGCTTCCCGCTCCCAGCGGCTTCCCGTTACCCGGCGGACTCCCTCTGCCCCGCGTCGAACCGGCTGCGGGCCGTCTCGATCTCCGCCATGTACCGGTGCGTCCAGTCGCACATGCCGTCGATGGCGCGGAGCAGCGCGGTGCCCGCCTCGGTGAGGCGGTACTCGACGCGGGGCGGCACGGTGGGGTGGACGGTGCGGTGGACCACGCCGTCGCGTTCGAGGCCGCGCAGGGTCTGGGTGAGCATCTTGTGGCTGATGCCGTCGACGGCGGAGCGCAGTTCGGTGAAGCGCAGGGTGCCCTCGCCGAGGGAGCTGACGATGAGGATGGCCCACTTGTTGGCGAGGCCGATGAAGACCTCGCGGGCGAGCGCGTCGGTGCGCGCCACCTCCGCCGCGTCGGCGCCGCCCTCGATCTGCCGGAAGCTCACGGGGTTCTCCTCCCACCGGGACGTGCCGGAACGTGCCTGCGTGACACCGTGAGCGTACGTCGACGAGGGGGCCGGGGCGGCGGGGCGCCGGCCCACAGGGCACCATGGGCGGTCGCAATGATCAGAGCGCCGTGGCGGACACGGCGTGGAACCACGGGGAAACACATGAGCACTCTGCGCGGTAGCGGTAGCGGCAACGGCAACGGTCTGCGGAAGTACCGGTCCTTCGGTCTGGCGGCCGTCGGCCTGGCCACCGCCCTCGCGGTGACCGCCTGCGGCCCGTCCGACGACTCGGACAAGGGCGGGAAGCCCGGCGCGTCGAAGGCCGCCGACGAGGCGCCGAAGAACCTGAAGCTCGGCCAGGCGGGCCCGGTGCAGGAGATCACCAGCTACAAGAAGACCGGCAAGTTCTCGATCACGCCGACGAAGGTGTCGCTGGGCGAGCCCGAGGACCTCAAGGAGCTGGACGACCCGAAGAAGTACAAGGACAAGAAGATCGCCTGGATCTATGTGAAGGCCAAGCACGTCGGCGGCCCCGACATCAAGGAGGCCAAGCCGATGAGCGACGTCGGCGCCGAGACCGACGCGGGCGCGCCCGCGACCCGGTTCATCGTCATCGGCTCGCTGGAGAGCGCGCCGAAGGACTGCAACCAGTTCAACGGCGCGAAGGAGCTGGGCAGCGACGACATCTGGAAGAAGGGCGAGGAGCGCACCGTGTGCGAGCCGTACCTGATTCCGGTGACCGCGAAGGTCAAGAACGTGACGTACTCGCAGGGCTTCTACAAGGAGCCCATCAAGTGGGCCGTGCGATAGCTCAGGGCTGAGCGGCCGCGCTGGGCCGCGCGGTGGCTCCGCGCAGGAGCAGCGGGGTCACGAGCAGGAGCAGGCCCGCCGCGGCGACGGCCGTGCGCGGGCCCGCGACCGTGGCGAGCAGCCCCCAGAGCGCGGTCAGCGCGGCGACCGTCGCCTTGCTGGTGACGGACCACGCCGACAGCGTGCGGGCGATCCGGTCGGGCGGGGTCCGTTCCAGGCGGTACGTGGCGCACACCGGGTTGAAGACGCCCATGCAGGTGATCAGGCCGAACTCGACGGCCATGACGAGGGCGAGCCCGGTCGGCCCCGGGTGCACGAAGGCCAGGCCCACGGACCAGCAGGCGCGCAGCGTCCCGACGGTGCGCAGGACGGCCCGCTCGCCGTGGCGCCGGACCACGGCGGGGGACAGGCGCGCGCCGACGAGCCCGCCGAGGCAGGGCAGCGCGAACGCCAGGCCGTATTGCCAGGGCGCGAAGCCGAGCGGGCCGAGCATGAGGACGGCCAGCGGCGGGGCGGTGGCCATGATGAGCCCGCTGACCAGGACGGTGTTGAGGAACAGGGGGCGCAGGGCCGGGTCGGCGAGGAGGAAACGCCAGCCGTCGGCGAGATCGCGGGGGCGGATCCGAGGTGGCCCGCTCTCTGTGGCTACGGCCCCGTCCGCGCTCGTACGCGAGGCCGCTGCCGTCCGCGATGGCGTGGCCGTACGCCCTGCCGTGGCCGCAGGCCGTGCCTCACCCCCGCCGATCGCCCGGATCCCCGCCGCCGAGAGCAGATAGCTCACCGCGTCCGCCGCCACCGTCACGACCGGCCCGAACGCCCCCACCGCCGCCCCGCCGAGCGGTGGCCCGAGCGCGGTCGCGGTCCAGGACGTGGACTCCAGGCGGCCGTTGGCCCTGAGCAGCTCGGCCGGGGGCACGAGCGCCTTCAGGCAGGCGCCGGCGGCGGCGCTGAAGGCGATGTCGGCGGCGGCCACGACCACCGCGACGACCAGGAGGTGGGCGAAGGTGAGGCGACCGAGGGCGTGGGCGGCGGGCACGGTCAGCAGGGCCGCGCACCGGACGAGGTCCGCCGCGATCATCACGGGCCGTTTGCGCCGGTGCTCCGCCCACGGCCCGAGCGGCACCGCCACCGCCGCGCCCACGGCGAGCCCGGCGGCGGAGAGCAGCGCCACCTGCCCCGTCCCGGCGTGCAGCACGAGCACCGCGATGAGCGCGAACGCGTCGAAGGCGAACCGGGTGCCGAAGGAGCTGATCGCGTACGCGGCCCACAGCCAGCGGAACCCGCGCCCCAGCGAGACCCGCTCGCGCACCGCCCCGACCACCACCCGAGCCCCCCTTCACAGCTGTCCCGACCGCTCACCGTCGTCCCGACCACTCCGCCGTCCCGACCGCTCACCGCCGTCCCGACCGCTCACCGCTGTCCCGACTGCTCACCGCCGTCCCGACCACTCCGCCGACCGGCATCAAAACGAGGCCTCCCACCCCGGGGCAAACAACCGCCCGCCCCCGCCGCACAACCCCCGGTTGTGTCCTTAGGGTGTCGGCGTGGATCTCAACGCCGTACGCACGTTCCTCGCCGCCGCCGAGTCCGGGCAGTTCCAGGAGGCCGCCGTCGATCTCGGGATCACGCAGCAGGCGGTGTCCAAGCGGGTGGCCGCGCTGGAGAAGGAGCTGGGGGCGCGGCTCTTCGACCGGACGCCCAGGGGTGCCCGGCTCACGATCGACGGGCAGGCGTTCCTGCCGCACGCGCGGGCGCTCGCCCTCGCCGAGGAGCGGGCTGCGGCGTCGGTGCGGCCCGGGAAGCGGCCGCTGCGCGTGGACGTGGTGGGGCGCCGGGTCGCGACGGCGGGTCTGGTGCGGGACTTCCACCGGGCGCACCCGGAGATCGAGCTGGACATCGTGACGTTGTACGGAGTGGACGCGGCGGTGGCGGCGCTGGAGTCGGGTGAGATCGACGCGACGTTCCGGGCGGTGACCATGCCGGGGCGGCGGCTCCCGGACGGTATCGCGGCGATGCCGGTCCTCGACGAGCCGATGCACCTGTTCACGGGGCCCGCGCACGAGTTCGCCGCCGAGAGCGTGATCGCCCCGGAGCGCCTGGCGGGGCAGCGGATCTGGATGCCGGGCAACGAGGCGGGCACGGAGTGGGCGGCGTACTACGACGCGCTCGCGGCGACGTTCGGCTGTGTGATCGAGACGCTGGGCCGCCCGAACTTCGGCATCGAGTTCCTGCTGGACACCATCGCGGATTCGAAGACGCTCGCGACGTTCCTCAGCGAGCGGACACCGCTGGTCTGGCCCGCCGGGCACGACCTGCGCCTGATCCCGCTGCGCGACCCGACGCCGGTCTACGCCCACTCGCTGCTCTGGTACGACACCAATCCGCACCCCGGCCTCGCGGTGCTCCGCGACCATCTCGCCGCCGCCGGGCTCGCCCACGACGGCACGGACACATGGCGGCCGACGTGGGCGAGATGAGGGTCGGCTCCGGGCGTCAGCCCAGGAAGCAGGCCGACACGTAGCCGACGACGCCGGTGCGCTTGTTCTGGACGAGCTGCCAGGCGACGGTGTGGCTGCCGTCGGGGCACTGGACGCGCGGGCCCGAGTCGGCCTGGTACCAGTACGCGCAGTCGCCCTGGTTGGCCCAGCCGACGTGGCTGCCGCCGGGCTTGTTGCGCATGTGGATGCTGGTGCCCTTGAAGTCGGTGTGGGGGCCGCCGTGCTCACAGGCGGCGAGGGCCCGGTCGACGGCGGCCGGGGCGGTGGGCGTGGCTGCGGCGGCGTGCCCGGTGGTGAACGGGGCCATGAGCAGAGCGGCGCCCGCCATCGCCAGGGCGGCCGTCCTCTTGGTTCGCTTCATCATGAACATAACCGTTCCGAACCGAGGCGGGCCCGACAAGAAGGCGCGACCCGCACCTGCCCGTCCGTGGGAGTGATTCACCGCAGCGCGCGCCCCCCGCCCGGCCGCCCGCGCCCCGCATGGCTAGTCCCGAGCGCCCCGCGTGCCCCGATGGTGCTCGGCGATCTCGTCCGACGTGGTCACCCACACCCCCGGGTGGTTCACCACGTACTCCAGGGCCTGGTCGAGGTACTTGGCGCGGAATGCCTGGCCGATGACGAAGGGATGCAGGGCCAGCGCCATCACGCGCCCGCTGTCGGCCGCGTCCGCGTCGGCGTGCAGCTGGTCGAGCTGGTCCTTCACGATCTGGACGAAGTCGGGGCCGGTCATGCTGTGGCCGACGAAGAGGTTGATGTCGTTGAGTTCGACGGAGTACGGGACGCCGAACATGCCGGGGACGTTCAGGTCGAAGGGCTGGTCGTCGTTCGTCCAGTCCAGGACGTAGTCGAGGCCGAGTTCCTTGATCAGCCGCGGGGTCCGGAAGGTCTCCGTCAGGGCGGGCCCCATCCAGCCGCGCGGCCGCGTCCCGGTGGTCCGCTCGATGGTCTCCACGACGTCCGTCAGGTACGTCCGCTCCTCGTCCTCCGTCATGTCGGCCTGGAAGATCGAGTTGTTCTTGCCGTGCGCGAGCCAGGCCCAGTCGCGCTCGCGCCCCGCCCGGACGATCTGCGGATAGCGGTCGCCCACGTCGGAGTTGAGCAGCACGCTGGCCCGCACCCGGTGCCGGTCGAGGCTCTCCAGCGTCCGCCAGAAGCCCACGCGCGGCCCGTAGTCCCGCCAGCCGTAGTTCAGCGGGTCCGGGGTGAGGTGCGCGGTGCCGGGGAACGTCGACGTCGACGGCTTGTCGACCTCGTAGTGCTCGATGTTGAGCCCCACATAGAAGGCGACCTTGGCGCCGCCCGGCCACTGGATCGGCTCGCGCTCGACGATGGGGCTGTAGTCGTAGAGCTTGTTGTCCATCTCGCTCACCTCGGAACGCTCGCTGCGGACTGCTGTCCGCTGTCTGTCGTGGGCGGGGGCCCGCCCACGACAGACATCCTCAAACGTTCACACTGATGTGAGGGTCAAACGATCGCGGCCGCTCTCCTTCCGCTCTCCTTCCACACCCGCGTGTGTGCCCCTCACTTCACTTCCACGGTGACCTTCCACGACCGGATCACGGCCGGGCAGGCGTAGCCGGGGTCGGGGACGCAGCTGCCTCCCGCGTTGACCGTGGCGGTGCCGACGCCGTCCGCGCTCAGGTCGGCGCGGGCGCCGCCGTCCGGCGTGGTGCTGCCCCCGGTCTTGTGGAGCACGTCGGGGTTGTCGGTCTCCGGGATGCTCCACGTCCACCGGACATGGCCCTCGCGGATGGAGGCGAGCCTGACCTCGACGGTGTCCCCGAGGGCGACGGTCACGGTCCGGCCGTCGTCCGCGTTCGTGAGGACGGCCCTTCCGGCCGCCGCCCGCGCCTCGGTCTGCGCGGTGGCCGGTACAGCGGCGACGGCGAACGCGGCGAGAGCGAGGCCTGCGGCCAGCGGGACGGCGCGGTACGTCGATGACTTCATGGTTTCCCCAGGGTGTGCGTGGCGGTTCGGATCCGTGAGCGCGGGCAGGAGGGCCCGCGCCCAGAGATCAGAATCGGCCGCACCCGGGCCCCGCTTGCGGCTTTGGCCGACAAACACCCTGATTGGGTGAGCTGGGGGTGTTACGTCATGGGGTGACCGCCGAGCGTCCCGCCCGCAGTGCCGCCCGCACGCCCGGTGCGCCCCGGGCCGCCGCGCCCGCCCCGGCCCACCCGCCCCCGGCGTCCGCCCGACCCGCCTCGGCCCGTTCCCTGCGGCACTCCCCGCACCGGTCCTCCCCGGCGACGGGCCGGAACAGAGTCGGGCTCCCGTGGGGGCCCGCGCACTCCCGCAACGCGGCGACCTGCGGCTGCTGCTCCCGGCGCGGCGGCGCGGGGTCCCTGAGCAGGGAGCGGACCAGCCCGCCCGGCCTGTGGATCACCTGATGCCTGCCGGGCAGGCCCCGCCGGATCTCGTCCCGTACGTCGTCGGGGCTGTGCCCCAGCGCAAGCCACTGCACTGCCAGCGCGGCGAGCTGCGCCAGCATGCCGCGCGGCACGCGCAGGCGTGGGTCCAGGTCCGGCAGGCCCTGGATGATCCGGTCCGCGACGGTCTGGTCAGCCTGCGGCAAGTCGACCGCGGGCGGGGGAGGTTGGGGGGTGTTCTCCGGGGGTGTTGCGTCTGGATGACGACCGACGGCCCGACCCGTCGGCTGGCCGACCGTCGGAAGTTCGGCACTCGGAGCGGGGCCCCGTAAGGCGGCGGCCTGCTCCGCGTCGAGCGGTACGTTCGAGATGAGCTGGCGGGTCGCCCACCGGCCCCGTTCGCGCTGCTCGCGCCATTCGTGGAGGTAGCCCTCGGCCTTGAGCTGCGCCTTGGCCCGGTTGAACCCGGTCCGCCCGATGCCTGCGCTGCGCGCGGTGGCGGAGAGGGTTTCGTACGCCCCGTCGGGGAGGGAGAGCTGCCAGGTCAGGAGCCGGACCGCGTCCGAGCTGAGCCGGGGGTGGCGGAGGATCTCGTTCGGCACCTGGGAGAAGAAACGCGCAGGGGCGATAACATGGCGATGCATTTTCGGTGCTCCGATGCAGGCACTGGAAATGAAGGCCCTCGCCGCTGGCGGCAACCAGCACGGGGGCCGTTTAGTTGTGGTTACGGTACATCAACTTGCGTGTACGGAACGTCACTTCGCCCGGCATCCGGACGACGCACCGCAGCAGTTCGCCGCCGCAGTCGCCGCGCTTCTGGCCGAACCCTGCTGAGGGTTCTTGGAGCCGTGGCCGGGTCCTGGTGGCCCTGGCCGCCAGGCCAGGCGACGGCTTGTCCCTCGGGGGTGACGGTGATCTCGAAGCGTTCGAGCCCGGGCGCGCCGTCCTCTTCGGCCCCGGAGCGATCACCGCCGCTGGCCGCTTCGTGCACTTCCTGTGCCGCCGCAACCGGGCGACCTAGCCGATGGAGAAGGTGGCACTGGGGGCGGCGTAGTCGACGGGACCATCGAACCGCGCCGAGGCACGCGCCACCGCTTGCTGCGGCGTGAGAGAGCGGCCGACGTGTGTGACGATCAGTCGGCCCGCCCCGGCCGAGCCGGCTGTGTCGCCGGCGTCCTCGGGAGTGTGGTGCACCGGTTCGCCCTCGGCTGGTGCCTCTGTGCTATCGGCTTCGCACAGCAGCACGTCGCATCCCTCGGCCAGCTCCGTGAGACTCGGGCACGGTGCCGTGTCTCCGGAGTACACCAGCGACTTGCCTGCCGCCTCGATGCGCACGGCGAAGGCCGGAATCCCGTGTGACACCGCCCGGCTGGTCAGTTGGAGCGAACCAACGGCCGCCCGATGCCCGTCGTGCAACTCGGTAACTGTGAAGGCAGATTCGATCGGGCTGCGAGCCGGAGTGTTGGTGAGGAAACCGGCCAGCCGGTCGGCGATTCCAGGCGGACCGTAGAGAGGGATCGGCGCTGCGAGGCGGATGTCCGCGTACAGCGCGCCGTAGTACGCGGTGAGCAGGTCCGCGCTGTGATCGGCGTGCAGATGCGAGATCCAGATCGCATCGAGCTCATCCAGCCGCACATGACGCTGGAGCGGGCCGAGCGTCCCGCTGCCCGCATCCACCCAGATACGGGTGTCCTCGCTCGACACCAGATAGCCCGAGCACGGATTGTCCACGCTCGGATGGGGCGTCGCGCTGCCCAGAACCGTCAGGTGAAGAAGCTCGGGTCTCACTTCGCGGCGCCGTCTATGAACTCCGCCCAGGCGCCGGGCGTGAGGGTGAGGCGGGGGCCGTCGGGGTTCTTGGAGTCGCGGATGAGGATGGCTTCCAGGGTGGCGGCCACTTCGACGCACTCGGGCTCATCGGCGGTGCTGTGGCTGCTCTTGCGCCAGGCAACTTCGACGCAGTCGGGCCCGTCGGCGGTGCTGTAGCTGCTCTTGACCCACTCCAGTGTCATGTCTTTCCCCGCACTTCTTCGATGAAGTCCCGCGATTCCTGAGGCGTGAGGGCCTGCGCCCGGATCATGCCATAGCGCATGTCGAGGATCTGGAGCTCGCGTGGGTTAGTGATCACTCGGCTGATGAGCTGAACGGCTAGGTGCCCGATGGTGGTTCCGCTCTTGAGCTTGAACAGGGACAGCGACCCGCCTAGCCCGGCGTTCTCCTCGCGGTCCAGCGGCAAGACCTGAATAGTCACGTTCCGCAACTGCCCAACCTCCAACAGGTGTTCGAGCTGCCTGCGCATCACCAGTCTGCCCCCGTTGGCGCGGCGCAATGTCGACTCGCACTGCACGAAGCTGAAAACAGGCAGTCCTGACGCATCATCGACGATGCCCTGCCGCGACATGCGACCGGCCACGCGCCGTTCTACTTCCTCCTCCGGGAAGGGAGGTTGCCGATTCCGGACCTCGGCCTGTGCGTACTCCTCCGTCTGCAACAGCCCATGGATCACCGAGTTGTTGTATGTGCACAGCTCCAGCGCCTGGGCCTCAAGCTTGGCCAGGTCCCGCACCTTCTTCGGGTACCGGACCTTCTCCGCGTCGGGCTTCAGCCCTCTCAGATGACCGCCCGCGTTCAAGACCTCATCAGCCCGATCCAAGAACTCCGGCCTGGGAATCCGCGCCCCGCGCTCCACCTTGTGGATCAGGTTCTCCCCGTACCCCATCAACTCCCCGAACTGCACCACCCGCAGCCCTGCCGCCTCCCGCCAGAACTTCACCTGGCGCCCGATGAGCTCGGCGACCGCGCTCGACTCGTCGTCGGAGTCGACCTCCCAACCGACCTCATCCATGCCCTCGTTGCCGTCCAAAGCCGCCTCCCGGTGGGGTCACGGGTACGTTCGGTACGGGTGGGGACACCCTCGTACAGCCACCGGACGTACAGGAATCGTCACTGTTCAGGCTAGGTGTCAGCCGCCACGCTGAGTCACGTGAACTCAGAAATCACCCGAACCGTGCGTTCCGCCGCACAGCCAGTGCACCGCTTCCGCGCTCAGCTGCCCGCCACGTGGCGCGGCGCCCGCAGGGCAAGACTGCTCGGGGCAGAGCAACTGCAAGCATGGGGACTCCCGTTCGAGGCTGCGGCACACATCCTCGCCGAGCTGGCGACGAACGCGGCGGTGTACGGGCGCGTGCCCGCGCGGGACTTCAGGATCGAGCTGACGGCGGCCGAGGGCGTGCTGCGGATCGAGGTGGCGGACACGCGCGGTGACCGGCTGCCGGTCGTACGGGAGCCGGACGCGGACGACGAGTCGGGCCGGGGTCTGCTGATCGTGGACGCGCTGGCGGACCGGTGGGGCGTGGAGCTCGGTCCTGAGCCGCTGAAGACGGTGTGGGCGGAGCTGGACGTCTGAGATCGGCCGCCACCCGGGACGGAATGGAGTGCTGACGGGAGGTGTGGGAGGAGGCGCCGTACTCGTGCGGCCATCGGGGCCGCCTGCGGAGATCCCCTGGTCCTGGTGCGGACGTCTCGCGGTCGGGGTCAGGGGTTGGCGCGCTGAAGGCCGAAGGAACCGGAGGCGGCGAATCCTTCGGAACCCATGGTGGTCACGTTCAGGTGCTTCTCGTCATTCCCCGTCGAGTACATCTGGGCAGGCAGGGAAGCGGGACAGCCGGTGTCCGCGGAGTCGTTCGAGGGTGAACCCGACTCCAGGTTCGTGGTGAAGAGGAAGTCCTTTTTCTCGCCTGAGATCGAGAACACGCTGCCTTGGTAGTAGCACCATGTGGCCTCACCGGGCTTGCCGGCCTTGACGGAGACTGCGACCTTGCTGGTGAGGAGCACGTTTCCCGGATCGATGGTGACCGTCTGGAGCTGGAGCTGCCGGTCTCGCGAGAAGCCGCTGTCGTCCCTTCTGATTTTCCAGTGGCCCGTGAATTTTGTCGGCACCTGCTGCTGGACGGCGATCTTCGGCTTCTTGAACAGCGTGACCGCATGGTCGCCGAACTCCCACTTGAGTGTGGTCGTCTCGCTGCTGTCCGCGCTGACCGCGACGAGGCTGCCGACCCGCTGCCCCGCGCACGCGGCCTTCTCCGATGCGGGTGCGCCAGTCCGGAGCTTCGGTGTGCTGAGTACCAGCCGTTCGTAGAAATCCTTCTTCACCTTGACAGGGGCGGATTCCACCATGCAGAACCGCTCGGAGTCGACGGTCTGCACAGAGATCTTGTCGCCGCCGGGCAGGATCTCGACCCGTACGACGCGATCGCTCTTCATCGAGCCCTTCTTGGCGAGCTGACCCTCCCATGTCCCCGTGAACTTGCGCGGGACGGTGGCCATGGTGCCACCGGCTGAATTCCCCTTTCCGGCTTTTCCGCCACTGCCGCTGCTGTCGTCCTCCCACGGGGCAAGCGCAACCAGCCCACCGACGACGGCGATCGCCACGGCTGCTGCCCCTGCCACGACGGCCGTACGGCGGCGCCGTGCAGGGGCTGACGGAAGCGGGACCGCGGGGGGCCGTGCGGGCATGGTCGGGAATGGGGGCGACGGCAACTCGGGGGTGCGAACCGTGGCCGGGTGGTCTTGCGATGAGGCGGAGACGGAGGCGGAGGCGGCGGAGGAGGGAGCCGGAGCCGGGTCGTAGTCCAGCAATTCGGCAGTGCGGCGGGCCAGTTGAACGAGCACCTCGCCGGGCAGCCAGGGTTCGGTCGACCCGTCTTCGGTGCGCTCGGCGATCTGACCGGGTGTGGGGCGCTGCTGGGGGTCCTTGGTCAGACAGTCCCGCACCAGATCCACCAGCGAAGACGGCACTCCGCTCAGGTCCGGCTCGTCCTCCGCCACACTGAACAGCTGGGCGGCGAGCCCGCCGTTCCCGCCCGCGCCGAACGGCTGACGCCCCGTGGCCGCGTACACGAGGACGGAGCCGAGGCAGAACACATCGCTGGCCGGAGTGAGTTCGCGTCCGCGGGCCTGCTCGGGGGACATGAACCCGGGTGAGCCGATGACCAGGCCGGTGCGGGTCAACGCCGATTCCGCGGCCATCGTGTCCAGGCCGTCCAGGGCCCGCGCGATCCCGAAGTCGATGACGCGCGGCCCGTCGACCGTGACCAGGATGTTCGACGGTTTGAGATCACGGTGGATCAAGCCGCCGCCGTGTACGGCTTGGAGCGCGAGGGCGAGGCGGTTGGCGAGGAACCGTACGGAACGCTCGGGGAGCGGGGCGAAGTCCTGGGCGACCGCGGTATGCAGATCCGGGCCCGGAATGTACTGAGTGGCAACCCAAGGGACGGCCGCTTCCACGTCGGCGTCGAGAACCGCCGCGGTCCACGGCCCGGCCACGCGCCGCGCGGCATCCACTTCGCGCGCGAACCGCCGCCGGAAGTCGGGGACTTGGGCGATCTCGCTCCGTACGACCTTGAGCGCGACCGTGCGCCCGCCCTCTGAACGGCCCATGTACACGCGACCCATGCCGCCCTCGCCGAGCAGCCCCAGGAGTCGATACGCCCCTATGCGCGCTGGATCGCCATGGCCAAGTGCCTTCACGTCGTCCCCCGTTGTCTGCCGCACCTGATCGAGGGTCAAAGTACCCCACGCGCGTGTGGCAGAGCGGTGGTCCGCTGCCGCTCAAGAGGAGCAGCAGGCCGGGGCGGGGGCGGTGGCGTCGGAGCCCTCCTCGTCCGGCTCGGCGGGCCCGACGGTGGGGTGAGCAAAGGGGTCACTGAAGGTCGCACCACGTGAACGCGCGGGTCACGGAGGGCTGATGCCGTACTCGTCGTCGGTCCCGTAGCGGGCGGCGACAGCTGCGGCACGCTCGCGCAGGGAGGCGCGCAACCACGCCGGAGCCAGCGCCTTTGCCGCGATGCCGAGCTGCCACAGCGCCCACACCGCGTGCCGGGCGTCCTGGAAGGTCACTTCGAGCCGCAGTCGGCCGTCCGCGTCGGCCTCTTCGGAGTGAACGGCGAGCGCGGTGCCGACCAGGTCCTCCCGGCGCGCCGGGTCCATCCGGACGAGGACGGTGACCTGGTCGTCGCCCCCGGACCGGAACCGTGCGCCGCGCTCACGCCACGCCCGCTCCAGGTCCACGTGGTCGGCCCGCTCGGCGGGTTCGCCGGGAAGCTCCTCGGCGGCCCGCACCCGCGACAGCCGGTACGTGCGGTCCTCGCCGGACCTCGTGGCCAGCAGGTAGCCCTGGTCGCGGACGGTGACCAGGCCGATCGGGTCCACGGTGCGCAGGCGGGGCGGCTGGTCCGTGGCCGCGTAACGGATGCGCAGCTTGTGCCCGGAGAGCACCGCGCGGCGGATCGGGGCCAGGACGGCGTCGGGGATCTCGTCGGCGGTCACGCGGCGCGAGAGGAGGTCGGTCTCCGGGTCGATGAGCAGTCGCTCGGCGACGTCGGCGGCGGTGCCCCGATGGCTCGCGGGCAGCGCGTCGACGACCTTGAGCATGGCGGCGGCGAGGGCCGAGCCGAGGCCGAAGACCTGCGCTCCGCGCCGGGATCCGGCGACGAGGAGGGCCAGGGCCTCGTCGTGGTTCAGGCCGGTCAGCTCCGTCTGGAAGCCCGGCAGGAGGGCGAAGCCGCCGTGGCGGCCGCGCTCGGCGTAGACGGGGACGCCCGCCGCCGACAGCGCCTCGACGTCGCGCAGGACGGTGCGCGTGGACACCTCCAGCTCGCGGGCCAGCGTCGCGGCGGAGAGGCGACCGCGCTGGCGGAGCAGCAGGACCAGGGAAACCAGCCGGTCAGCGCGCATGCGGGGACCCTAACGGACACGTGCGGGAATACATGACCAAGGGTGTCGTCAATGGCTGGCAGCCTCATCAGCAGGACGTCGAACGCAACGAATGGAGCTGATGAGGCGATGGCTACGGCTATGGAGCGCACCCCGGTCAACCCGGTGACCTGGTCGGTGGACATGGGGTTCAACCAAGGAGAAGTCGTCTCCGGGCACACCCGCACCCTGTACATCTCGGGACAGACCGCGATGAGCGACGACGGCAAGCCCCAGCACGACGGGGACATGGCGGCACAGTTGGCGCTGAGCCTCGACAACCTGGAGGCCGTCCTCGCCGAGGCGGACATGTCCCTCGCGAACCTCGTCCGGCTCAACGTCCACACGACGGACGTCGACCTGCTCTTCCAGCACTACGGCGTTCTTGCGGCACGCCTCGGCGCGGCCCGGGTGGCGCCGACCACGACGATGCTCGGCGTGACGCGACTGGCGATCCCCACCCTGCTGGTGGAGCTGGAGGGGACCGCCGTGGCGTGACGCCGGGTCTCTTGGGTTGCTCAGGCCCGGCGGCCGTGGAAGACGCCCCAGCGCAGTCGGTCGGCGCGGGCGGCGTCGACCCACAGGGGCAGGTTGGCGAGCAGGCCGTCGACGTACGCGGGACTGATCGCGGCGCGCAGGTCGGCCTCGCGGGCGCGGGCGTCGGCGGTCAGGCGGACGTAGTGCCGGGCGAGCTGGGGCGTGTGGTCGTCGAAGCCGACCGGGTCGAAGCCGAGCTCGGCGAGCTGGTCCAGGTAGAAGGCGGGCGTGGCGAGTGCGTCCACGCCCAGGCGCGCGACGACCGGGCGCAGGTCCTCGGCGGGGGTCTCCTCGGCGGCCATGATGTCGGTGAAGGCGAGGGCGCCGCCGGGCTTGAGTACGCGCGCGGCTTCGCCGAGTACGCGGGCCCGGTCCCCGCTGTGGCAGAACGCCTCCAGGGAGCACACGGCGTCGAAGTGCCCGTCTCCGTACGGCACTTCGTGGAACGACCCCGTCACCACCTCGATCAGCCCGTCCGGGCCCCGCTCGGCGTTGGCCGCGCGGTGGCGTTCGTTCTGCGCCTCGCTGAGGTTGAGCGCGACGACGTCGCAGCCGAAGCGGTCGGCCAGGTAGCGGGCGGTGCCGCCGTATCCGGAACCCAGGTCGAGGACGGTCCGGCCGGGGGAGAGGTGGTCCGCGAGGTGGTCGGCGAGTCGCTCGACGGTACGGCGGGACGCGTCGGCCACGGGCTCCGTGGCGTGGTCGTAGATGCCGGTGTGGATGTCCTCGCCGCCCCAGACGATGTCGTAGAAGCGGTCGACGTCGGTGGATTCGTAGTAGGTGCGGGTGGCGGTCTCGTTGCTGGTCAGGGTGGGGTTCTCGGTCTGCTTTTCCGTCATGTGCGCTGCCCCCTCGTCGCTCGCCGGGCCGCCGTGGTGGCGGCTTCGCAAGCGTGGGCGCTCCGGCCGGAGTTGATCAAGAGGGCCTGGTCGGCCACGGGGGGCGGTTCCCGGCAGGACGCCGGCCGCCAGCCCTGAGACGTCAGCCGTGAGACGCCAGCCGTAAAGCGGTGGCGTGCCCGCGCCCCGCGCACGACCATGGGCCGCATGAGCGACCAACCCGCGCGATGGACCGAGGCGACCGTCTACCCCGACATGTGGACGGACCCGGACAACGACCCGCGTGAAAGCGACGGCCCCAGCCCGGACGGGGAGCTGCCGACGCTCCTCGACTTCCTGTCGGGCTACCGCATCACCCTGCGCATGAAGTGCGAGGGCCTGGACCCCGAGCAGCTGGCCCGGCGCTCTGTCCCGCCCTCCACGATGTCCCTCCTCGGCCTGATCCGGCACCTCGCCGAGGTCGAGCGCGACTGGCGCGGCTGGATCGAGGGCGAGTCGATTCCGAAGCTGTACGGCAAGAAGGACGCCGACTTCGAGGGCGCCGTCGCCGACCAGGCCATGGTCGACGCCGCGTACGCCGACCTGGAGCGCGAACAGGCCGCGACGGACGCCGCCCTTGCCGCGCGCCCGGACCTGGGGGAGCGCCTGAAGAACGGCTCCTCGATCCGGGAGCTGATGGTGCACCGGATCGAGGAGTACGCCCGTCACTGCGGGCACGCGGACCTGCTGCGGGAGCGCGTGGACGGGAGGGTGGGGCAGTAGCCCTCTCCTCCGGGCCGGGGGCCTCCTGGGCCTGGAGCTCTCCGGGCCGGGGCCTCCTGGGCCTGGAGCCTGCTCGGCCGGGTCGGCCCGCTCGGCCCTCTAGCCGAACTGCACGCTGTGCGGGAGCGCCCCGCTGAAGGTCGTCGCCTGCCCGGGGTTCAGGACGGTCCTGACCTCCTCGCAGCCATGGTCGTTGTACACCGTGGCCCTGGCGTTCGTGGCGTTCCTGGCCGAGGTCGCGCCACCCTGGACGAGCAGACGGCACTCGCCGTTGGCCGGGTTCTCCATCTCCAGGTCGCCCGCCTGGACCGAGTGGTAGTGGAACGTGCCGGTGGCCGCGTGCGCCGTGCTGGTCGGCAGGGCGGCGAAGAGGGCGAGGGCGGCGCCGAGGGCGAGGGTCGCGCGGGCGGTTTTCGCGGTGCGTGGGGTCGTCATGAACGTCAACGGTTCCTGACGGGGGCGGGTGGCGACAGGGAGTGCGGGGGCGTGTGCCGCCGGGTTCGCGCCTCGCACGCCCCCTCTGCGCGCGGGACGATCTTTCGTGGTCCCCAGCGTTCCCTCATGCGGGTGAGGCCTGGCATGTGCGGATGCGGGAGCGGGGAGGCAGAGGGCCGCTGCCCTCACCACCAGCACGTACGAAAGGACCGCGCGCATGCGTTTGCGCACCGCCCTGGCCGCTGCCTCCGGCGCCCTCGCCCTGATCGTCACCCTGCCGACCTCGGCCGCCGCCGCCGAGGGGGCCTTCGCGTACACGTTCAGCGGCCTCGACGGCAGCCCCCTGACGGCCGTCCTGCACGACCCGGAGGCCGGGTGCCACACCCTGCCGGAGGTGGCGGACCCGGGCTCGAGCTCGCCCGCCCACTCGCCGCGCAACAGGACGGACGCGTACGTCTTGGTCTTCACGGAGCCGGACTGCACCGGCGACTCGTTCACCCTGCGGCCCCACACCGGGTACGGGTCCGAACGCCTCAAGCTCCGCTCCATCCTGGTGACTTCGTAGCCGCCGCGGGCGCGGGGACCCGCACGACAACAGGGAGGGCCGACCGCGCGCACGCGCGCAGACGGCCCTCCCTGCCCGCCGCCCCTCGCTTCCGCCGGCTCCTCGTCGGCGGCGCCCCCCGAGCCGAGGCCCTGCACCGCCGATCACCTGGACTCTGCCCGCGCCGGCGCTACCCGAGCACCGCCCGCAGCTGGTCGAGCCCCCAGTCCAGGTCCTCCTTGCTGATCACCAGCGGCGGCGCGATCCGGATCGTCGAACCGTGGGTGTCCTTCACCAGGACCCCGCGGTCCATCAGCTTCTCCGAGATCTCCCGGCCGGTGCCGTGCGCCGGGTCGATGTCGACGCCCGCCCACAGTCCGCGCCCGCGCACCTGCGTGACCTTGCCGGAGCCCACCAGGAGCCGCAGTTCGGCGTGCAGATGCTCGCCGAGCTCCGTGGCCCGCTGCTGGAACTCGCCGGTGTTCAACATCGCGACGACTTCCAGGGCCACCGCGCACGCCAGCGGATTCCCGCCGAACGTCGACCCGTGCTCACCCGGCCGGAACACCCCGAGCACGTCCGCGTCCGCCACCACCGCCGACACCGGCACCACGCCGCCGCCGAGCGCCTTGCCGAGCACGTACACGTCCGGCACCACGCCCTCGTGGTCGCACGCGAACGTCCGGCCCGTCCTGCCGAGCCCCGACTGGATCTCGTCCGCGATGAACAGGATGTTGTAGTCGCTGGTCAGCTCCCTGACTCCGGGGAGATAGCCGGGCGGCGGCACCAGGACCCCCGCCTCGCCCTGGATCGGTTCGATGAGCACCGCCACCGTGTCGTCGGTGACCGCCGCGCGCAGCGCGTCCAGGTCGCCGTACGGCACGATGTCGAAACCCGGCGTGTACGGGCCGTAGTCCGCGCGTGCCTCCGGGTCCGTGGAGAAGCTGACGATCGTCGTCGTACGGCCGTGGAAGTTGTCGCTCGCCACCACGATCCTGGCCCGGCCGTCCGGCACCCCCTTGATTCGGTACCCCCACTTCCGGGCCGTCTTCACCGCCGTCTCCACGGCCTCCGCGCCCGTGTTCATCGGCAGCACCATGTCCTTGCCGCACAGCTCGGCCAGACGCGTGCAGAACTCCGCGAACCGGTCGTGGTGGAACGCCCGCGACGTCAGCGTCACCCGCTCCAACTGCTCCTTGGCCGCCTCGATCAGACGACGGTTGCCGTGCCCGAAGTTCAGCGCCGAGTACCCGGCGAGCATGTCCAGATAGCGGCGTCCCTCCACGTCCGTCATCCACGCGCCCTCCGCCGAGGCGACCACGAGAGGCAGCGGGTGGTAGTTGTGCGCGCTGTGCGCTTCGGCCGAGGAGATGAGGTCTTCCGTAGCGGTCACGGGGGCTCCGTTTCTCTCGTGCGCACGTCGTTGTGCGCTTTCTTCCGGCTGTTCACGGCGCGGTGCGCGTTCTTCCGGGACCGGACAGGACCTGACAGGACAGGTACGTGTCCTGTCCTATCGTCGCTCGCATCCTCAACGAAGGGCATGGCCGAAGGACCACGACACAGTGGAGTGCCCGATAGGCTGGTTTTTCACAGCACGGCGACTGGCGCACGGGGAAACGACCCTGAGGAAGCCGTGCGAGGCAACCCCCTTCGAGGTGCCGCCCTTCCCCAAGCTCTCGGCTCCGCTCGAGCAGGGGAGACCCCATCGGCACCCCGGGACCACGACCGGACATCTCACCGCTCGCCCCGGAGGACGCCATGACGCAGCCCCCTGCCCAAGAGACCGCTGCCCACCAGCACCCCGCCCTCGCCGCCACCGACCCCGAACTCGCCGCCCTCGTCACCGCCGAGGAACGTCTCCAGGCCGACACCCTCCGCCTGATCCCCAGCGAGAACTACGTCTCCACCGCCGTCCTCGAAGCCTCCGGCACCGTCCTGCAGAACAAGTACAGCGAGGGCTACCCCGGCCGCCGCTACTACGAGGGCCAGCAGAACATCGACCCGGTCGAGCGCCTCGCCGTCGCCCGCGCCAAGGCCCTCTTCGGCACCGACCACGCCAACGTCCAGCCCTACTCCGGCTCCCCGGCCAACCTCGCCGCCTACCTCGCCTTCGCCGAGCCCGGCGACACCGTCATGGGCATGGCCCTGCCGATGGGCGGCCACCTCACCCACGGATGGGGCGTCTCCGCCACGGGCAAGTGGTTCCGCGGCGTGCAGTACGCCGTGCGGCAGGACACCGGCCTCGTCGACTTCGACGCCGTCCGCGAACTCGCCCTGAAGGAACGGCCCAAGCTGATCTTCTGCGGCGGCACCGCCCTGCCCCGCACCATCGACTTCGCCGCCTTCGCCGAGATCGCCCGCGAGTCCGGCGCCGTCCTCGTCGCCGACATCGCCCACATCGCCGGACTCATCGCCGGCGGCGCCCACCCCTCACCCGTGCCGCACGCCGACGTGATCTCCACGACCACCCACAAGACCCTGCGCGGCCCCCGCGGCGCCATGCTCCTGGCCCGCGAGGAACACGCCAAGGCCATCGACAAGGCCGTCTTCCCCGGCCTCCAGGGCGGCCCCCACAACCAGACCACCGCCGCCATCGCCGTCGCCCTGCACGAAGCCGCCCAACCCTCCTTCCGCAGCTACGCCCACGCCGTCGTCGCCAACGCCAAGGCTCTCGCCGACGCCCTCCTCGCCCGCGGCTTCGACCTCGTCTCCGGCGGCACCGACAACCACCTCGTCCTGATGGACCTCACCCCCAAGGACGTCCCCGGCAAGGTCGCCGCGAAGGCCCTCGACCGCGCCGGGATCGTCGTCAACTACAACACCGTCCCCTACGACCCGAGGAAGCCGTTCGACCCCTCCGGCGTCCGCATCGGCACCCCCTCCCTGACCTCGCGCGGCCTCGGCACCGAGCACATGGCCGCCGTCGCCGACTGGATCGACCGCGGGGTCCGCGCCGCCGGGTCCGGCGACGAGGACGCGCTCCTGAAGATCCGCGGCGAGGTCGCCGAGCTGATGGCGGCCTTCCCGGCCCCGGGCCTGCCCACGGCCTGACCCTTCCGGCACGGGGCCGCTCAGGCGTCGAGCAGCTCCTGGCGCGGGGGCTCGTCCCCGGGGCCACGGCGGCGGAGGCGGTACATCAGCGCGGCTCCCGCCGCCGCCCCCGCCGCCGCGCTCGGTATCGCCCAGAGCCAGGCCGAGTCGTCCCCGGCGCCGGAGCCGCCGGAGCCGCCGGAGCCGCCTCCTCCACCGGCCCCACCGACCCCGCCCTCCGCGCCGTCCGCGTCCGGGGCCGCCGCCCGGGCCGGTGCCGGGGTCTCCGGGACCGGAGTCGCCGCCTCGCTCGGGCGGATCCCCGGGTGGTTCCGCTCCGAGGGCCTGCCCATCAGGCCCAGGTCCTTCAGGAGGGAACGCAGGGCGGACGGGTCCGGGGACCGGTGCCAGTACCCCGTCATCGTCTCCGGGTCCGTCGACGTGTGGATCCATATCGCCGCGTCCTTCGCCGCCGACGGCTCCGGATACACCCGGTCCACGCGCCACGGCCGCACGTCGTGCACCAGCCAGGTCACATTGATCTGGCGGGTGGCCCCCAGGCTCAGCCCCGGCGGCTGCTCGCGCTTCCCCTCAGCCGTGGGGCCGAGCAGGGTCTCCAGCTCGGCATACCTCTTCCCCTCTCTGTGGAGGGACGCCGTCTCGGCGCTCTCCGGCGAGGTGAGCAGCACGCTCGTCGGTCCGCCCGCCGCCGCCCACGGCGCTCCCGACAGCACCACGGCCAGCGCCACGGCCAGCACGGTCAGTCCCCTTGCCGCTCCCCCCGCCATTCCCCTTGCCGTTCGCATGTCCGACCCCCCGCGGCTCCCCGGCACGGTCCCTCCGCGCCGCCTCACTCCCACTTCTGGTACACCGCCCGAGCCCGACCGGTTCCACTCCGCGGCCACCCGATCCGCACTAGTTCCCGGAGCCCGCCCCCTCCTCGGAGCCTCCGCTCTCCCCGGAACCCGTCCCCGCACCCCGCTCCGGCACCGACTTCGCGATCTCCGTCGCCCGTGCCTTCGACCCCACGCCCTCAAGGCGCAGCGTCAGCCGCCGCTGGTCCGTCCACAGCAGCGTCGGGCCCGCCGGCCGCACCGCCCGCTTCCAGCGCCCGCCGTCCGGGTCGAGGAGCCACAGTTCGAGGCGGTGCGGGCGGGCGAACCACAGGGCCGTGCCCCGGCCGAGGTCGATCCACTCGGGCATGCCGGGCACCAGCTTCGTGAAGCCCGGGTCGAGCGGGGCCGGGAACTCGTCGAGCCGGACCGTCCGGCCGTCCTCGCGCCAGCACAGCGTGATCAGGGAACGCCCCGCGGGCTCCCGCGTCACCACCACCGCGTCCGGCTCCCCGAGCGCCCCCGGCACGACCGGCCGGAACCCGACCTCCCGCTCGGCCCGCGCAAGCGACACCGACGGCGCCCCGCACTCCGGCGTGCGGGCGCCGGACGGCGGCGGCGACGGGTCGTACCGCACCTCGACGCCGCCGAAGTCGAACCAGTCGAAGACGGCCGCCCGCACCGGGGGCGTCAGCGCGAGGACGGTCAGCAGGCCGCACACGGACGCGACGACCGCCCGCCACCGCACCCGCAGCCCCTGCCGCAGGCGCCGCAGGCCGTCCCGGATCCGCTCGCCCCGGCCGGGCGGCTCGGGCGCGGGGACCCCGGCGCCCTCGGCCAGTATCCGCGCGAGCACCCGCTCGACCATCGTCTCCTCGCCCGGATGCCGGTCCAGCGAACGCCCGAGCGCCCGCAACTCCGCGGGAAGCCCCGCGCCCCCGGTGCCCCGCGCGTCGTCCGAGCCGCCCGTATTGCCGGAAGTGTCCGAGTCGCCAAGGTCGTCGGGCCTGCCTGAGTCATCCATGTCCCTCACCTCCCCTCACCCCCTTCCGGAAGCAGTCGCTCCAGCTTGCGCAGGGCCCGGTTCAAACGGGACTTCACCGTGCCCCTCGGCCAGCCCAGGGCCTGGGCGGTCTCCGTCTCGTCCATCTCCAGGAGATAGCGGTACGTCACGACCAGGCGGTGGTCCTCGCCCAGGCGGTCCAGGGCGGCCAGGAGCGCGGCCCGGCGCTCCCGCTCCAGGGTCGCCACGGCCGGGTCCGCCGACTCCGCTATCAGCGGCTCGGGCTCGGTCAGCGCGGCCTCGCGGCCCACGACCGAGCGCTGCCGCGCCGCCGAACGCACTGTGTTCCTCGTCTCATTGGCGACGATCGAGAGCAGCCACGGCTTGAACGCCGAGCCGTCCCGGAAGCGCCCCAGCGCGCAGTACGCCTTGAAGAAGGACTGCTGCACCACGTCCTCGGCGTCCGAGCCCGCGCCGAGCGCCGCCGCCGCTCTCAACGCCACGCCGGTGAAGGCGCGCACCAGCTCGGCGTACGCCTCCGGCTCGCCGGCGCGCACCCGTGCGATGACCGCCGCCTCGTCGACGCCGATGCCGTCCCCCTCCAGCGCCCGCCCCTCCGCGCTCCCCGGAGCCCCCCGAAGAGCCTTCCCCCGTGCACTCACACTCTTGGTACACCGCCCGGACCGAATCGGTTCCCACCCGTCACGCACCAGTTCCCGACCAACGGGCGACACCTGAGAGAATGCTGAGCATGGCCTCTGAACGTCCCCGCTCGACCTCCGGCGAACGTCCCCGTGTGCTCTCCGGAATCCAGCCCACCGCAGGCTCGTTCCACCTCGGCAACTACCTGGGCGCCGTCCGCCAGTGGGTGGCCCTCCAGGAGTCACACGACGCCTTCTACATGGTCGTGGACCTGCACGCGATCACGGTCCCGCAGGACCCGGCCGAGCTGCGCGCGAACACCCGCCTCGCCGCCGCCCAGCTCCTCGCCGCCGGGCTCGACCCCGAGCGCTGCACGCTGTTCGTCCAGAGCCACGTCCCCGAGCACGCCCAGCTCGCCTGGGTCATGAACTGCCTCACCGGCTTCGGCGAGGCCAGCCGCATGACGCAGTTCAAGGACAAGTCGGCCAAGCAGGGCGCCGACCGCGCCTCGGTGGGCCTGTTCACGTACCCGGTCCTCCAGGTCGCGGACATCCTGCTCTACCAGGCCAACGAGGTGCCGGTCGGCGAGGACCAGCGCCAGCACATCGAGCTGACCCGGGACCTCGCCGAGCGCTTCAACGGCCGCTTCGGGCAGACGTTCACGGTCCCCTCGCCGTACATCCTCAAGGAGACGGCGAAGATCTACGACCTGCAGGACCCGGCGATCAAGATGAGCAAGTCGGCGTCCACGCCGAAGGGCCTCGTCAACCTGCTCGACGAGCCCAAGGCCACCGCGAAGAAGGTCAAGAGCGCGGTCACCGACACCGACACGGTGATCAAGTACGACCCCGTGGACAAGCCGGGCGTCAGCAACCTCCTGACCATTTACTCCACGCTCACGGGCACCGGTATCGCGGAACTTGAGCAGAAGTACACCGGTAAGGGCTACGGTGCGCTGAAGACCGACCTCGCCGAGGTCATGGTCGAGTTCGTGACCCCGTTCCGGGACCGCACCCAGGCGTACCTGGACGACCCCGAGACGCTCGACTCGATCCTGGCCAAGGGCGCGGAGAAGGCTCGTGCCGTCGCGGCGGAGACCCTGGCCCAGGCGTACGACAGGGTGGGCTTCCTGCCCGCCAAGCACTGAGCTCCATCCGGAGCGACCCGACCGAGCACCACCCGCCGTCCGGCACGGCGGCGACCCCTGCCCACCAACACGACGACAGGAGTACGACGTGGGGACCGTAACGATCGGTGTGTCGATCGCGGTCCCGGAGCCACACGGCAGCCTGCTCCAGGAGCTGCGCGCCGGCTTCGGGGACCCCGCCGCCCACGGCATCCCCACGCACGTCACGCTGGTGCCGCCCACCGAGGTGGAGTCCGGGGCGCTGCCCGCCATCGAGGAACACCTCACGGCGGTCGCCGCAGCGGGACGGCCGTTCCCGATGCGGCTCTCCGGGACGGGCACTTTCCGGCCCCTGTCGCCCGTTGTGTTCGTGCAGGTCGTCGAGGGCGGCTCGGCCTGCTCCTGGCTCCAGGAGCGGATCCGCGACACCTCGGGCCCGCTCGTACGAGAACTGCAGTTCCCTTACCACCCGCACGTCACCGTCGCCCACGGCATCCCCGAAGAAGCCATGGACCGGGCCTACGAGGAGCTCGCGGAGTACGAGGCCGAGTGGCCCTGCACCGGCTTCGCGCTGTACGAACAGGGCGCCGACGGCGTCTGGCGCAAGCTGCGCGAGTTCTTCTTCGGCGGTTCCACGGTGCCCCCGCAGGCGTCCGCCCCCGCCGCGCGGGGTACGCTGCCCGCCCGCTGACCGGGCGGGGCCCGGGGAGGACCCGGGGATGCCGGACGGGGGGCTTCAGTGAGGGCGTCCGGAGCCGTGGCGAGCGTGATCGCCGGAGTGCTGTTCCTGGCCGGGTGCGGCGGGGACGGCGGCGGGTCCGCGGACGACGCGGGCGGGTCGCGCGCGCCGGGCGGGGCGGTGGCCGCCGAGCCCGGCTCCTGGAAGATCGTGCACATCGACAAGCGGGCCCGGGGCACGGTGACGGCCGTCGCGGCCGCCGCCGACGACATCTGGGCCGTGGGCACCGACCAGGGCGTGGCCCGGCCCGACTCCTACCTGCTGCGCTACGACGGCACGAAGTGGCGGCGCACCCCGCTGCCCGCCGCGCTGGGCGGGCGCGTCTCCCAGCCCCGGCTGCACGCGTCCGGGCCCGACAACGTGTGGCTCCACGGCGTGGCGGCCGGACACGGCTCCCGCATCGCCCGCTGGGACGGCACCCGCTGGCACACCGTCCCGCGGCCGCCCGTCCGGGGCGCCGTCGGCGACCTCAGGGCCTTCGCGCCCGACGACGTCTGGGCGCTCGTCGGCGGTCGGGCCGCGCACTGGGACGGCGCCCGCTGGACCGCCACCCCGCTGCCCGCCGTCGCCAACAGGCTCGACGGGAGCTCCGGGGACCACGTGTGGGCCGTCGGGTACCGCGCCAGCGGGCCCGGAGTGGGCGGCGCCGGAGGCGAGAAGACCCAGCCCGCCGCGATGCGCTGGGACGCCCGCGCCCGTGCCTGGAAGCTCACGCCCACGCCCGCCTACCGCTTTCCCGCCCCCGTCCCGCCGGAGCCCGGCGCCTCCCTCGACGGAGTGCTCGCCGTGTCCCGCGACGAGGTGTGGGCCTACGGCGTCCACTCCTTCGACCACGGCGAGACACCGACCGGGCCGGCCACCGAGCGCGTCCTGCTCCGCTGGGACGGCGCGCGCTGGCGGCAGCAGCCCGGCGCCGACACCGACCCCTGCCTGTCCCGGCCGCCGGTCGCGCACGACGGCGCGGGCGGCCTCCTCTTCGAACGCCACCGGTTCCGCACCGCCGACGGCAGCTGCCGCAGGATCCCCTGGCAGCGGCTGCCCGCCACCGGCGCGGTCACCTCGGGCGGCAGGCAGCAGCTGTGGTTCGAGGGGGTGGGGCGGGTGCCCGGGACGAAGCGGTTCGTGGGGGGCGGGAAGGTGTACGTGACGCAGAGCGGGAACCCGCTGGTGCTGCCTGTGGTGGCGGTGTACGAGCCCTGAGGCGGGCGTTGCGGTGGCCGGGTCGGCGCGGCTTGCGGCCCGGGGGTGGTCCGGTCGGGAGGGTTCGCGGCTCGGGGCGGGCGGGTCGGCAGGGCTTGCGGCCCGAGGACCGGCGGGGTCAGACCGGCAGGCGGCGGAAGACCGGGCGTGGGACGTGGCGCAGCGCCGACATCACCACGCGCAGTGCTCCCGGTACCCACACCGTCTCCGAGCGGCGGCGCAGGCCCGTCTCGATGGCCTCCGCCACCGCCTGCGGCGTCGTCGCCATCGGTGCCTCCTCCAGGCCCGCCGTCATCTTCGACCGTACGAAGCCGGGGCGTACGACCATGACGTGCACACCCGTGCCGTGCAGGGCGTCGCCCAGGCCCTGGGCGAAGGCGTCGAGGCCCGCCTTGCTGGAGCCGTAGATGAAGTTGGCCCTGCGGGCTCGTTCGCCCGCCACGGAGGAGAGGACCACCAGGGAGCCGTGGCCCTGCGCCTGCAGGGCGCGGGCGCAGACCAGGCCCGCCGAGACCGCGCCCGTGTAGTTGGTCTGGGCCACCCGCACCGCAGCCAAGGGGTTGTCCTCGTCCTTCGCCTGGTCGCCCAGGATGCCGAACGCCAGCAGGACCATGTCGATGTCGTTCTCCGCGAAGAGGGTGCCGAGGGTGTCGGCGTGGGACTCCGCGTCCAGGGCGTCGAACGGGATCGTGCTGGTGTCCGCGCCCTGGTCACGGAGTTGTTGTGCCGCCTTCTCCAAGGCGGGGGAGGGGCGGCCTGCCAGCCAGATCCTGCGGGTTCTGCGGGCTGCCAGGCGGTGGGCCGTGGCCAGGGCGATTTCGGACGTGCCGCCGAGGATCAGGAGGGACTGGGGGGTGCCGAAGGCGTCTTTCACGGGGGGTCCTTGGGGGGGGAGGGGTGGGTGGATGGGTGCGGGTCGGTGGGCCCTGCGGGGCGTTCCCCAATCCCGCCCCTTCCCGAAACCGGGGCTCCGCCCCTGGGCCCCCGGGGGTGGGTGGTCCCCTCGGGTGGGACGGTCCGCCCTCGGATCGGCGCTTCGCGCCTCGTCCTCAAGCGCCGGACGGGCTGAAGACGCCTGCGCAGGGCGGGGTGTGGGCCGGAGTGCCGACTGGCTGTTGTCGGTCCAGTTTGGGCGGGTGGGTGGGAAACGGGGGTCTGGGGGCGGAGCCCCCAGGGGGTCACAAGTTCAGGCGGCGGGAGAGGTCCGAGCGGAAGAGGGACGTGGGGTCGAGGGACTGGCGGAGGGCGCGGAAGTCGGGGATGCGGGGGTACATCGCGGTGAGGGTGTCGGGGCGCAGGCGGGAGTCCTTGGCGAGGTAGACGCGGCCGCCCGCCGTGGCCACCTCGGTGTCGAGCTCGTCCAGGAGGGCCGCGAGGCCGGGCAGGTTCGCGGGGATGTCCAGGGCGAGGGTCCACCCGGGCACGGGGAAGGAGAGCCAGCCGGGATCGGCGTCGCCGAAGCGCTTGAGGACGGCGAGGAAGGACGGGCAGCGGTGGTCGGAGATGCGCCGCACGACGCGGCGGAGGGTCTCTTCGGCGCCGTAGCCGACCACGAATTGGTATTGGACGAAGCCGGTGGGGCCGTAGACCCGGTTCCAGTGCGGGACGCCGTCCAGGGGGTGGAAGAAGGCGGAGATCTTCTGGAGCTGCCCGGTGCGGGCGCGGGGCGCCTTGCGGTACCAGAGCTCGTTGAAGAGGCCCACTGAGCGTCGCCCGAGGAGCCCTTCGGGGACGAAGCGGGGCGCGGCCGGGAGCTGCCGGGGGCGGAAGGCCAGGGGAGCGGTGCGGGCGCGGGCGGGCAGCGCGTCGAGGGGGGCGTGGTCGCCGCGGGTGAGGACCGCGCGGCCGGTCGCGGCGCCGCGGGCGAGCAGGTCGATCCAGGCGACGGAGTAGCGGTAGCGGTGGTCCGTGGCGGTGAGGCGGGCCATCAAGTCGTCGAGGTCGGCGGCGCGTTCGGTGTCAACGGCCATCAGGGACGTCTCGACGGGGTGGAGCCGGAGGGTCGCGGAGAGGATGACGCCGGTCAGGCCCATGCCGCCGGCCGTCGCCTCGAAGAGCGGGCTGCCCGGCTCGACGGTGCGCACCGTGCCGTCGGCCGTGAGCAGGTCGAGGGAGCGGACGTGCCGGGCGAAGGAGCCCGAGACGTGGTGGTTCTTGCCGTGGATGTCGGCGCCGATCGCGCCGCCCACGGTGACGTACCGGGTGCCGGGGGTCACCGGCACGAACCAGCCGAGCGGCAGCAGCACTTCCATCAGGCGGTGCAGCGAGACGCCCGCGTCGCACACGACCGTGCCCGCGTCCGCGTCGATGACGTGCACGCGGTCGAGGCCCGTCATGTCGAGGACCGCGCCGCCCGCGTTCTGCGCGGCGTCCCCGTACGCGCGCCCGAGCCCGCGCGCGATCCCGCCGCGCTCGGCGCAGGCGCGCAGCGCGGCCACGGCCTCCTCGTGGGTGCGGGGCCGCACCACGTGGGCGGCGGAGGGGGCGGTCCTGCCCCAGCCGGTGAGGGGGACGGGGACGCGCGCCGGGGCGGACGCGGGGGCTGAGGGCTGGGTGGCAGGCATGCCAGTGACCGTATCGCCCGATAAAGGCGGCTTTGCTGACCTCCATTGATCTCCTCACCGAAATGGGTGATTGAGGGAGTGTCATTAAAGATTGCCGTAGTTAATGAGGGTTTGTGAGAGAAGAGTTGATATGTGATTAGTGAGCGGATTGTGGAGGAGGAAGGGGGCGGGGTGCTGCGCGCCGTCGATCTGCGGCTCCTTGCCGTACTGCGCGACTGCGGACGCGACCCACGCGTGGCCGCCGCCGCCCGGGCCCTGTCGTGGAGCGGCGAGCACGGCGCGCTCTGGCTCGCCGCGGGTCTCGCGGGCGCGGCGGTCGACCGCGAGCGGCGCGCCGACTGGCTGCGCGCCGTCGCGCTCACCGCGGCGGCGCACCTGGCCAGCATGGGCGTGAAGCGCCTCGTGCGACGGCCGCGCCCCGGCCATGTCGAGCCCCTGGTGCGCACCGCCGGACGCCACTCCTTCCCCAGCTCGCACGCCACGTCGGCCGTCGCCGCCACCATCGCCTACGGCGCGCTGCGCCCGGCCGGAGCCCGCCTCACCGCACCGCTCGCCGCCGCGATGTGCGTCTCCCGCATGGTCGTCGGCGTGCACTACCCGTCGGACGTCGCGGCGGGCGCGGCCCTCGGCGCGTTCGCCGCGAAGGCCGCCACGACCCGGAGGGGAGCCCGCACCGATGTCTGAACACGCCGCCGTCCTCGACCGCGAGCCCGCTGCCGGCCCCGACCGTCCCGAGCCGGGGCCCGGCGCGCTCCCGCTGGGCCTCCTGAAGACCGCCCGGCCCCGCCAATGGGTCAAGAACGTCCTGGTCATCGCCGCCCCCGCGGCCGCGGGCGAGCTGTTCTCCCGGCACGCCCTGACCCAAGTCGCCCTCGTCTTCGGCCTGTTCACGGCCGCCGCGGCCGCCGTCTACCTCATCAACGACGCCCGCGACGCCGACGCCGACCGCGCCCACCCCACCAAGTGCCGCCGCCCCGTGGCCGCGGGACAGGTCCCGGTGCCCGTGGCGTACGCCGTCGGCGGGCTGCTCGCCGCCCTCGCGCCCGCCGCCGCTGCCGTCCTGTGCACCCCGCTCACGGCGGTGCTCCTGGCCGCGTACGTCGTGATGCAACTCGCGTACTGCGTGAGCCTCAAGCACGTCCTCGTCGTCGACCTGGCCGTCGTCACCACCGGATTCCTGATGCGGGCGATGATCGGCGGCGTCGCCCTCGGCATCCCGCTCTCGCGCTGGTTCCTGATCACCACCGGCTTCGGGGCGCTGTTCATGGTGTCCGCCAAGCGCTATTCGGAGGCCGTGCAGATGGAGCGGGCCGCCGAGGCGGCCGCGGCCGCCGGGCGCGTCCAACGGGTCGGCGCGACGCGCGCGCTGCTCACCTCGTACACGACCGGCTATCTGCGGTTCGTGTGGCAGCTCGCGGCCGGGGTCGCCGTCCTCGCGTACTGCCTGTGGGCCATGGAGAGCGGCGGCGTCGAGGGCAACGGACTGCTGCCGTGGCGGCAGCTGTCGATGGTCGCCTTCATCCTCGCGATCCTGCGGTACGCCGTCTTCGCCGACCGGGGCACGGCCGGTGAGCCGGAGGACGTCGTCCTGCGCGACCGCGCGCTCGCCCTGATCGGGCTGGCGTGGCTCGCCATGTACGGGTTCGCGGTCGCGGACTGGTGAGGGCGGTGGGTACGGCGGCCCCGGGCGGAAGGCCGCGTTCCGTGGTCCGGCGGCTGCGCGCCGCCGGGCCCGAGCTGGCCGCCTTCGCCGCCGTCGGCCTGTGCGCCTACGCCGCCGACCTCGGGCTCTTCCTCTGGCTGCGCGGCCCCGTCGGCCTCGACCCGCTCACCGCCAAGGCCCTCTCCTTCGTGGCCGGGTGCACGGTCGCGTACACCGGCAACGCCCTCGGCACCTACCGCCGAAGACCCGCCGACGGCGGGGCGGGGGACGGCGGCTCGCGGCTGCGGCAGTACGGGATCTTCTGCGCCGTCAACGTCGCGGGCGCCCTCGTCCAGCTCCTGTGCCTCACCGTCTCCCACTACGGCCTCGGCCTCACCTCGCGGCGCGCCGACACGGTGTCCGGGGCGGGAATCGGGATGGCGCTGGCCACAGTCCTGCGATTCTGGGGTACCCGGACCTTGGTGTTCCGTTACCGGGGCGCGACAACCGCACAGGTGAGGCAGGCGAGACAGGTGACGCAGACGACATGGACTGGCTGAAGAAGCTCCCCGGCATCGGACCGCTCGTCGAGCGGCTCATGCGCACGCACGCGTGGCACTCCTACGAACGCCTCGACCGCGTCCACTGGAGCAGGCTCGCGGCCGCGATGACGTTCATCAGCTTCATCGCGCTCTTCCCGCTGATCACCGTGGCCGCCGCGATCGCCGCCACCACGCTCAGCGAGAGCCAGGTGAAGCGCATCGAGGACAAGATCTCCGAGCAGGTCCCCGGCATCTCCGACCAGCTCGACCTGGACGCCCTGATCGCCAACGCGGGCACCGTCGGACTCGTCGCGGGCACCCTGCTCCTGTTCACCGGCGTGGGCTGGATCGGCTCGATGCGGGAGTGCCTGCGCGCGGTCTGGGAGCTTGAGGACATCGAGGAGAACCCGGTGTTGCGCAAGCTCAAGGACCTGGGCGTGCTCGCCGGGCTCGGCGGCGCGGGCCTCGCCTCGCTGCTCGCCTCCACCGTCGCCTCGACGGCGGTCGGCCGGACGGCCGACCTGTTCGGCGTCGACCGGGACGGCGCCGGTGGCGTACTGCTTCAGGTCTGCGCGTTCGCCATCGCCGTCCTCGCGGACTTCCTGCTCCTGCTGTACGTCCTGACGCTGCTGCCCGGCGTGGAGCCGCCCCGGCGCGCGCTCGTCGTCGCCGCGCTGATCGGCGCGGCCGGGTTCGAGCTTTTGAAGGTGCTGCTCGGCAGCTATATGAAGGGCGTCGCCGCGAAGAGCATGTACGGCGCGTTCGGCGTGCCCGTCGCCCTGCTCCTGTGGATCAACTTCACCGCGAAGCTGCTGCTCTTCTGCGCCGCGTGGACGGCGACGCGCAGGGGCGGGGACCGGTCCGGGCAGGCCGGGGACGGCGGACAGGACGCGGGCCCCGCCTCGGCGGCGGAGCCCGGGAAGCCCGTCACGAGCGGCGGCGACGCACCAGGTCGGGCAGCGGCCAGCGGCGGTTGAGCAGGAACAGACCGCCCGCGATCAGCGCGAGCACACCGGCGGTGACACCGAGCGCCACGCCCATGCCGCCGGACCCGCCGTCCGACTCCGCGGCGGCGTTCTCGGCGCCGTCGGCGCCGCCCGCCTCACCCGGGGCGCCCTTGCCCGAGCCGGTGCTCGCGCCCTTGGGGGCGACCAGCTCGCCGACCGGCGCGACCTTGCCGCTGGCGGCGAAGCCCCAGTCGAGCAGGCGGGCGGTCTCCTTGTAGACGGCGTGGCTCTCGCCGGAGTCGGGGTTCATGACGGTGACGAGCAGCACCTTGCCGTTGCGCTCGGCGACGCCCGTGAACGTGTTGCCCGCGTTGGTCGTGGAGCCGTTCTTGACGCCCGCGATGCCCTTGTACGGCTCGACGTCCAGGTCACCGGTCAGGAGCCGGTTGGTGTTCTGGATCTCGAAGGGCTCGCGCTTCGTCTTGCCCTTGTCCTTGCCCTTCTTGATCTTCTCCGTCGCGCCGGGGAACTTCGCGGTGGCCGTCGAGCAGTACTCGCGGAAGTCCTTCTTCTGCAGACCGGAGCGGGCGAACAGGGTCAGGTCGTACGCGGACGACACCTGGCCCTTCTCGTCGTAGCCGTCGGGCGTGACGACGTGCGTGTCGAGGGCCTGCAGATCCTCGGCGTGCGCCTGCATGTCCTTGACGGTCTGGGCGACGCCGCCGTTCATCGCCGAGAGGACGTGCACCGCGTCGTTGCCGGAGCGCAGGAACACCCCGAGCCACAGGTCGTGGACGGAGTACGACTCGTTCTCCTTGACGCCGACCAGGCTGCTGCCCGCGCCGATGCCCTCCAGGTCCTTCAGCGTGACCTTGTGCTTCTGGTTCTTCGGGAACTTCGGCAGGACCGTGTCCGCGAACAGCATCTTCAGGGTGGAGGCGGGGGCGAGCCGCCAGTGCGCGTTGTGCGCGGCGAGGACCTCGCCGGACTCGGCGTCCGACACCATCCAGGACCGGGCCGACAGCTTCTTCGGCAGCACCGGGGCGCCGCCCTTCAGGTCCACCTGAGTCCCCGGCTTGCCGAGGCGCGCGCCGCCGACCGTCGACATCGACGCGGGCGGCTTCGGCTTGCCCGTCTCATCGGCTCCACCGCCCGGCTTGTCGTCGGCGAACGCGGTGGTGGCGGTCGACAGGGACAGCAGCGTCGCCGTGGCGAGCAGCACGGCGGTCTTTTTCGAGACAGGCACGGACGGAAGCGTACGGGGCCGCTCTGCGGCCGCCGCCGCCGAGGTCGGCCCGGCCCCCGCCGCCGGGCCGCCTGCTCCGGACGCCCCACCCCGAAGGCCACGCGTCAGGCCGGATCGTGATACTGAGCGTATGAAGCTCAGCCGCCCCGTCTCCTGGTTCCTGCTCGCCTTCGGCGTGTGGAGCTGGTTCATCTGGATCACTTTCGTCAAGAACCTGTGGAAGGACGGCAGCGGGCTCGCCTTCGACGACGCGGACAAGCCGACGGGGTACTTCTGGGTGCACCTGACGCTCGCCGTTGTCTCCTTTGCCTTGGGGACGGTGGTAGGGGCCATCGGGTTCCGTGGCGTGCGCGCACTGCGCCGAACGTCATAGCCGTGGGCGTCCTCCTGGGCGTGCTCGTCGGGGCAGGAGTGATGGCCGCTTTCGGCGGCCTCCTCTGGTACGTGTGGCGCCGCGTCGTGCGCGACACGACGCGCCCCCGCACGGCCTGGCGCCGAGCGGGCACGGTCCTCTTCTTCACGGGCCCGGTCCTGATGTTCGCCGCCCTCGCGGCCGAGCGCGGCGGCGCCCCCTTCCTCCTCCAGCAGCTCCTGGCCTGGCCGGGCTTCCTGTGGATGGCGTTCGCGCTGTATCTGCTGCTTGCGCTGGTGGTCGGTGAGGCGGTGCGTCCGCTTCTGAACCGCTGGCTGGAGAGACGGTCACCTTCGGTGCCGGAGCCGGAGGCCGATTCAGCCCGTCCGGCGCTTGAGGACGAGGCCCGAAGGGCCGATGAAGCGGGGACAGGGGCGCAGCCCCATCAGCCCGAAGGGGCACAGCAGAAGGCACGGACGGACCCCCGAAGGGGCGAGCCCGCCGGGGACCTGACCCGGCGCCTCTTCGTGTCCCGCACAGTCACAGGAACCGCAGCGGCCATCGCGGCGGCGACGGTGGGCTACGGCACGTACAACGTCCTCCGAGGCCCGCGGATCAAGCGCGTGACCGTCCCGCTGGCCAAGCTGCCCCGCGCCGCCCACGGCTTCCGCATCGCGGTGGTGAGCGACATCCACCTGGGCCCCGTCCTCGGCGAGGGCTTCGCGCGCAAGGTGGTCGACACGGTCAACTCCACGCAGCCGGACCTGATCGCCGTCGTCGGCGACCTGGTGGACGGCGACGTGGCGGACCTGGCGAGCGCGGCCCGCCCCCTCGCCGACCTGCGGGCCCGCCACGGCGCGTTCTTCGTCACCGGCAACCACGAGTACTTCTCCGGCGCCGAGCAGTGGGTCGAGCACGTCCGGGAACTCGGCCTGCGCCCCCTGGAGAACGCCCGCACCGAGCTTCCGTACTTCGACCTCGCGGGCGTCAACGACATCCAGGGCGAGGGCGAGGGCGAGGGCCCCGACTTCGGCAAGGCGCTCGGCGACCGCGACCGCTCCCGCACCTCCGTCCTCATGGCCCACCAGCCCGTCGTCATCCACGACGCCGTCGAGCACGGCGTGGACCTCCAGCTGTCCGGCCACACCCACGGCGGTCAGCTGTGGCCCAACAACTTCATCGCCGACCTCGTCAACCCGACGCTCGCGGGCCTGGGGCGCTACGGCGACACCCAGCTGTACGTGACGCGCGGCGCCGGAGCCTGGGGCCCGCCCGTGCGGGTGGGCGCCCCGTCCGACATCACTGTCGTGGAACTGGCGTCGCCGCGGGCGTGAGCGGGCCCGGGTCGAAGCCCCCGGTGGGCCGCGGCGGTCCCACGGGCCGTGGCGGTGCCGCCGGACGGGGCGGGGTGGGCGTGCGGTTCAGGGTGACCAGGACGGACAGGCCGTCGCCGGGCGCCGTGCGCACCGACACCTCGCCGCCGTGGGCGCTCACCACCCCCTGCACGATGGCCATGCCGAGGCCGCTGCCCGCGCCCCGGCCCGCCCGGAAGAAGCGGTCGAACACCCGGGCCGCGTCCACCGCCGAGAGCCCCGGCCCCCGGTCGGCCACCGTCAGCCGGACCACGCCCCCGCGCCGGTCGAGGGCGAGCCGCACGGGGGTGTCGGGAGGCGTGTGCGTACGGACGTTGGCCAGCAGGTTCGCGAGGACCTTCCGCAGGCCCTGCTCGTCGGCCTGGACGAGGATCGCGCCGTCGGCGGACACCGTGAGGGGCCGGTCCGGCTCCTGCGCCCGCAGGTCGTCCGCCGCGTCCCGCACCAGGCGGCTCAGGTCGACCGTGCGGAAGCGCAGTTCGGGCTGCTGGTCCAGGCGGGCCAGGGTGAGCAGCTCCTCCACGAGGTGGTTCATGCGGTCGGTCTCGGCGTTGACACGGTCCCAGGCGCGGCTGCGGTCCTCGGGGGTGCTCAGCATCCCCTGGTCGTACAGCTGGAGGTAGCCGCGGATCGCGGCCAGCGGGGTGCGCAGCTCGTGCGAGGCGTCCGCGACGAACTGGCGGAGCTGGGACTCGCTGCGCTCGCGGGTCGCGAACGCCGTCTCGACCTGCTGGAGCATGGAGTTGAGCGCGAGCCGCAGCTGCTCGGTCTCCATCACCGCGGCGCGGCTGGAGGGCACGCGCCGTTTCAGGTCGCCGTCGGCGATCGCGGACGCCGTCTCCACCATGTCCTCCAGCGGGCGCAGCCGCTGGTGCGCGGAGACCATCGTGAGGACCGCGAGCAGCCCGAGCAGAACGGCGCCGAAGGCGAGGTCCAGCTTGAGCGCCTTGGCTACGCCCGACTGCACGTTCTCCGTCGACGACGCCATCAGCAGCACCGAGTCGTCCGTGAGGCGCACGCCGATCGCGCGGTAGGAGTCGCCGCCGAGCGTCACGTTCTGCGGCGTGCTGTGCCGCGCGAACTCGTGCGGGTCGCCGACGGCACGCGCCAGCTCGTACTGGCGCGCGGTCGGCGGCAGCGAGCCGATGTCGACCGGCTTGCCCGCGGCGTCCACCGCGAGGAACGCCGACTCCGCGAGCGGCAGGCCGTCGGACTTGCCGGAACCCCTCGACAGCTGCTCCAGGGCGCTGAACGCGGTGGCGTCCCGGATCTGCGCGAGGGTGATGTCGCTGTCGCGCAACGCCGAGCGCGACGCGGTCAGTTCGGTGTCCACGTTGGCGAGCAGGTAGTGCCGCATGCCCATCAGGCTCACGGCGGTCGCCGCCACGATACCGAGGGCCAGCAGCGCCACGTTCACGAGCGTGAGCTTGGCGCGCAGCGAGCCCATGCCGAACCGCCGGTTCGAGCCCCGGCGCGGGGCGCGGCCCGGCGTGGTGCGGGCGGGCGTGGCGGCGCGTGGGCGCAGGAGGGCGCGCGGGCGGAAGGCGGGGCGCGGACGCGGGGCGGGGCGCGGGCCGGGGGCGCGGAGCCTCATGCCAGTCCGTACCCGACGCCGCGCCGCGTCGTGATGAGCGGCGGCCCCACCTGGTCGAGTTTGCGCCGCAGATAGCTGATGTAGGTCTCGACGACGGTCGACTCCGCCGAGTGCTCGATGTTCCACACATGGCGCAGCAACTGCTCCTTGGGCACGACCCGGCCGCCGTTGCGGACCAGGAAGCGAAGGAGCGCGTACTCCGTCGGGGTCAGCTGCACCGAGCCGCCCTCGCGCCGCACCACGTACGTCGTCTCGTCCAGCTCCAGGTCGCCGTAGCGCAGCGGTGGTCGCTGCGGCAGTACGTCGTGGGGGCGCACCCGGCGCAGGACCGCGCCGATGCGGGCCACGACCTCGTCGATGTTGAACGGCTTGGTGATGTAGTCGTCGCCGAAGCCGAGGGCGCCCACGACCTCCGCGGGCGCGTCCCGCGCGGTGAGGAAGACCAGCGCCAGCTCCGGCTGTCGCGCCCGCAGTTCGCGGCCGAGGGCCCGCCCGTCGCCGTCCGGCAGCATCACGTCGAGCAGCGCGCAGTCGGGGCGGGTGCGGTCGGCGGCGGCCAGGGCCTCGCGGACCGTGCCCGCGGTCATCACGTCGAAGCGGTGGTAGCGCAGGGCGATGGCGAGGACGTCGGCGATGGACGGCTCGTCCTCGACGACGAGGACCGTGGCGCGGCCCCGCGCGTCGGCGGACCCGGCGGCCGACGCCGCTGCGACATCTGTTCCCCGGTGACCTTCGGCGTGGCTCATGCCCCCAGTATCCGCACGCCCGTCGCACGAAGGGCGGGCCCGCCCTTTGGAGTTCCTTGAGAATCACGGCCGTCACGCGCCGTTGGCCGGCCGGACCCCTGATGCTGGGCGCGGAGCCCACGGACGACGACGGGATCCACGCGGGCCGACCAGGAACGGAGGTGAGTGCGTCGTGACGGCATGGGCACGGTGGTGTCACCGGCACCGCCTCGTGGTCGTCGTGCTGTGGCTCGCCGCCCTCCTCGGCCTCGGCGCCGCGGGCACCTCCGCGGGCACCGACTACACCAACGCCTTCTCCCTGCCCGGCACGGACTCCGAGCGCGCCCACGACCTGATGGCGAAGGCGTTCCCGGAGCGCGGCGGCGACACCGACACGGTGGTGTGGAAGACGGAAGCGGGCTCCTCGGTCCGTGACGCCGACGTACGCGACCGGATCGAGCCCGCGCTGAGCCGGATCGCCGCCCTCGACGGCGTCGGCGAGGTCGCCGGGCCCTACGCCGCAGGGGCGCGCGCCGCCGCGCGGGTCAGCGACGACGGACGGATCGCCTACGCGCAGGTCACGTTCGCCCGCCAGGCCGACGAGATCCCCGAGGAACTGATCGAGCGGGTCGTCGACACCGCCCACGCCGCCGCCCGCGAAGGACTCCAGGTCGAGCTGGGCGGCCAGGCCGTCGCCCGCACCCTGGAGCCGCCCGCGGGCACCTCCGGGGCCGTCGGCGTCGCGGCGGCCGTCGGCGTCGCTGCCGCCGCCGTCGTGCTCCTGCTCGCCCTCGGCTCGCTCTTCGCGATGCTCCTGCCGATCGTCACCGCGGTGTTCGCCGTCGGCACCGGCGTGCTCGCCACGATGCTGCTCAGCCACGTCACGGACATACCCGAAGCGGCGCCGCTGCTCGGCTCGTTGATCGGCCTCGGCGTCGGCATCGACTACGCCCTCCTCATCGTCACCCGGCACCGCGGGGGCATCCTGCGCGGCCTGGAACCGCAGGAGTCGGCGGTGCGGGCCCTCGACACCTCGGGCCGCGCGGTTCTCCTCGCGGGCGGCACGGTGTGCGTCGCGCTCGCCGGGATGCTCGTGATGAACCTGCGCTTCCTGGACGGTGTCGTGATCGCGGCGTCCCTCACGGTGGGCCTCGGCGTCCTCGCCGCGATCACCCTGCTCCCCGCGCTCCTCGGCGTCCTCGGCGCCCGGGTGCTCAGCCGCCGCCAGCGCCGCGTCCTCGCCACGTCCGGGCCCGAGCCCGAGGAGCCCGGCGGCCTCACCGCGCGCTGGTCCGCCTTCGTGCAGCGCCGCCCGCGCCTGGTCGGCGTCCTCGCCGTCGCCGTCATGGCGGCCCTCGCCGTCCCGCTCCTCTCGCTGCGCCTCGGCGCCACCGACCAGGGCAACCACCAGGAGTCCACGACGACCCGGCAGGCCTACGACCTGCTCGCGGAGGGCTTCGGCCCCGGCTTCAACGGGCCCCTCCGAGTCGTCGTGGACAAGCCGGGACCCGACACCGCCGCCGGGCTCGTCGAGCGCATCCGCGACACCGAGGGCGTCGCCCGCGTGCACGCGGACCCGCCCGCCACCGCGGCCGACACCACCGTCATCGAGGTCGTGCCGACCAGCTCGCCCCAGTCCCAGGAGACCGGCCGGCTCATCGACCGGCTGCGCGGCGACGTCCTGCCCGAGGCCGGCGCGGACGCCCATGTGGGCGGTGTGACCGCCGTGTTCAAGGACTTCGCCGCGGTCACGTCCGAGCGGCTTCCGTACTTCGTGGGCGCCGTCGTCGCCCTCGGCTTCCTGCTGCTCCTGCTCGCCTTCCGCTCCCTCGTGGTGCCCCTGACGGCGGCCCTGATGAACCTGATCGCGGCGGCCGCCTCGTTCGGGGTGCTCGTGGCGGTGTTCCAGTGGGGCTGGGGCGGGCAGTTGCTCGGCCTCGGCGGGGAGGGGCCCATCGCGGCCTTCCTGCCCGTCATCATGCTGTCGTTGCTCTTCGGCCTGTCCATGGCTCACCAGGTGCTCCTGGTGAGCCGCGTGCGCGAGGAGTGGACGCACACCCACGACAACGCCCGCGCGGTCCGCGTCGGCCTCGCCGAGACCGGCCGCGTCATCACCTGCGCGGCGCTCGTCATGATCTGCGTGTTCGCCGCGTTCGTGCTCAGCGGCGATACGGTGGGCGCGATGGCGGGCATCGGCCTCGCCGCGACCGTCGCCCTCGACGCCTTCATCCTGCGGACGGCCCTCGTGCCCGCCGCGATGCACCTCATCGGCCGCGCCAACTGGTGGCTCCCGGCCCGGCTCGACCGCCGCCTGCCGCACCTGGCGGTCGAGCCCGAGGAAGCGGAGCCGCCCGCCCCCGAGGACCTGGAGGTCCTGGTGGCGGCGGCCCTCGGCACCCCGCGCCCGCCGGTCTCCCCGGCCACCCCCGGCCCGCGGGGCCCGGCGGGCGCGGGTGGATCACACGGCGTGAACCCGTACGGGGCCGCGCACGCCTACGGGGCGAAGGACGGCACCCGCGACACCACGGGGGACGGCGCCAAGTCGCTGCCCCCGTTCGACGGCCAGGGGTCGGCGACCCCGTACGGCCCCTACCACCCCGGGCGCCGGACTGCCCCCGGCGCCCGGAAACCCGGCGTCCCCGGCCCGCGCGCACCCGGAAGCCCCGGGCGCCGCGGCGCGGCCGGCGGACACGGCGCACCCAGGAAGGACGACGCGCCCATGGCAGGCGAGACACCCAGGGAAGGCGGCACCCCACGCGCGTACGGGCCGGTCGGCCGTGGCGGGCCCGTCGGCCCCGTCGTGCACGGGTTCATCATCACGCCGGACGGCGACCCCATCCACAGCGTGACGCTCACGCTGCTGTCCAAGGGCGGCGGCCGACTGGACCGGGTGTCGTCCCTGGCCGACGGCTCCTACATCCTCGCCGCGCCCGCCCCCGGCGTGTACCTGCTCGCGGCGACGGCCCCGGGATACGCCTCGAAGACCCGTCACATCATGCTCGGCGACGGGCCGTTGACGTACGACCTCGAACTGGTGGAGGCGGTGGGCGGCGGCGTGAACGCCGTGACCTGACCCCGGCCGACCCGGACCGGACCTGACCGGACCTGACCTGGTTCCCGGCCGACCCGGACCGGACCCGACCTGGACCCGGCCGGTGGGCGGAGCTGCACCCGCCCACCGGCCTCACCGCCGGGACACCCGCTCGCCGACGACCCGAGCCCACGGGACGGTGACCGGGAGGACCGGCACGGCGGTGGCCGCCCACCCGTGGGGGCGGCCACCGCTCCTCATGTCGTGCGCCCCGCGAAGACGGTGGCCCCGTCCTGGATCGGGACCACCGCCCGACGAACCCCGCCCGGAGCCACCCCGCCGCCCCTGCCGCGCCTCGCCCGTCAACTGCGCGCGCAGCCGCCGCAGTCCGCGGTGCAGCGCCATCCGGACGGCGCCGGGACGCTTGCCGAGGACCCGGGCCGCGCTCGGCCCGTCAAGGCCCATCAGCACGCCGAGGTAGACGGCCCTGCCCTGGTCCGGCGGCAGCCCGGCGACCAGGCCGAGGGCGTCGTCGGTCGACAGCGACTCCAGGACCTCGTCCGCGGTGTCACGGGCGGCCGGTACGTCGAGCGCGTCGCCGTCGGTGAGGCTCAGGCGCGGGCGGCTGAGGCGGCGGCGGACGTGGTCGCGGGCGCGGTTGCGGGCGATGACGGCCGCCCAGCGCCGGAAGTCGCCGCCGTCGCCGGTGAACCGTCCCAGGTCACGGGCGATCTGCAGCCATGCCTCCGAGGCCACGTCCTCCGCCTCGTCCCCGACGATGCCGCGCACGTATCCGAGCAGGCCCGGGTGCACCCATTGGTACACCGCCGCGAACGCGGTCTCGTCCCCCTCCCTGGCGGCGGCGAGGGCACGCGTCAGCTCCGCGTCACCGATCCGCGCACGCCCGCCGGACCTTGTGCCCCCGCCCCGCTGGTTCTCACGCTGCTGGTCCCCGCCCCCGCCCACGCGCTACCGCCGAGCGGGTTCCGGCTCGGCCTCGGGCACGGGGGTGGTCCGTCGCCCCGGCAGCGTCAGGTAGAAGGTCTGGAGGGACTCCGCGGCCCCCGCCTCGTACCGGTTGACGACCTTCCCCAGCGGGCTCCACACCCGCCCGTCCGGCATCCGTACGCCCACGGTCTGACCGAAGAACTCCCGCTGGCTGTCGTCGAGGTCGATCCACGTGGCCCCGGCCCGGCGCACGAGGACCTCGCCCACGTACGCCCCGAACCCGAACAGCGCCCCCGCGACCTCCGCCCGCTCGCGCCCGTCCTTGCGCAGTCCGTCGAGGACGAAGTCCACGACGCGCAGGCTCCGTACGGAGAAGTCCAAAGGCAATCGATTGCGCTCCGTCACATGCGCGACGAACCTGCGCGTGTACCTCCGCATCTCGTCCGCCTGCGGCGGTCTCTTCCCCTCACCGGCCACTCTTTCCCACCCCTTTGGCTCCGCCCCCGTATGTGCGAGAGCACCGAACGCACTCTCCGCTTAACAAGCGCAACCAGGATCCCAGGCGTCACGGGTACCGCCGGTGTCCCTTCTCACACGCCCAACTCGCCCTGTGCGTACAACCTTTGCGGCTGATCGACAGTCCGCGAGGCGCCGCGGAATGTCCGTTTTCGGCATGGTGTGGTGACGGGGCGACGCCGTGTTGTACAACCGCCGGGCCCGCCGGGTGAGGGCCCGTCGGGGCGAGTGGGGAGGGGGCGAAGGGCGTGGAGATTCCCGGAGTTTCGGGAGGCGTGGGGGAGGCGGGTGAGGAGGAGGTGGTGGAGCTGAGCCAGGAGGAGAGGGAAGGGCTCGTGGGGGAAGTTTCGGACCGGCGGGTGGTGTTGACCGGGGTGGTGGTGCTGCTCGTGGCCTGTGGGGCCTTCGCCATCGGGGTGCTGTGCTAGGCGCGGCCGAGCCCCGGCCGCTTCGTGTAGTCCGTGAAGCCGACCACGTTCCCCCACGGGTCGGCGATCTCCACGGTCCAGCCCGTCGCCACCGAGGCCGGTTCGGCGAGCGCCGTGACGCCGGCCTCGTCGAGTTCGCGAGCCTTCGCGCGGGCGTCCCGCACCTCCAGCCAGAGGCGCGGCGCGGGCCACGGCGGTGGGCGGCGGTCGACGCCCTCCTCCACCCGGAGCAGCACCCCGGGCGTCTCGGCGCCCACCTTCAGGATGGCGAGCCCGGCCTCGTCCAGGCGGTACGTGAGCGGGAACCCGGCCCGCTCGTAGAAGCCGACCGCCTCGTCGAGGTCGCCCACGGGGAACAGCGCGTTGTCGAATCCGAGCAGGTCGGAGGCCGTCGACGGCTGGCTATTGTCTGACATGTCGTCAGAATACGGGTCGGTTCGACCCGGGGGCCGCGTCCCTGCCGCACGGCGCGTGTCCCTGCCGCACGGCGCGTGTCCCGGGCGCACGGCGCGTGTCCCGGGCGGGCGGCGAAGGTGCCGGTGGCTTTCGGCCCCGCACGGCCGGTGAGTCTCAGCCCCTCCGGCGTTTGAGGAGCGGGGTCCGGGGCGGAGCCCCAGGATCGGAGGAGGGACGGGACCGGGGCGCACCGCCAGGCCCCCCCGGCCCGCGCCCAGGCGAACCCCACCCACACCAACCCCCACACCGCCACACCCACCCACAGCAGCACCCGCCCAAGGGTCCGCAGCCAGGGCACGTCCGCCACCACGCCGGTGGTCAGCGCGGCCACCGCCGTCATGCCGAGCGGGAACACGGTGGCCCACCGCCGCGCGTCGTAGTGGAACCGCGGCCGGGCCACCTCCGCGGCGAGCAGGACCGCGTACCAGGCGAGCGCGAGGCCGAGCAGCACGAAGGTGAGGGTGCGCAGCACGTCGTGGCCCGTGCCCGTCCACAGCGGCGACGCCGTCAGCTTGGAGGCGGCCAGCGCGGAGATGGCGAGGGCGCCGCCCGCCACCCAGTGGTCCCCGGCGCCCGTCACGGTCTGCCGGAAGTCGAAGCGCAGCAGCGCGTAGGCGTACAGGAGCAGCCCCAGGGCGAAGCACGCGAGGGCCGCCTCGCCCAGCCAGTCGCCCTCGCCCGCGACACACAGCGTGGCCGCGAGGACGGCGAGGCCCTGCGTCGCCACGCACACCAGGAACACCCCGCCGGGCAGGCCCTGTCCCCAGTGCGGCCGGGGCGAGGTGGAGCTACAACTGGGACGACGACCTCGGCGGCGGCGCGCCCGGCCTCGACGCCGACCCGCTGGTCCAGGGGGCCCGCGACCAGGCCAGGGAGACCACGGAGCGGGTCTCCCGGCAGATCCGCGCCACCTTCGAAGAGACCTTCATGTTCTACCTGCCGCGCGTCTGCGAGCACTGCCTGAACCCGGCGTGCGTGGCGTCCTGCCCGTCCGGCGCGATGTACAAGTGGACGGAGGACGGCATCGTCCTCGTCGACCAGGACGGCTGCCGGGGCTGGCGCAAGTGCGTCACGGGCTGCCCGTACAAGAAGGTCTACTTCAACCACCGCACCGGCAAGGCGGAGAAGTGCACGCTCTGCTACCCGCGCCTCGAAGTGGGCCTGCCGACGGTCTGCTCCGAGACGTGCGTGGGCCGCCTGCGCTATCTCGGCGTGGTCCTCTACGACGCGGACAAGGTCACCGAGGCCGCCTCCACCCCTTCCGAACAGGACCTGTACGAGGCCCAGTTGGGCGTCTTCCTCGACCCCGGCGACCCGGAGGTGCGGCGCGCCGCCGAGCGCGACGGCGTCCCGCACGACTGGATCGAGGCGGCCCGGCGCTCGCCCGTGCACGCCCTCATCAGCACCTACCGCGTGGCGCTCCCGCTGCACCCGGAGTACCGCACCCTGCCCATGGTCTGGTACGTCCCGCCGCTGTCCCCGGTCGTGGAGGCCCTGGCCGGGACCGGGCACGACGGGGAGGACGCGGGCAACCTCTTCGGCGCCATCGACACCCTGCGGATCCCCCTCGAATACCTCGCGGAACTCTTCACCGCCGGGGACGTCGGGCCGGTGCGGGCCACCCTGGAACGGCTCGCGGCGATGCGGTCGTACATGCGGAGCGTCAACCTGGGCGATCCGCCGGACACTTCGGCCGCCGAGGCGGTCGGCATGACGGGCGCCGGGATCGAGGACATGCACCGGCTCCTGGCGATCGCGAAGTACGACGAGCGGTACGTCATCCCGACGGCGGCCGTGGCGGACGCGCGGCGCCTGGAGGAGTCGGCGGTGCCCGACGGCTGCTCCCTGGACGCGGCGGGCGGACCGGGGATGGGCGGACCGGGGATGGGCGGGCCAGGGCCCTTCGGCGACGACTCGGGCACCCACAACGGCTTGCCGCTGGTCACCATCGAGAACTTCCACGCGTCCCGGGGCCGCCAGACCGCGGACACCCCGGAGCCGGGGGAGGAGGACCGATGACCGCGCACGCCGCGCTGTACCAGGGCGCCGCACACTGCCTCTGCTACCCCGACGAGCGGACCCGCTCCCACTTCCCGCTGATCCGCGCGGCCGTCCCGCAGCTGACCGCCTTCCTGGACCACGCCGAGGCCTCGGCCCCGACCGCCCTCGCCGAGGCCTACGTCCGCACCTTCGACTTCAAGAACCGCCACAGCCTCTACCTGAGCTGGTGGCTGGACGGCGACACCCGCCGCAGGGGCGCGTCCCTCGTCGCCTTCAAGGAGACCTACCGGGCCCACGGCTGGGAGCCGACCGGCGAGGAACTCCCCGACCACCTCCCCACGGTCCTGGAATTCACGGCGGCGACCGGCTCCCCGGACCTGCTCCTGGCCCACCGAGCGGGCCTCGAACTCCTCCGCATCGCCCTCACCGAGAACGGCACCCCCTACGCCTCGGTCCTCGACGCCGTCTGCCGCACCCTGCCGGGGCCCTCGCCCAAGGACCGCGCCGAGGCCCGCGCCCTGGCCCGCTCGGGCCCGCCCACCGAGACGGTCGGAGTCGACTGATGCACACCCTCCTCTGGGCGGTCCTGCCCTACGTCTGTCTGACCCTGCTGATCGCGGGCACGGTCTGGCGCTACCGCTACGACAAGTTCGGCTGGACGACGCGTTCCTCACAGGTGTACGAGTCGAAGCTCCTGAACATCGCGTCCCCCGCCTTCCACTACGGCATCCTCTTCGTCCTCGCCGGCCACCTCATGGGCCTGTTCGTCCCGGAGTCCTGGACGGACGCGGTCGGCCTGAAGGAGCACGCGTACCACCTGCTGTCCCTGTTCGGCGGGACGGCGGCCGGGCTCCTCGCGGTCGCCGGGGTCGCCCTGCTCCTCTACCGCAGGCGGACGCGGCGGGGGTGGGAGAAGGTGGACTCGTAGGCGTCAGTCGGTCTTGGGCTTGCCCGCGTCAAGGATGGCCGCCACGTCCAGCGACACCTTCGCGCCGATCGAGTCGGGGAGCGTGACCGTCTGGCCGGGCGCGTGGACCTGGTGGTTGGCGTAGCCATCGGTCGCCGGTTCGGTGAGGACGTGGAGCCGCTGGTGCTTGCGGTCGACGATGACGTATACGGGGATCTTGGCCTCGGCGTACGCGGAGACCTTGGTGCGCAGATCCGTCTGGTAGTTGCTGGAGGTGACCTCTAGGACCAGGCGGAAGACTGCGGGGTCGTGGCACCCGTTCTCGATGTAGTGATCCCGATAGTCGGCGTCCACGACGGCCAGGTCAGGGATCGCATGGTCCTCCGCACCGGTCGGCAGCCAGAGGCCGAATGCCTGGATGACTCTGGTGTCTGCGCTGTGCAGTCCCGCCGCGAGGAATGGCAGCATGAGGTCTGTCAGGACGTCGCCGTGGGGGCCATCTGCGGACGGACTCACGAGGATCTGGCCTCCGATGATCTCGACGCGGTAGCCCGGATTGCGGTCCCTGAGCCTGTTGGCCTCTGCGATCAGCGGTCGGTCGTCGTGCGGCTGCTCGACGGATGCTGCGGACATCGCGTGCCTCCTGTGGGCTGGTGTCGAGAGCCTCATCGTAGGACGAACCAGGCTCGGGTGTCCGGGGCTGATTCGTTCACCAGAACGAGTGAGGGTCCCGCTCCCGGTGCGAAACCGGGTGCGGGACCCTCCTGCAAGCCGAGCCGGGGACTCAGAAGCGGCGCGTGATCAGCGCCCGCTTCACTTCCTGGATCGCCTTGGTGACCTCGATGCCACGCGGGCACGCGTCGGTGCAGTTGAACGTCGTGCGGCAGCGCCACACGCCGTCCTTGTCGTTCAGGATCTCCAGGCGCTGCTCGCCCGCCTCGTCACGCGAGTCGAAGATGAAGCGGTGCGCGTTGACGATCGCGGCCGGGCCGAAGTACTGGCCGTCGTTCCAGAAGACCGGGCAGGACGACGTGCACGCGGCGCACAGGATGCACTTGGTGGTGTCGTCGAAGCGCTCGCGGTCCTCGGCGGACTGCAGGCGCTCCCGGGTCGGCTCGTTGCCCGTGGTGACCAGGAAGGGCATCACGTCGCGGTAGGCCTGGAAGAACGGGTCCATGTCGACGACGAGGTCCTTCAGGACCGTCAGGCCCTTGATGGGCTCGACCGTGATCGGCTTGGCCGGGTTGATGTCCTTGATCAGGGTCTTGCAGGCAAGGCGGTTCTTGCCGTTGATGCGCATGGCGTCCGAGCCGCAGATGCCGTGCGCGCAGGAGCGGCGGAACGTCAGGGTGCCGTCCAGGTCCCACTTGATCTTGTGGAGGCCGTCGAGGACGCGCTCCTTGGGGTCGATCTCCAGCTGGAAGTCTTCCCAGACCGCGTCCGCCGAGATCTCCGGGTTGAAGCGGCGGATCCGGAAGGTGACGGTGATGAGGTGGGACGAGGCCGCGGCTTCCGCCTCGACCTTGTCCATCGTCGGAGTTGCCATCAGTACTTACGCTCCATCGGCTGGTAGCGGGTCTGGACGACCGGCTTGTAGTCGAGGCGGATCGAGTCAGTTGCCGAATCGCCCTCGCCGGTGACCTCGCGGTACGCCATGGTGTGGCGCATGAAGTTGACGTCGTCGCGGTTGGGGTAGTCCTCGCGGTAGTGGCCGCCGCGGGACTCCTTGCGGGCGAGGGCCGAGACCGCCATGACCTCGGCGAGGTCGAGCAGGTTGCCCAGCTCGATGGCCTCCAGGAGGTCGGTGTTGAAGCGCTTGCCCTTGTCCTGGACCGAGACGTTCTTGTAGCGCTCGCGCAGCTCGGCGATCTTCTCGACGGCCGTCTTGATGGTCTGCTCCGTACGGAACACCATCACGTTGGCGTCCATCGTCTCCTGGAGCTCCTTGCGGATGTCCGCGACGCGCTCCGTGCCGGTGGAGTCGCGCAGCTGCTCCACCAGGGAGACCACGAACTCCGCCGGGTTCTCGGGAAGCTCGACGTGGTCGGCCTTCTCCGCGTACTCCGCGGCGGCGATGCCCGCGCGGCGGCCGAAGACGTTGATGTCCAGGAGCGAGTTCGTGCCCAGGCGGTTGGCGCCGTGCACGGACACGCAGGCGACCTCACCGGCGGCGTACAGACCCGGGACGACGGTGGTGTTGTCCGCGAGGACCTCGCCCTCGACGTTCGTCGGGATGCCGCCCATGGCGTAGTGCGCGGTCGGCTGGATCGGGATCGGGTCCGTGTAGGGCTCGATGCCGAGGTAGGTGCGCGCGAACTCCGTGATGTCCGGGAGCTTGGCGTCCAGCTGCTCCGGCGGCAGGTGCGTGAGGTCGAGGTAGACGTGGTCGCCCTCGGGACCGCAGCCGCGGCCCTCACGGATCTCCGTGTAGATGGAGCGGGACACGACGTCACGGGACGCGAGGTCCTTCATGACCGGCGCGTACTTCTCCATGAAGCGCTCGCCGTCCTTGTTGCGCAGGATGCCGCCCTCACCGCGGGCGCCCTCCGTGAGCAGGATGCCCATGCGCCAGATGCCGGTCGGGTGGAACTGGAAGAACTCCATGTCCTCCAGCGGCAGCCCCCGGCGGTAGCAGGCCGCCTGCCCGTCACCGGTCAGGGTGTGCGCGTTCGACGTCACCTTGAAGAACTTGCCGGTGCCGCCGGAGGCGTACACGACGGCCTTCGCCTGGAAGACGTGGATCTCGCCGGTGGCCAGCTCGTAGGCGACGACGCCCGCCGACTTCTTGACGCCGTCCTCCTCCACGATGAGCTGGTCGAGGACGTAGAACTCGTTGAAGAACTCCACACCCTCCTTGACGCAGTTCTGGTAGAGGGTCTGGAGGATCATGTGGCCCGTGCGGTCCGCGGCGTAGCAGGACCGGCGCACCGGGGCCTCGCCGTGGTTGCGGGAGTGGCCGCCGAAGCGGCGCTGGTCGATGGTGCCGTCCGGGGTGCGGTTGAACGGCAGGCCCATCTTCTCGAGGTCGAGGACCGCGTCGATGGCCTCCTTCGCCAGGATCTCGGCGGCGTCCTGGTCGACCAGGTAGTCGCCGCCCTTGATCGTGTCGAAGGTGTGCCACTCCCAGTTGTCCTCCTCCACGTTGGCGAGCGCGGCGGCCATGCCGCCCTGCGCCGCGCCCGTGTGGGAACGCGTGGGGTAGAGCTTGGTGAGCACGGCGGTGCGGCTGCGCTTCGTCGCCTCGATGGCGGCGCGCATGCCGGCGCCGCCCGCGCCGACGATGACGGTGTCGTACTTGTGGATCTTCATGGGTGGTTACCTCAGCCCCGTGCCTAGCGGATGTTCGGGTCGAAGGTGAAGATCACCAGCGTGCCCAGCAGGATGGTGAACACCGTGGCGGTGTACAGCAGGCCCTTCAGCCACAGGCGCGTGTTCGGGCGCTCGGCGTAGTCGTTGATGACCGTGCGCAGACCGTTCGCGCCGTGCAGCATCGCGAGCCACAGCATCAGCAGGTCCCAGACCTGCCAGAACGGCGAGGCCCAGCGGCCCGCGACGAACGCGAAGCCGATCTTGCTCACGCCGCCGTCGAGGACCAGCTGGATCAGCAGGTGCGTGATGACCAGGACGACGAGGACGACGCCGGACAGGCGCATGAACAGCCACGCGGCCATCTCGAAGTTGCCGCGCGTGGCGCGCGGGGTCTTCGAGGTGCGCTTGCGGGGGGCCTCGATGAGCGGGGCCGGGTGGTCGACGTCGTACAGCGAGACGTCTTCGACGGGGCCGACGCCGGAGCCGCCGGACTTCTCTGCGGTCGTGTCAGTGGACATGTCTGGCCTCAGCTCCCGAATACTTCACGGACGGCGTGGCCGAGGACCGGGTAGAGCGCGCCGACCATCAGCACGACCCAGATGCCCACGACGGTCCAGAGCATCTGCTTCTGGTAGCGGGGGCCCTTCGACCAGAAGTCGACGGCGATGACACGCAGACCGTTGAGCGCGTGGAAGAGGATCGCGGCGACGAGGCCGTACTCCAGGAGCGCGACGAGGGGTGTCTTGTAGGTAGCCACGACTTCGTCGTACGCCTCCGGGGAGACGCGGACGAGAGCGGTGTCGAGGACATGCACGAACAGGAAGAAGAAGATGAGGACACCGGTGACTCGATGAGCCACCCATGACCACATGCCTTCCCGGCCGCGGTACAGCGTTCCAGCCGGCACGGAAGAACCCTCCGGGAGCGGGGATTGGGGCCGGCCGGCTTCGGTGTCGGACGAGCCCGGCCGGGTACGGTCCACCGGCCGCTCGTCATCGTATCGACGAGTTGTCGGCTCCCCCGCCCCGGGTCCTCGGGTGTGATCAAACAGGCAATCAAACTGGTACGTACGGGCTATCGCGGTGGGGTTCGCCGCGGCGCGCCGGGGGCGCGACGGAGTGGTTCCCGGCGGTCAGCGCGGCCTGCGTGTGGACCAGCCGGGTGAGGCGGCCGCGGGCCAGGCGGCGCAGCTCCTCGGCGGCCACGGCGCGCTCCTCCTCCGGGTCGTTGCCGAGGCGGGCGCGGATGGAGGCGAGCAGGTGGTCGAGGGCCTCGCCGGGGGCGACGGCGTCGAGGCAGACGACGAAGGTGTGGCCGAAGCGGCTCTCGTACGCGGCGGTGGCGGCGCGCAGGGCGGTGGCCGCGGCCTCGTAGCCGGGGCCCGGCGGGAGGGAGGGCTCCAGGGGCTCGGCGGCCAGGGCCTCGGCGAGGTCGTCGGGCGCCAGGTCGTAGGCCGCCTCGTCGGCGGCGGCGAGCAGCGCGTCCAGGTCGGGGTAGGGCCGGTGGGCGGCGACGCGGTGGGCCCAGTGACGGCTTCCGCAGCAGGTCAGCAGGGTGCGCTCGGCGTCCTTCGGCTGTGCGGCGTTCAGGGCGTCCGGTATGGCGCGGTGCGGCGGCAGGGGAGCTCCTCGGCGCAGAGCGGCGGGCGACGGGTGGTCCCGGCGCGGGGTGGGATCCCGGCGCGGGGTCTGTGGCAACGCTAGCGGGGTGGGGAGAGAGGTGTCCGTGAGGCACCCGGATTTCATCCGAATGGGAGAGTTTGGGGTTCTTCGGTGGACGCGAGGGCCCTTCCGGGGTGGACGAGCGGGCGGCGCCGGGGCGGGCTTAGCGTGGGGGGCATGGAGGCTCTGACTTCTGGTGCGGAGGGCTCGGCTGCCGGTCCGGCGGCGGCTGTCGGCGCGGCTCGCCCGACGGTGACTCCGGGGGCGGCGGGCGGGTCGGCCGTGGCGGGCCCGGGGGTGATCTCCGGGGCGGCGGGCGCGTCGGCCGTGGCGGGCTCGGGGGTGATCTCCGGGGCCGTGGGCCGGGCGGCCTCCCGTGCGGCGAGTTCCGTGGCCGCCTCTCGTGCGGCGAGTTCCGTGGCCGCCGTGGCGACGGGGCCCGCGGGCTCCCGGGCCGCGGGCGTGTCGGCGGGTGACGGGTCGTGATCCGGGGGCGGCTCGCCGTGGGTACGGGGATCGTCGCGGCGGGGGCGGTGGCGCTCGCGGTCGGGTTCTGGCCGGACGGGTCCGGGGGCGGAGGCGGCGGCTCCGGTGACGGGGGCCGCACGGCGGGGACGGCGTCCGAGCCCGCTCCACGCTCGCCCGCGCCCACGAAGTCGTACCCGCTCTCCGAGGCGCCCGCCACCGTCCCGGCCGTCCGCGAGCACACCCCCGCCCGGGGCCCCGGCTGGCGGCCGGGCGACGGCGGCCGGGTCGTCGTCGGGGACCGGGTGCTCGCCGACGAGGCCCGGCTGCTCGCCGGGGAGCTGCGGCTGCGGTACGCGGGCGAGGCGGAGCCGCGCGCGGGCGACGTGCGCCTCGAACTGTCCGGGGACCGGGGGCGGGGCGGCGGTGGCCCGGAGTCGTACACCCTGACCGTCAAGGACCGCACCGTGCGGATAGCCGCGCCCGCCGAGGCCGGGGTCTTCCACGGCACCCGCACCCTCAAGCAGGAGGTCGCGGGCGGCCGGAGCGCCCCGGAGGGTGTCGTACGGGACCGGCCCGCCAAGCCGCGCCGCGGCTTCATGGTCGACATCGCCCGCAAGCACTTCTCCGCCGGGTGGATCGAGGACCGGATCCGCGAGCTCGGCGACCTCAAGTACAACGAGCTCGGCCTGCACTTCTCCGACGACCAGGCCTTCCGCATCGCCTCCGACTCGCACCCCGAGGTCGTCTCCGCCGACCACCTCACCAAGGCGCAGGTCCGCCGCATCGTCGACCTCGCGGCCGAGCGGCACATCACGGTCGTACCGGAGATCGACTCGCCCGGACACCTCGGCGCGGTCATCGCCGCCCACCCCGACCTGCAACTGCGCGACAGCCGCGGCGTGGCCACGCGCGGCGCGATCGACATAGCGAAGCCGAAGGCCGCCGAGATCGTCGACGACCTGCTGCGCGAGTACGACGAGCTGTTCCCCGGCGCCCGCTGGCACCTGGGCGCCGACGAGTACCAGGCCCTGACGCGGAGCGACCCCGAGGCCTCCTACCCGCAGCTCGCCGCCGCCGCGCGCGACCGCATCGGCCCGGACGCCCGCGTCCAGGACCTGGCGACGGCGTGGTTGAACGACCGCGCGAAGGCGGTGGGCCCGGGGCGGGACGTGCGGGCCTGGAACGACGGGTTCTTCCGCGGCGGCGTCACCCGGGTCGACGACCGGATCGAGGTCGCGTACTGGACCGGCAAGGAGATCGGCGCCCGCGAGCCCGTCGAGTACCTGCGCGAAGGGCGCGACGTCCTCAACTACAACGACGAGTACCTCTACTACGTCCTCGGCCAGCCCAACGACTTCCGCTACCCCACGGGTCAGCGCATCTACGAACAGTGGACCCCGCTGGTCCTGCGCGGCACCCGCCCCGTCCCCGCCTCCTACGACCGCCGGATCCTCGGCGGCACCTTCGCCGTGTGGTGCGACCTCGCCGGGGCGCAGACGCAGGAGCAGGTGGCGCGCGGGATCCGGATGCCGCTGCGGGCGACGGCCCAGAAGCTGTGGGACGAGCGGGGGCCGACGCGGCCGTGGCCGGCGTTCGTGCGGCTCGCGGGAGAGGTGGAACGGCCCGCGCGCTGAGGTTCCCGGTGCTCCTTCGGCCCCGCCGGTGCTCCTTCGGTCCTGAATGATCCACGGTGTCCTGAATGGTCCACGGGTGGACACCTCTGCGGTTGACGCGTACATTGCGCCGGTCGTGCCGCGCCGACGCCCGGGGAGGGGCATGGGCGGCGCCGGCCTCGCTCTCGCAGCGCTCATTCGATCTCGACCCGTGGGGGACCGCTCCGTCATGTCGTACACGCCACCGCTCATGCCCTCGGCACCGCCGCCGCCGTCCGCCCCCGCCCCCGCCCCCGCCCCCGGTGCCTGGCTGAAGTCGCCCGTGGGTCTCGCGAACGCCACGGTGGCGCTGCTCGGGGCGGGCATCGCCGTCGACCTGTTCTCGCTGGTGGCGGGTGGCGGGGTCTACGGCGTCGTGAGCGATGTGCTGGACGGGGGCTACGGCGCCGTCACCGAGGACCGCCTCGACCGGGCGGACACGCTCTACGGCGTCTCCGGGATCCTCCAGGGCGCGGTGATGCTCGGCACCGTCGTCCTCTTCCTGTGCTGGTTCCACCGGGTGCGGGTGAACGCCGAGGTGTTCGCGCCGGACGCGCACAGCAAGTCGCGGGGCTGGGCGATCGGCGGCTGGTTCGTGCCGATCGCGAACCTGTGGTTCCCGCGCCGGATCGCCGTCGACATCTGGGACGCCAGCTCCGGCGATCGCCGGCTGCCGGGCACGGGCCGGGAGAACGAGCGGCGCACCCTCCTCAACGCCTGGTGGACGCTGTGGCTGACGACCGGCATCTTCGGGCAGATCGCCTCGCGCCAGTACAGGGCCGCCGAGGAGCCCGAGAAGATCCAGCAGGCCGTCGTCTCCCTGATGGCCTCCGACCTCATCAACATCGCCGCCGCCGTCGTCGCGATGCTCTTCGTGCGCCGCCTCACCGCGATGCAGGACGCGCTGGCACGCTCGGGGCCGGGGCGGCCCTTCTGACGCGGCCGGTCACGTGGATCATCCGTGGCCGAACGCGTGGATCATCCGCGCGTGCTGTGTCCGATCCGTGCTTTTGGTGGCGCGGGCACGCGCCCTGTGGTGTATTCGGCCAGAAGCCGGAAACAACGGTTCGAGCACAGCGGGGGCACGGAGATGGGCTACTGGGGGTACTACGTCGTGGGCAGGAGCGCGCGGCCGCTCGGGGAGTTCGACGCGGTGGCGGGCGTACGCGACCGGCTCACGCTCCTTGAGGAGCGGGCCGACGGCTGGCAGGTCTGGGAGTGCCCGGGCGACGGTTCGGTGGACGTCGGCAACATGAACGCGCTGGCCCGGGAGACGGAGGCACCCGCGCTCTTCGGGTACGTCCTGGACAGCGACTGCGTGGTCGTCGAGGCGGCGGCGCCGGAGAGCGGCGCGTGGACGACGTGTCTGGCCCGTGAGGCGATGGCCGGGTACCTCGGCGATGACGAACTGACCGTGGAGGACTACTTCCTGGAGCCGCGCGACGCCGCCGAGCGCGCCGTCGCCTGGGCGGCGGAGTCGGGCCGCACGGCGCGGCCCGCCGCGCTCCTCGACGTCCTCACCGCGGCTCCCGAACCGTCCGCGGAGGAACTGTTCTTCAGGTTTCTCGACCGGCTCGGAGTGTTCCCGCAGTAGCCTGTCGCGCGCAGCGTCGAATTCCAGCCGCTGTGACGTTACTGAGCCTCCGCACGCAGTAAGGGCAAGTGGGGCATGCGGAGGTGCCCAGTCCGCGACAGGAGACGGCGTACGTCATGAGTACGAGCCCTTTGCCCAGTTCCGACCCGCAGGCGTGGGCGGGCGACGTCTGGCCGGATAGCGCGCTCCGTGCCACCGGAACGTCGGATACCGGCCAGCCGAGCCTGGTCGGCCTCATCGCCCTGGCCGACGAGACCGCCCTGGCCGCCAGCGGCCTCGGCTGCCTCGACCGCTGCCTGCCGCTGCTCGGCGACGACGACCAGGTCCTGCGCCCGCTGTGGGTGAGCCTCGCCGACGGGACGGCGTGGGAAGGGGCGTGGGAAGGGGCGTTGGGGGAGGTGCGGGGGGTGCTCGGGGCCGGGGAGGCGGGTGAGTCCGGCGGGGCTGGTGCGTCTGGTGAACCCGGCGGGGCTGCTGCGTCTGCTGCGTCCGGTGCGCCCGGTGCTTCCGGTACGGCTGGTGCTTCTGGTGCCTCCGGCGCCTCCGGTGCGTCCAGTAGTGCTTTCGGCGCCTCCGGTGCGGACGCCGACGCCGTCGCCCTCGCCCGGCGCATGCTCGACGCCGCCCCCGCCGCCCGCTCGGCCGACTCCCTGCGCGCCTGGGCCGACGGCTGCTCGGCCGCCGCCCTCCAGATCCACCGGCTCCTCGACGCCGGGAACGACGGCGTGTCACCGCTCGTCTCCGCCGAACTCCGGCGCCAGGTGCGGGTCCTCGAACTGCTCGGCGGCCGCGCGGGCACCGGCGGCGGTCTGCGCCAGGTGCTCGACGTGTCGACCGAGGGACGGCGGGTCCTGCGCGCGGTGGTGTCGCGGTCGCGGCGGTCGGGGGCGGGGACGGCGGGGACGGCGGGGGCAGGGACGGACCAGGACTCGCAACGGCGCCGACGAAGCCGCCGTCGGGCACCGTGAGTTGGCGCACCGCGCCTTCGACGCGCTGGAGCGGGCGGTGCCGGGCCCCGGCCCTCCCAGGCCGGGACCGGCACCGCCCGCTCCGTGATCGCGCCCGCTCCTGGGCCCTGTCAGGCCCTCAGGTGCCAGGCCTTTTAGGCCAGGCCCTCAGGCGTCAGGGCGTCAGAGCCTCGCCCAAGTGCGCCTTCGCGGGCGTACCGAGCTGCGTACGCCCGTAGTAGACGCCGCTCTTGAGCACCGGCGCCCCCGAGGCGTCGGTGTCCACCTGCAGGACCGTGCCCGTGCCCTCGTCCTCGCCGTCCGCGCCGATCGCCAGGTCCGCGCGGCCGTCGCCGTCGAAGTCGGCGAGGGTGACGGCCGAGCCGAGCCGGTCGCCGGACTCGGTGGAGCCGGGTACGTCCGGCTCGTCCTGGCTGACGGCGAGGGAGCCCGCGCCCGTCAGGCCGGACGCGGTGCCCTTGAAGAGCAGTGACGTTCCGGCGTCCGTACGGGACTTGCCCGCGCGCGTGATGTCCTCGCCCGGCGCGCCCGCGAGGACGTCCGCGTGCCCGTCCTTGTCGACGTCGCCCACCGCCACCGACCAGCCGAGCGCGTCGCCCGCCTCGGCCGCGCCCACCACACCGGGGCTCGCCTGGTGGACCGTGGACGCGCCGGCGGAGGAGAGACCCGAGGACGTGCCGGGCACCACCGTCACCTGGCCGCCCGCGTGGGCGCCCGACTCCGAGGTGTAGGGCTGGCCGATGACGAGGTCGTCGCGGCCGTCGCCGGTCACGTCGCCCGCCGCGACCGAGCGGCCGCCCTTGACCGTCAGCGTGCTCACCCGGCTGAGCCCGGAGCGGGTGCCCTTGAACCAGACGACCTTCCCCTTCCCGGCCGCGTCGCGGTAGGTGAGGGCCACGTCGGCGTACTTGTCGCCGTTGAAGTCGCCGGACGCGGCGTCCGCGTACGCGATGGCCCGGTCCCCGGACGTCACGGTGCCCGCCGTCTCGCGGCCCGCCGCGAACCGCGCCGACCAGCTGCCGCCCGTGCCCGTGGCCGCGGCGAACACGTCCGCCTTGCCGTCGGCGTCGAAGTCGCCGACGGCGACCGCCGAGCCGAACCGCGCGCCGCTGTAGGCGAAGTCCTCGGACAGCTGCATGTCCGTGCCGGACGTGAACTTCGGGCCGTACAGCATCGTCACGGCGCCGCGGTCCTTGTGGCCCGAGGTGTCGTCCTCGCCGGGCGCGCCGATCACGAGGTCCGTGTTGCCGTCCCCGTCGATGTCGCCCCAGGCGGTGGCCGCGCCCCACTCGTCGCCCGGCTCGCTCACACCGGGCACGCCCGTGCTCGACTGCGTGAGCGTCTTCTTCTTCCCCGCCGCCGGGCCGCCCGCGCCCCCCGGCACGATGGTCACCGACCCCCTCGACCCGGACGCGCGCGGCGTGGCCGCGACGAGGTCGACGGTGCCGTCGCGGTCGAAGTCGGCCGTGGGGGCGGCGGGCGCGGCGTCGGCCGCGTACGCCGTCGTGCCCGCCGTGACTCCGGTGCCGCCGAGGACGACCGCCCCGATGGCCAGCCACGCCCCGCGGTGCGCCTTTCGCAGGCTCACATGCCTCAACCCCTCTGGTGAGCTCCTGGTGAATCAGCGAGTTCGTACGACTACCCGGAGAACGGAAGGGTTGTACGGGGAGGTGCGGAATGTCGCGTGAGCTTTCCCTCACCGCACCGGTGTGACAACGGGGTGGACGGCCACGCAGGGTTCATGGGACGGGTCGCGTGAGAAAAGCGTGAGAACTGAGAACGCGGACGCGAGCCGTGGGCGCCTGAGCGCGTGGTCGGGAACGGGAAGGTCGGCGGGACGAGTGGGCACTGTGGGGCACAGAGCGGGGCACGGGACGCGGGGCGGCCGGCGTCGGAGCCGGGGCGTGGCCGCCGTCCTCGTGGCCGCCGCGACGGCGGCCACGCTGACGGCCTGCGGCGCCGACGACGAGCCGGTGCGGCTGAGCGGGACCTTCGAGCAGCAGCTGCCGCCGGACCAGGCGCGCGGCACCCAGCTCGCGACGGAGGGCATGCGGCTGCTGAAGTCGGCGCGGTCGCTGCGCCTGAACGCCGCGATCAGCAAGGGCTCGGCGACCGCCGGGACGGCCCAGCGCATCGAGGTGTCCCTGCGCGTCGACCGGCACGCCAACTGCACGGGCACGTTCGACGGCGGCCAGGGCCAGCGCGGCGAGCTGCTCGTGGTCGAGGGCGGCGCCACCCACATCCGCTTCACCGAGGCCTCCCTCGACGGCCTGCTCGCCCAGGCCGAGGCGGAGGACCCGGCGGCCGCCGCGGCCATCAGGCAGCGGGTCGCGCTGGTCCGCGGCAAGTACCTGCGGATGCCGCAGGACAACGTCGCCTTCTCCAAGGGGATGTGCGACCTCAGCCGTCTGTCCCAGGCGCTCGACGGGCTCGGGGACGAGGACTTCGAGGGCACCGTCCGGGCCGAGCGGCCCACGTACCGGCACGGGCGGCACGTCATCCCGGTCGTCGACGTGGAGCGCGGCGACACGAACGTCATGTACGTCGCGGCCGAGGGCGAGCACCGCATCACGTCCTACGAGGCCGAGGAGGACGGCGAGCGCCGGGTCCTGAGGCTGTCCGACTACAACGAGCCGTTCGAGGTGCGGACGCCGTCCGCGGCCGAGGTCGTCGACGCGAGCGAGTTCGGGGGACCGGCGGGGGCCGACCTCTTCGAGGTCTGAGCCGCACCGCCGGCGAAGAACGGGCCCGGCTGCCCTCGGTCGACTCAGACCGTGGGGCGCGTCCGGCTCCCTGGAGTCGGGTGGCTGCACGTACGCGTCCTGGCGCTCACTGGCGCTTGAGGTACAGGCTGCGGCCGCAGTCGGCCGCCATCCACAGTTCCTTGTCGCCGCCGCCGAGCATCGGGGTGTTGCCGTACGTGATCTCCTTGGCGCCGGGGTTGACGGTCACGGTGACCCCCTCCACGCACCAGTTGTCCTTGGAGTCGCGCGGGGTGAAGTGCAGGTACACCGGATAGTGCGCCAGTTCGTCGGTGTCCAGTTGCGGCTTGCGCGGGTCGTTGCCCGGCGTGTTCAGGACGTTGGACCCCGCGCCGAAGGTGAACGTCTGGGACTGGCCGCGCTGGAAGTCGTTCGTACCGGTGTCCAGGACGAACTCCCGGCCGCAGATGCCCAGGGCGATGTTGCCGTCGGTGTCGGCACCGCTGGTGTCCGCGGTCCAGACGCTGGCCTTGATGGTGGTGATGAGCACGGTTTCGCTCCTCTCGGACGGAAACGGAAACGGAAGCGGGTGCGCGTCGTCGGGAGGGCGCCTTCGGCACCAGTGCCGGTACCCCCGCCTTCGGCGGCGATGGCCCTTGGTCAGGGTCGGCGAAGCGGCGGGAAATCGGTACGGCCCCTCCTTGTCGCTGGCTTCCGCTTCAACCCTCGGACCGCGGCCGCGCGGACGCAGGCTCCTGAACGTCCCTCACTCAGGGCCGGTTGGCCCGAACCTCCGGGGATTCTGAGAGGTCGAGCGCGATGTCCAGCGCCCAGGAATCGATGTCCTTCCAGTCCCGGAAGTCGCCGTATCGCCCGCCCATGAGGCGGAAGACGAGCCTGCCGAAGGCGGGCAGATGCCAGGGCAGGAGGGCCCCGGCGAACATCCGGTGCCCGCGAGCGGGAAGCGCACGCGTCACCTGGGGGAGCGGCTTCGGCTCCTTCGCGTGCCGCTCGAACCAGCCACCGACCGCGGGCGCCATGCTCACGCTGAACAACCAGATCGGATGCTCACCGAGCTCGGCCCCGCAGGCACGGAGGAATCCGCCCGCCTCGGGCATCCAGGCACCGCTGTGGACGGCGCTGCCGAGCACGAAGGCGTCGTACCCGGCGCACCGCCGCCTCCCCTTCAGCCGACGGACGTCGACCTGGTGGCCGTACTCGCCGAGCCGCAGGCCGATCCGTTCGGCGATGCCACGGGTGGCGCCGTGCTCGCTCGCGTAGCCGACCAGTACGCGCATGTCGCCTCCTTCGAGGGCGAGGCCCTCGGGTGAGGTGTCCGCGCCGCCGTGAGCGCCCGGCGGCGCGGACACGAGCGGTGCGCCGCCGCGGGCCTCAGCCGTGACGCACGTGGATGGTCCTCGTCCCCGTCTTCGTGTCGGGGACCGGAACGGTGATGGTCAGCACCCCGTCCTTGTACGCCGCCGTCGCGTCGTCGCCGCGGGCCCCGGCCGGCAGGCGGACCGAGCGGGCGAACGTGCCATAACGGAATTCAGTGTGGTGCCTGCTCCCGGCCTCCTCGGCGCGCTCGGCACGCAGCGTGAGAACGCCGTCGGTGACGCTGATCTCGACGTCCTTGTCCGGGTCCACGCCGGGGAGTTCGGCCCGCAGGACGTATGTCCCCTCGGTGAGACTCTCCTCGATGCGGATGCCGTGCAGCCCCGGAACCGCGTGCAGGCCGGGCAACCCCGTGAAGCCCTCGACCCAGCTGAAGAGGTCGGGCAGCGGCGTCCAGCCGGGCAGCCGCTCGATCATGTTGGTCATGTCGTCCTCCTTCGCCCGTTGCCTGGCTTCTTGCTCTACGCCAAGCGTCGCGCCTCACCCTGAGGGGGTGCGAGAGCCGGTCGGCCGCGCGCAGGGGCCGCCCGGCCCCGGGGCCGCGGGGGCGTCGGACGGACCGGCCCAAAGGGCTAGGCAGTCAAGGAGCACGCGGCCGGGGCGGGACCAGCTCCTGGGGCATCTCGTCGACGCCGCGCGCCGAACGGCTGCTGCCCCTCGCGTGGGGCCCGGACCTCGGATGTCGCGGCGGATCAGCCGGGCTGCGTTGATGCAACGGCCGGGGCCGCCACCCCCCACAGGAGAGGCCCCGACCGTCACACGGTACGAACCGCGTGGCGGTCCGTACTCCCTTCTGCGTCCCGGGTGCGTTTTCTGTCACACCGCGATGTGTCACCCGCTAGTTGCATGTTGTACAAACATGGACGCGCACCGGTTTCACGCCGTAGCGTGCAGGTTCGCGCCGCGTTGAGAGCCACCTACGCGACCGCCGGCCGGACCACCGCGAGCGGTGCAGCGGCGCACGACCGCGAGAAGACAGACCCGTGAGAGCGGCGCCTGACCAGGCGCAGAGGGGCACGCAGTGCAGGGGGAGGACGACGCTGAGCTGACCGCCGCCGTGCATGCGGCACAGGACGGGGACGAGACCGCGTTCCGGACTGTGTACCGCTCCGTGCACCCGCGGCTGCTCGGCTACGTACGTACGCTCGTCGGCGACCTCGACGCGGAGGACGTCGCGTCCGAGGCGTGGCTCCAGATCGCCCGCGACCTCGACCGCTTCAACGGCGACGCGGACCGCTTCCGCGGCTGGGCCGCACGCATCGCCCGCAACCGCGCCCTCGACCACATCCGGATGCGCGGCCGCCGCCCCGCGATCGGCGGCGACGAGACGGAGCTGACCGGCAAGCCCGGCGAGGCCGACACCGCGGGCGAGGCGATCGAGTCCCTCTCCACCGACGCCGCGCTCGCCCTCATAGCCCAGCTCCCGCAGGACCAGGCGGAGGCCGTCGTGCTGCGGGTCGTGGTCGGCCTCGACGCCAAGAGCGCCGCCGAGACGCTGGGCAAACGCCCCGGCGCGGTCCGTACCGCGGCCCACCGCGGCCTCAAGCGCCTCGCCGAGCTGATGAGCGCCGACGACCCCGCACAGGGGCGCGGACTCGGCGCCGTACCCCCGCAGCCTGACCCGCACGGACGTGCGGTGCCACCGTCCCCGTGTGTGACGCATTCGCGTACGCGGACGCAGAAGGACATGTGATGGCCGACGAGCAGTACAAGTGGCTGGACCGCGATGCGGCGGAGCGGTTGCTCCGCGGCGAGCGGCTCGACGGCATCGGCGATCACGAGCGCGAACAGGCCGAACGCCTCACCGAGGCCCTGATCGCCCTCCGCGCGCAGACCCCCGCGAAGCCCGCCGGCCCCGCCCCCGCCGCGCAGACCGAACTGCCTGGTGAGGCCGGGGCGCTTGCGGCGTTTCGCGCGGCGCGGGGGGCTGGTGGGGTTGCTGGGGCACCTGGGGTTTCCGGAGCACCTGAGGTGCCTGGAGAGCCTGGGGTCTCAGGAGTGTCTGGAGCACCTGGGGGCTCCGGAGCGCCTGGGGTCTCCGGAAGGCCTGGGGCCCCGGGAGTTTCCGGCGCACCAGGCGCACCTGGTGCCTCCGGCGCCTCCGGCGCGCCCGGTGGCGCCCCGACCAACATCAGCCCCGCGGCCCCCGCCAACCCCGGCACGTTCGGCGACACCCGCGCCCCCGGCGTACCCGGCGCGCCCACCGCCCTGGCGACGCCTCCCGACCGGCCCGACCGGCCCGACCGGCCCGACCGTCCCGATCAGGCCGACCAGACCGTCCGCATCGGCCGCACCACCCCCCGCTCCGCCCGCTGGGCGCGCCCCGTCCGCCTCGGGGTGGCCGCCGCGCTCGCCGCCTGCATGGCCGGCGGGGTCGCGGTCGCTGCCGGGGCCGGGGTGATCCCCTCGCCGTTCACGCGGAACGAGCAGGGGCCCGCGACCAGCGCGTCCCCGGTGGCGACGCCGGAGCAGCCGCTCAGCACGCCGTCGGACGATGCCGTCGACCCGCCCGACGACGTCCCCGACGACGTCAGCTCCGCCCCCGAGGACGACCCGTCCAAGCCCTCGCAGGGCAGCACGCCGCCCGAGGGCGAGGACGACACCAAGGCCCCGGGCGGCTCCGAGGGCGCCGACGGCGACAAGGACGCCGCCGACAAGCCGGACAAGGGCCCGGGCCCCGGCACCGGCGAGGGCGAGCAGCGCGGCGACGCCAGGAAGTGGCGCAAGCGCGTGATCTCCGCCTGCCGCGACTACCGCAGCGGCGCGCTCCAGGGCGACAAGCGCCGCCGCCTGGAGGAGGCCGCGCGCGGCGCCGAGCGCGTGCAGCGGTTCTGCGAGCGCGTCCTCGACGGCAAGGGCGGCGGCAAGGGCGGCAAGGGCCACGGCGACGACGGTGGCAGGGGCGACGGAGACGGCGACGACGGCCACAGCGGCGGCGGGGACCACGGCCCCGGCAACGGCCACAGCGGCCCCGGCGGCCACGCCCCGCCCGTCGTGCTGCCCGCCCCGCTGCCCCGCCCCTCGGCCTCGTACAGCGCCCTGCCGGTCCGCTGACCCCGGTCCGTGCATCCGCCACGAAGGTGTGACCCAGACCTCACCGCCAAGGTGTGACGTTTTCCGGATCGGCGGCGCAGTAAGAAGTGAGCCGACTGGTCATCGGCTGCGCACGAGCCGGGGTTCCCCCCGTACCTACGGCTCAGTGCCACTGGCGCGGGCGGGATACGTTCCCCCGATCCCGCCCGCGCCGCAGTTTTTGCGCCTGAGCCGGCGCCGCTCTCGCGGACCGAATCGCTCGCCGCTGTGGTTGCTCGATCGGTCGCTGCGGCTCGTCCTGGCCTACTTGTAGACGACTACCTTGTCGCCCGTCCTGACCTGCTTGAAGAGCTTCGCGATGCCCTTCTTGTCGCGTACGTTCACGCAGCCGTGGGACGTGCCGTTGTAGCCCCTGGCCGCGAAGTCGGACGAGTAGTGCACGGCCTGGCCGCCGCTGAAGAACATGGCGTACGGCATCGGGGTGTCGTACAGCGTCGAGACGTGGTCGCGGTTCTTCCAGAACACCTGGAAGGCGCCCTCGCGCGTCGGGGTGTACTCCGAGCCGAAGCGCACGTCGACCGTCGTCACGGCCCTGCCGTCGATCATCCAGGTCAGCGTGCGGCTCTCCTTGCTGATGCACAGGACCCGGCCGGTCAGACAGCGCCGGTCCGGCTCGGCGGGCGGCATGCCGCCGTCGGGGTAGAGCTCGTCGCGCGTGGGCTCGCGCGTCATGGCGAGCAGCCGGTCCCAGGTGCGGGTGTCGGTCGCGCCGGTGCGCAGCAGCCCGCGCTTGCCCTGGAAGCCCTCGACGGCGGTCGCCGTGACCGGCCCGTACGTCCCCGTCGGGTTCTGCCCGAACCAGCCGATCTGCCGCAGCCGCGCCTGGAGTTCGCGCACCTTCTCGCCGTCCTGACCGCGCGCGAGGACCACCGGGCCCGGCTCCGGCGGGGCCGGTGGCGGCGGGGTGCTCGTGCGCGGCCGTGGCGGCGGTGTGGACGGCAGGTCCGGGGCCTTCGACTGCGGCAACTCGGCCCGTGACACCGGGGACTTCATCTTCTTCAGGGGTGATTCGCTCGGTGTGGGCGAGGAGTTGGCGGAGTTGTCCGAAGCCGCACGGGTGGTTGGCGACTTCTCGCCCTCGCCCGCCGTCTCCACGGCCTGTGCCGTGCACCCGCAGGCCAGGGCCACGACGGCCACGGCTCCCGCCGCCGCCCGTCCCCTGGCTATCGCGTCCCTGCTCATCGCATCCCCCACACCGCTCCACTGGACAGCACACCCCGAAGTGTTTCCCATCAGCGAATGCTTGTGAAGCCTGCGTCAGTGGTGCCAGGCCTGCCCGTCCACGTTGTGGATCATGCGCTGGAGGACCTTCAGGGCTTGTATGTAATCGGCGTCGTCGATGCCCTCATGGATCTCCGCACGGGTGCGCTCCTGCAGCGCCGCGACCCGGTTCCGCAGCTCCTCGCCCGCGTCCGTGAGGCGCAGCGGGGCATCCGGGACGTCCGGGGCCTGGGTGAGCAGGCCGCGACGGATCAGGGAGTCGATGTCGTGCTCCAGCGGCCCCTCGCCGAACTCCAGGTAGCCGCGCAGGACTTGGACGACATCCTTGCGGTCGCGGCCGTTCTCGTGGCCGACGAGCTGGTTCAGGACCCACCACTGGGGCTGGGTCAGCCCGTTCTCGGCGAGCATGGTGCGGATGTGGTGGACGACGGCCTTGGCCGCCGCGGAACTCCAGTAGCCGATGGGCTGGTGGACCAGGTCGGCGTCACTGTGGGACGGGGCGAAGGGGGGCTTCGTCCGGGCGGTGGTCGTGGCGGTGGTCGCGGTGGCGACGGCGATCGTGTTCGCATTCGTGTTCGTCATGCCCTTGAACCTAGGACCTCAAGTTTGGTTGAGGTCAAATACTTCCTGAGGCCTTCTTCGTCCTGTCCGGTCCAGGCGATGTATCCGTCCGGGCGGATCAGGTGAAGACCGGGTCCGTAGGGGGCGCAGTCGGCTGTGCGCCGTACGCGTGCCATCTCGCCGTTCAGCGGCGGGAGTTCGGCGTCCGTGGCCACCGCGAGCAGCGTGAAGTGCGGGCCGCGGAGGGCGTCGAAGAGGCGTCCGGCGCCGAGCGGGGCGTCGGGGGCGCGGTCACCCGCCCGTGGTGCGGTGTCCGAGGTGGCCGTCGACGTGTCGAGGGAGGTGTCGAGGGAGAGCGACGAGTCCCGGTAGCCCAGGCCGAGTTGGCGGGTGGCCGCGCCGCGCCGGTCGGTGCCGTGGTGGATGCGCGTGGACAGCTCCAGCATCCGTGCTGCGACCGCCCGCCGCTCCTCCTCGTACGTGTCGAGCAGCCCCGCGTCCGCCCCGTGCCGCAGCACCGCGCCCAGCTTCCAGCCCAGGTTGTAGGCGTCCTGCACGCTGGTGTTCAGGCCCTGGCCGCCCGCGGGGGAGTGCACGTGCGCCGCGTCGCCCGCGAGCAGGACGCGGCCCGCGCGGAAGGTGTCCGCGAGGGCGGCGCGCGGCCGGAAGTCGGAGGCCCAGCGGACCTCGGTGACGTCGGCGGCGGCCAGATGCGTGCGCGCGGCCACCGCCTCGCGCACGCCGTCGGGGGACAGGTCGGGCTCGGCGCCGCCGGTGAACCGGGCGACCAGCTGGAAGTCCGCGATCCCCGGCAACGGGCAGATCGCCGCGAAGTCGCCGCCGCTCGCGGCACCTTCGGACGGGTGGGTGCCGGGCGGCGGGAACACGTGCCAGTTGTTCCGGTCGAGCGCGCCGTCGGCGATGCGGATGTCGGCGACGAGCATGGGCTGCGGGTCCACGGTCTCCCCGGTCATGCCGATGCCGAGCGCGCGCCGCACGGCGGAGCGGCCGCCGTCGGCGGCGACCACGTACGCCGCGCGGACCGTGCCGCCGCCCGCCAGGCGCGCCGTGACCCCGTCCGCGTCCTGCGTGATCCCGGTGACCTCCGTGCCGAAGGCGACCGATCCGCCGAGCTCGGTCAGGCGGGCGTACAGGATCTCCTGCGTGCGCCACTGCGGCACGAGCACCGGACCCGCGTACGGCGCCGAGTCCGTCGGCTCCGGCTCGTCGAACATGCGGTACTCGCCCTGCTGTTCGCCGCCCTGCCACACCATGCCGACCGGCGGCGCCCCGCCCGCCGCCAGGATCGCCCCCGCCACCCCGAGGTCGTCGAAGACCTCCAGCGTGCGCGGCTGCACGCCCTTGCCGCGCGAACCGGGGAAGAGGCCCGCCGCCCGCTCCACCACGAGAGCGCGCACGCCCCGGCGCGCCAGGTCGCAGGCGAGGGTCAGGCCGGTGGGGCCGGCGCCGACGACCAGGACCTCGGTCGTCGGCGTCACCGGCGACTCCGCTGTAGGTGATTCCTGAGGGTTTCCACCCGTTGCCTTAACGCTGTTAAGTGCCATGCCCCGAGGGTGCGCTTAACGGTGTTAAATTGTCAAGGTGGCTACGACACGACTGGACCGGCGGCGGGTGGCGCGCGTCGCGCTCGGCCTCCTGAACGAGACCGGCCTCGACGGCCTGACCCTGCGCGCCATCGCCAAGGAACTGGACGTCAAGGCCCCGGCCCTGTACTGGCACTTCAAGGACAAGCAGGCGCTGCTCGACGAGATGGCGACGGAGATGGTGCGCGGCGCCGCGGCCGACCTCGCGGGCACGCCGGACGCCGACTGGCGGACCACTGTCACGACGGCGATGCGCGCCTTGCGCCGCATGCTGCTGCGCTACCGCGACGGCGCGAAGGTCTACAGCGGCACGTACTTCACGGACACCTCGTACGCGGCCCCCGTGGAGGCCCAGCTGCGCCGCCTCACGGAGGCGGGCTTCACCCCGGCCGCGGCGGCCCGCGCCCTGCTGACCCTGACGAGCTACACCATCGGTTACGTCATCGAGGAGCAGGCCACGGGGCCGCGCCCGGGCGCGGAGGGAGCGGGCGGCACGGGCGGCGAGGGCGGCCAGGGCAGCGAGGGGTACGACCTGGTCGCGCGCGCCGAGCGCCTGAAGGACTATCCGCTGGCGGCGGCCGCCGGCGAGGAGATGTTCCGGCGGTACGAGGAGGGCTTCGAGGCGGGGCTCGCGGCGGTGGTGGCCGGGGTCGGGGTGACGCTGCGGAACGGGTGAGTCGCTGGCTCACGGGGGTGGCGAGGGCGTGCGTAGCTCGGCCCAGCCCCGCTTGCCGGGGCCGTTCCGCGCGGTCGTGCCCCACTCCTCGGCGAGGGCGGCGACCAGCGGCAGCCCTCGGCCGCTCTCCGCGCAAGGGTCGTACGGCCGCATGACCGGCAACTCGCTTGCGGCATCGTGTACTCCGATCTGCGCGGCACCGCTTCCGAGGCGGGCGAAGCGGGTCTCGACGTCCCGGCCACGCGTGCCGTGGGCGTGACGCAGGTCGTTGGTCAGTAGCTCGGAGAGCACGACGGGCGCCGCGTCCTCGATGCCCGACGCGCCCCAGCCGGCCAGGCTCTTCCGCAGCGCCTGCCACGCTCTGCTCGCGGAGCGTGGATGCCGTGGCCGGCGCAGAATCACTTCCTCGTCGTCGGTCGTCACCTTGAAGTTCCCTCGTCACCCCGTGTATCGGCGTCTACCTGACGAGCGTCCCAACGTGGGGCTACCCTCACCAAGAGTTACGGCTTTCGTGGATCGGCGCGGAAAGCGAGGGCAACGACTCCCGCACAGAAGGAACTTGACCCGACGACGTCCTTGGCAGCGCTCTACGGCACGAAGTTGCGCAAACTCCGCCACCGGTCCGGGTGGACCCAACGTCAACTGGGCGACCGGGTGCCCATTGGTCACAGCCGCATGGCCCAGTACGAACTGGGCAAGGAGACGCCACCCAGGGACGTCTCGGACGCCTTGGACCGACTGCTGGGCGCCGACGGCGATCTGAGCGAGCCGTGGGAGCACGTGCAGCGGGAGGCGATTCCGGATCGGGCGCGGAAGTAGGGGCGGCGATTGTGTCGAGGTCGCTGACGGCCTTCCGGGCGTGCTGCCCGTGCGGGACAGCAAGCGCCCGGGAGGCGCGGTCATAGTCGTTTCGGCGGAGGCTTGGGTGGCCTTTGTCGATCAGCGGACGTGGTTGGTCCAGCCGACCTTCAGATAGGTGGTGCGGACCCGGGGATTGGCCCCGAGATCGCTGGCGTTCTCCAGGACGCGACTGGTCTTCGGGGTGATGAAGTAGTAGGGGCCGTCCACGTAGGTGTGGGAAGCCCCAGAGGGCTTGAGTTTGAGCTTCTCCTTCGGAACCTCCACCTTGCGGCGGAGGTTGATCACTGTGCCCGGACGACCCCGGCTGTCCTTGACGTTCGGCGTCATGGTCACCCCCGGGGTCTCTGCGGCGATCCGGAACATAGCGGAGCGCAGCTCAGGGCTTGCGGGAGAGTCCGCCAGCAGCGACATGATCTGGAAGTACCGATCCGCGGCGTTCTTGGGAAAGTGGGTCTTCAGTTCTTCCGGTTCGGTGGGGAGCCGGTCGAACTCCTTCCAGGACAGCGACCGTTCGCCCACAAGCCAGTTGTGGCCCGTCGGGGTCAGCTTGCCCTTCGCCTTCCGGAGCCAGGCGTTGCCCGACCGGTCGCTGTACACGGTCAGCAACACCGGGGCCCTGCCGGGAGGGCCGTCCTTCGCTTCGTAATGGAACATCCAGTACTTTCCGCGGGATGCCGGTGCCTTGGCCGATACCTCCGCCATGTCATTCAGGAACCGCGTGGCCGTCGAGGCCGCGGATGTGGACTCGCTCCCCACGTCCACCGCGGGACAGGCAACCGCGCCCGCTGCGAGCACCGCCACCGCCGCACCGGCCACCAGCACCCGACGGCGGGTGGGCCGCACGGCTCGTGACGGCGCCCCGCGTCCGAGGACGACCAGCGGTTCGTCCGACAGAACGGCCGCTGGGGCGGCCAGTAACCTGTCCTCCCGTTCCGCCAAGGGCCTCAGCCTCGCGCGCGCGGCGGCGATCGTACGTGCCGATGGCGGTGCCACGGCGCCGGCCGCGACCAGTTCATCGGCGCCGGGAAAGTCGAGAATCTCGTCACGCTCGGTGCGTTCGCTCATGTCGGGTCTCCAGTCATGTCGCGCGCGGCGCCCTCGCGCATGCGGGTGCGGGCGCGGTGCAGCCGGGTGCGCGCCGTCGCGGCGGGTATGCCGACCACGGCTGCGGCCTCGGTGGGCGTCAACTGCTCCCAGGCGACGAGGAGCAGTAACTCCCGTTCGCCAGGCGGCAGTCCCGCCAGCATCCCCCGCAGCCGGGGCGCCAGTGCCGCCGCCACGAGCCGGTCGTCCACCGCCTCCCACGGGTCGTCAGCGCCGATGTGCCGGGGGATGCCGGGCCGGTGTGCCGCGAGCCGCCGCCAGTGGGCGGACAGCACGTTCCGGGCCACGCCGAACAGCCACGCCCGTACGGAACCGCGCGCGGGGTCGAAGCCGCGGCGCGCCTCGTACGCCCGCAGCCACAGCTCGGCGAGGAGGTCGTCGGCCGCCTGGGGCGCCCGGCGGGCGAAGTAGCCGTGCAGGTCGGTCGAGTGGCGCTCCACCAGCGGCGCGAAGGCGACCGGATCCCGCGCCGTGCGGATCGGCCGTTCCAGGTCGTCCGGGTCCTTGCTCACGGGGCCTCCGTCTCAGGACCGCCGGTCGGCGGTCTCATCTCGTACTTGCCGCATGGCCGCCGGAGCGTTCGCGGGGAGAAGTGTGTGCGGGGGAGGAACTGTTCGCGCGTTCGCGCCCGCATGACCGGGCGTTCGTGTCAAGCACCTCCGGGCGGCCAAATTCACTCGCGTGGATCGCGAAAATCGGACCGTTCAGTTCCGAGATCCGAATGAACCCATCTGCCATTTCATAGAAGGCGGCGCGCGGCTGGACGGTCATACAGTGCGAGTTCATTGAGGTGAGGGGCGTCATTCACTGGAGGTTCACGGAGAGAATGGCCGGGAGGCCTCATCCCGAAGGTTCGGCCATTGAGTGGGCCGCCGGGCCCTGTAAACATCAGGTCGCCGCCGGGCCGTCAGCCCGGAATCCATGAACACGACGCACCCGAAAGGGGCTCGCCTCGTCATGTCCAGAACCGTGAAGACACTCAAGCGGCTTTCCGCCGTCGCCGCGACGGCCGCCTGCGCTCTGGCCTTCTCCACCCCGGCCCACGCGCAGGCGAATGCCTACCTGACTCTGCTCAACCAAGGCACCGGCAAGTGCCTCGCCGTCCCCCACGCCAGCGAGGCCAATGGGGTCGGCCTGGTCCAGTGGGAGTGCAAGGGTGAGGCCGACGCTGAGCAGAGATGGCAACTGGAACACGTCGCGGGCGGCAACGGCGACCGCTACCTCGTACGGAACCGCAACAGCAGCAAGTGCCTCGCCATCCCCGGAGGCACCTCGGTCAACGGCACCCAGGCCATCCAGTGGACCTGCAACGGCGGCAGCTCGCAGATATGGATCCACGACAGCAGGAACCGGCTGCGGAACCTGGCCAGTGACAGGTGCCTGGCGATCCCCAACGCCAGTGCGGCCAACGGGACCAAGGCCATTCAGTGGACGTGCGCGACGAGCCTCGACCAGAGGTGGCTCTGGTAGCGCGCAGACCGTGCGGCCGATCCGGTCGCACACAGCTGCCGCCCGCCGGGTCGCCCCATCACGGGGTCGCCCCGGCGGGCACAAGGGCCAAGCGTCAAGGGCCAACAAGGCCGTTTGCCCTGGCGTTTCGGGGCTGGACGGCCGCCAAATGCCGACTTCCAAGGACGCCAGCATGCACAGACGCAGTGCCGTGATGGCGGCCGTGACCCTCGCGGGCGCGGCCGTACTCACGGGTTCCTCCCCTGCCGACGCGGCACCGACGGCTGCCAGGGATCCCGTCCACGCCAGGCTCTACAACCAGAAGACCGGGAAGTGTCTGGCTGTCCCTCGCTCCAGTACGAGCAACGGTGTCGCGTTGATCCAGTGGCCCTGTACCACGAGCGGAAGCCAGTACTGGTCGCTCGAACCCGTGTCGCGCGGCCACCGCGTACGCAACCTCGCGAGCGGCAAGTGCCTCGCCATCGGCAGCGGCAGCACCGCCAACGGTGCCACGGCCATCTAATGGACATGCGGCGGTGGCGACGAGCAGGTCTGGGTACGGGACGGCCTCGACCGGCTGAAGAACCTGAACAGCGCCCGGTGTCTGGCCATCCCCGCAGGCACCACGGCGAACGGCACCGAGGCCATCCAGTGGACCTGCTCGCGGAACACGGATCAGCAGTGGCTCTGGTGAGGGGAGAGCGGGCCGCTCGCAGCTCCGGGCGCTCGTCGGCCTTGATCCTGGCCCTCGTCGCCGCCCTGCTGGGTGGTTTCCTCGCTCCCGGCTCCGCGTCGGCCGAGCGGTTTTCCGGCGAGTCGACGGTCCACACCAACACGGCGACCGAGGGCGACGGCACCCGTACCCCCGACATCGTCAGCACGGGCGCGGACAGAGCCGTCGTGGCCTGGCGGGAGGGCACCGTTCCCGGCAAGGTCGACCAGGGATACATCCGGTACGGGTACACCACTGACGGCGGCGCGAGTTGGAGCCGCCCCAAGGTGCTGGCCCAGGAGACCAGCCAGTACGCCTGGCACTACGTCGTCCTCTATCAGGCGGGCGGGGAAGTCTTCGCCTACCTCGGCAGGACGTCGGCCACGAGCAGCAACGGCCTGCCGATCGACGCGGTCGTCGTCAAGCGCAGCACCGACGAGGGGCACACTTGGCAGGACTATCACGTCAGCATGCCGACGGACATCCGCAACCTCATCATGGCCGGGCGCCCGCTCCGGCTGGCCGACGGCACGCACGTCATTCCATTCTGGTCGTCGGGCAGGCGGAACGGACTGCTGCGCTCCACCAACCTCAAGAACTGGACGGCCGGCGGCTTCGTTCCGGACCCAAGTGGCTATCAGGGCGCCGAACCGCAGATCGCCGTCGAGCAGGACGACTCGCGGACCCTGGTCATGAAGGCCCGCAGTTCCCGCACGCCGTCGAGTCAGGCCTACGCAGCGACGGCCACGAGCACCGACAGCGGCAGGACCTGGACCCCCTTCGCTCTCGACCCCAACGTGCCGAACCATGACACCAAGGGCTACTTCACCAAGGACAGCGGCGGCCGGTACCTGGCCATCTACAACACCGCCAAAGACCGGCAGATCCTCCACTACAAGGTCAAACGCCCCGGCGGGTCCTGGGGGCCCGGACGGCTCTTCGCCGACGGGCCCCCGGTCACCGACGGAACGGGGGCGGGCTGGGACACCTATGCCATGGCTGACGAGTACGCGCCCGGACGGTTCTACGTAGCCTGGGAGCACGACACCTCAAGCATCAAGGTGCGCAGGCTCGACATCTCCGGCACGGGGCGCTCCCCGCTCAGCCCAGCGCCGCCCGCTTGATCGACCGGGCCCGCCGCGCGACCTTGCGCACCGCCGCGTTGCGCGGGATGAACGCGAGCTGCACCGGGATGCCGCCCGGCAGCGCGAGCGCGGTCAGCCTGCGCTTCTTGAAGTACCGCCAGGTGCGCTCGTTCAGGTGCGCGGCGAGATAGCGCTCCGTGGCGGGGCGCAGGCTCGGGTAGATCTTGGGCTGCATGGCGAAGCCCACGGCGCGCACCAGACCGCTCAGCGCCGCCGTGTCCGGCTCCGCGCGCCGCCCGGAGACGGCCTCGCGGTCGCCGAGGTCGGGCAGCAGCGCGTCGACCAGGGTGACCGGGACGCGGTTGCTGTTCTCGTACGGCTTCAGGCGCTCCAGGAGCGTCTCCGTGCCGATGCGCGCCACCGGCAGGTCGTAGAACGCGGAGGCGGTCAGCAGCGCCGTGGAGAAGCAGCCGACGACGAGGGCGGGCCGCAGCCGCTGGTACAGCACCTCGGCGAGCACCGGCGTGTCCAGGACGGTCAGCTCCACGCCGAGCCGCTCGGCCTCCTGCTCCAACTGCCGCGACCAGCGCGCGGGGGCCGTCGGGTGGGGCTTGAACACCACCTTCTTGTGCCCGAGCGCCGCCGCGCCGCGCAGCATCCGCGCGTGCAGTTCCTCCTCCTCGTCGGCGGTGAGGATGGTGAGGGCGGAGAGGTACTGGCCGAGCAGCAGCGCGGGCTCCGCGATCCGCGACAGCGCGTCCAGGGAGCCCGAATCGGCCTCGCTGTCGGCGAGTTCACCGAGGACCTTCAGGAAGGTGTCGGTCGGCACGAGCTCGGGCTCGACGCCGAACTCGGTGAGGAGCAGCGGCTTCAGGCCGGGCACCAGGTCGAGGTGGAGCAGCCGCCGCACCCGGGTGCCGACCAGCGGGTCGATCTTGTTGCGGGTGGGGCCGTAGCTCATCAGGCCGTCGGCGTAGACGTCGACGGGCGCGCCCGTGAAGATCTGCGCGAGCGCGAGCGCCGGGTTGACCTGGATGGACTCCACGGCCAGCTCGACGTTGTCGTCGCCGAGGTCCCAGGCGAGCCGCAGATAGCGCTGCCACAGCGGCAGGTCGTCGCCGCGGGGGGACCAACTGCCCGGGTGGAACGGCGAGATGGCCTCGTTCCAGGACAGGACGTCGTCGAAGCGGCCGCGCAGCCGCTCGAAGCCGGGCATCGTGTCGACGGACGGCGTGGTCTCCGGCGTCGCCGCGTTGTTGGCGATCAGCAGGACGCGCCGGTCGGCCGGGCCGAAGCGGTCGGCGTCCAGGGCGGCGGCCAGGGTGGCGACGCCGTACAGCGTGGACGCGAAGAAGATCTGCGTGGTGCGGCGGCGGGCGTCGGGGCGCGCGGCGGCGAGGGCGGCGGCGTGCGGGTCGCGCACGGCCTGACCTGCGGGGATCACGCGGCCACCTCCCCGGCGCCGACGGCACGGCGGCGCAGTCGGCGCAGCCGCGTCGCGCGCTGGACGTCCATGGAGTCCAGGGCCTCGTCGAGGACGCCCTGCGGCATGCGCTTGAGCGCGGCGGCGCTCAGCGACTTCAGTTTCCGGGCCACGGCCGGCTCGAACCTTTCGATGGATCCCAGATGGTGGGAGATGATCGCGCAATACGTGCGCACGGCCTTCGGGAGCAGCACGTCCGCGTCACGGTCCTCCGCCGTCTCCCGCACCACCTGGTCGAACGCCTTGATGAAGTCGAGCTGGCGGACGTCGCCGATCTGCGTGAGCGACGACGCGACCCCGCGCCGGTAGAAGACACCGAGCAGCCCCACCGCGGCGAACGACTTCGCCTCCCGGTGCAGCCGCCAGATCCACGGCCGGTCCTCGGCCGTGCGCAGCCCGTGGGTGAAGTGCAGCAGGCCTTGGTCGAGCAGGCGGCGGTGGTACATCCCGGCCCAGGCGAAGGCGTAGTCCACGGATGTGGAGCGGTCGGCGGGCAGGATCACGTCGCGCGGGGACATGACCACGTTGCGCAGACCGTGCGGCACCCGGTGCACGCTGCGGGCCCGCGCGGTGCACTGCACATGGTCCGTGCGTACGAAGTCGCAGCCCAACTCCTCGATCGCGCCGAGCAGTTGCTCGTAGTATCCGGGCGCGAGCCAGTCGTCGCCGTCGAGGAAGGTGATGTACTCGCCGCGGGCCGCGTCCAGACCCGTGTTGCGTGCCGTGGCCAGGCCCCCGTTCTGCTCATGTCTGAGGTGCACGGCGCCGGGGAGCTCGCGCGCGGCACGTTCGAGCACGTCCGGGGTTTCGTCCGTCGAACAGTCGTCGACGAAAATGAATTCGAAGTCTCCACGCACGTTCGCGTGCAGGGACTTCAAGGTGTCGGGCGCGTATTGCTGCACGTTGTAGAACGGCACGATGACGGAGAGCTTAACCACGTGCGAGACGTTAGGTGTCGGCCCGGCATTCGTCTTGTCCCGCAGTGGGATGTCAGGTGAACGAAGCGTGGCGGAACGGTTAACCGGGCACCCCGTCACACGTTTGCCAGGCCCCTTCGCCATTCGTCGGCATGCTGTTAACCGTTTGTTGCACCTGAGTTGGGCCATCAATCGGAATGCCTTCCTAGCGTCTTCGCTGTGCCAGTAAGCAACAAGACGACGCGAGTCGCCGTGCTCGCCGACTCCGACACCCGGTGGAAATGGGGCTCGCTCACCGCGAAGCGCCTCACGGGAGCCGCCGAGGGCGACGGGGCCGCACCGGGCCTCCGCCTCGACGGTTATCTGCTCCGCGGCCGGGCCACCCCCACCCCCCGCCAGCTCGAAGAGGTCGGGGTGCGCGCGGACAGCATGCGCGAGGTCACCGCCATCGAGTTCCTGAACGCCGTGGGGTCCGGCCGTGACGAGGACGCGCCCGACGTCCCCGACGTCCCCGACATCATCGTCCTCGCCCTCGTCGGCGGCGCCGTGCAGGCCGTCCTGCACGGCCTCGCCCGCGCCTTCGCCGGCGCGGCCCGGCGCCCCGTCGTCGTCACCGGCTACGTCGGCGTCGTCTACGAGAAGCTGGCCGACGGACTGCTCCTGCGGCACGGCGCGGACGTCGTCCTCGCCAACTCCCGCCAGGACGCGGAGCGGTTCCGCGCCGTGTACGAGGGCGTGGGCGCCGACGCGTCCGGCGTCGTGGAGGCCGCGCTGCCGTTCCTCGGCGGCGAGCCGTACGCCCCCCGCGACCCGTACACCGTCGTCTTCGCCGCCCAGCCCTCCGTGCCGGAGAAGCGGGCCGACCGGGCCTACTTGCTGTCCCGCCTCATCCAGCACGCCCGCCGCCACCCCGAGCGCGAGGTCCTGCTCAAGCTGCGCAGCAAGCCCGGCGAGCACACCACGCACATCGAGGAGCTGCCCTACCAGAAGCTGGTGCGCGGCGCGGAGCAGCCCGCCAACTTCCGCCTCGTCTACGGGCACATGGGCGAGGTCCTCGACCGCACCGACCTGCTCGTCACCGTCAGCTCCACGGCCGCCCTCGAAGCGCTGCACCGCCGCATCCCCACGGCCGTCCTCACCGACCTCGGCGTCCGCGAGGCCCTCGGCAACCACGCCTTCATCGGCTCCGGCTGCCTCGCCTCCTGGGACCAGCTCGACGCCGGACGGAGCCCCGAGCCCGACCCCGACTGGGTCGCGCGCCAGGGTGTCGCCGCCGACGGGGCGTACGAGACGGCGTTCGACGCGGCCCGCGAGCGGGTGGCGAAGCTGACCGGCCGCGCCCGCGAGGGCTCGCTCCCGCCGATCCGGCCGTACTACACCCAGGTCACCGCCCCGGGCTACCTCCCCGGCATCCTGGCCCGCCACCACCTGGGCCCGGACGCCACCCCGCTGCCCGGCGCCCCCGCCACCGACCGCGACCCCGGCCCGGTCCGCCAGGCCGTCCGCAGCGCCGCGCGCGGGGCGTACCGGCACGGCGTGCAGCGGGTCGCGCCGGTGATCCGGCGGATGGGGGAGCTGTGAGGGGGCCGGAGGCGGTGAGCGCCGAGGGCTCTGTGGCTTCGTCGGACCCGACCGGGGGCGCCGTGCTCCCGTCGCACCCGCCGCGGGCCGCCGCGATCCCCCCGCAGGGACCCGGCAGGGCCGCGCCGACCGCCCCCGCCAGGACCACCCCGGAATCCATCCCCCGCACCGGGCCCGCCGCCCCGACCAGCCCCCCACCAGGCATCCCTGAAGGAGCCTCCATGTCCAAGCCCCACCCAGCGGGCCCGTCCCACCCGGAGGGCGAACCGGCGCGCCGCGTCCTCGCCGTCATCCCCGCGCGCGGCGGCTCCAAGGGCGTGCCCGCCAAGAACCTCGCGCCGGTCGGCGGCGTCCCCCTGGTGGCCCGCGCGATCCGCGCCTGCGTGGCCTCGCCGCTGGTCACCGACGTCGTCGTCTCCACCGACGACACGGTGATCGCCGAGACCGCCCGGTCCGCGGGAGCCGAGGTCGTGCTGCGCCCCGCCGCCATCGCCGGGGACACCGCGACCAGCGAGGCCGCGGTCCTGCACGCCATGGACGGCTACGAGGAACGGCACGGCGTCACGGTCGACGTGGTCCTGCTCGTGCAGTGCACCAGCCCCTTCATCGTCCGCGAGGACGTCGACGGCGTGGTCGGCGCGATCGTCCGCGGCGGCGCCGACACCGCGCACACCGTCGCGCCCTTCCACGGCTTCGTGTGGCGCGACGCCAGCGACGAGCCGCCCGCCATCGAGGGCGAGCGCACCGCGGCCGAGGGCGGTACGACCACGGTCGTCACCGACACCACCACCTCCGGCGGCTACGGCGTCAACCACGACAAGTCCTTCCGGCCGCGCCGCCAGGACCGCCCCCAGGACCTCCTGGAGACCGGCGCGGTCTACGGCATGGCCGCCACCGGCTTCCGTACCCACAAGCACCGCTTCTTCGGGCACACGGAACTCGTCCGCACCGACCCCGCGCGGGTCCTGGAGATCGACGACCCGCACGACCTCGCCCGCGCCCGCGCCCTCGCCCCGCTCTTCGACGCGGACCGCGACGGGGCGCTGCCGACCCGCGACGACATCGACGCGGTCGTACTCGACTTCGACGGCACCCAGACCGACGACAGGGTGCTGATCGACTCCGACGGACGGGAGTTCGTCACCGTGCACCGCGGTGACGGCCTCGGCATCGCCGCCCTGCGCAGGTCGGGCCTGACGATGCTGATCCTGTCCACGGAACAGAACCCGGTCGTCGCCGCCCGCGGACGCAAGCTCAAGATCCCCGTCCTGCACGGCATCGACCGCAAAGACCTCGCACTGAAGCAGTGGTGCGAGGAGCAGGGCATCGCTCCCGAGCGCGTGCTCTACGTCGGCAACGACGTCAATGACCTCCCGTGCTTCGGCCTCGTCGGCTGGCCCGTGGCGGTCGCGAGCGCCCACGACGTCGTACGCGGCGCCGCACGCGCGGTCACCTCCGTCCCCGGTGGTGACGGCGCGATCCGAGAGATCGCCGCCTGGATCCTCGGCCCCTCCCTCAACAGTTAAGGAAAGTCCCCCCATGAGCAACACGGCCTCCAACGACCGCCTGCGCACGTTCGGTTCGAAGACCGCAGGGCCCGGCCACCCCGTCTACATCACGGGTGAGATCGGCATCAACCACAACGGCGACCTGGAGAACGCCTTCGCGCTCATCGACGTGGCCGCCGACGCCGGCTGCGACGCGGTGAAGTTCCAGAAGCGCACCCCGGAGATCTGCACCCCGCGCGACCAGTGGGACATCGAGCGCGACACCCCCTGGGGCCGGATGACGTACATCGACTACCGCCACCGCGTGGAGTTCGGCGAGTCCGAGTACCAGGCCATCAGCGAGCACTGCGCCAAGCGCGGCATCGACTGGTTCGCGTCCCCGTGGGACACCGAGGCCGTCGCCTTCCTGGAGAAGTTCGACGTCCCGGCCCACAAGGTCGCCTCCGCCTCCCTCACGGACGACGAGCTCCTCCGCGCCCTGCGCGCGACGGGCCGCACGGTCATCCTCTCCACGGGCATGTCCACGCCGAAGCAGATCCGCCACGCCGTGGAGGTCCTCGGCTCGGACAACATCCTGCTCTGCCACGCCACGTCGACGTACCCGGCGAAGGCCGAGGAGCTGAACCTCCGCGTCATCAACACCCTCCAGGCCGAGTACCCGAACGTCCCGATCGGCTACTCCGGCCACGAGACGGGCCTGCAGACCACCCTCGCCGCGGTCGCCCTCGGCGCCACCTTCGTCGAGCGCCACATCACCCTGGACCGCGCGATGTGGGGCTCCGACCAGGCCGCGTCCGTCGAGCCGCAGGGCCTGTCCCGCCTCGTCCGCGACATCCGCACCATCGAGGCCTCGCTCGGCGACGGCGTCAAGAAGGTGTACGAGTCCGAGCTCGGCCCGATGAAGAAGCTCCGCCGCGTCGCGGGCGTCGTCGCCGAGGCGGGCGACCGCGAGCCGGTCGCGGTCTGACCTCCGCGTCGGACACGGCCGCGGACACCCGATTCCGTCCAGCCGTACGCCGGCGCCCCCGGACCACCGGGGCGCCGGCTTCCGCGCCCCGCAGTCCCGGGCGGCGCGCCCCGCGGTCTCCGCTCCCGGAGACCGCGGCTTCGTCGGCTCCGGCCCCGGTGGCCGGAGCTTCGGCGGCTCCACGGGGGACCGCCGCACCGCAGTGCACGGGAGGACCCATGTCAGTACGAAGCGCTCGGCGCACCGCCACCACGACGACCGACGGGGGCACGCTGGCGTTCGTGGAGTCGCCGGTGCAGCTGCTGAATGTGCTGGAGTGGGCGCATACGGCGATGCGGGCCGAATCCCCGCAGGAGCACCGGCCGGTGAGCGAGTCGGTGAGCGAGTGGGCGAGCCCCTCGGGGAGCCCCTCGACGAACCGCCCGACGAACCCCCCGCTGGAGCCGCCCGAGGCTCCCGAGTCGCCCGAGGCGCCCGAGGAGCTGACCCTGGTCGTCCTCTCGCCCACCGACCCCATGACCCGGGGCCAGCTGCGCCGCATGTGCGAACTGGCGCGCGGGGAGGGCTTCCACGTGCGCTGGGAGGAGGCGCGGGGCGGTACGACGGCGCCCTTCCACACGATCGGCGGCCTGGCGGGTCCGCTGCGCAGGGCCCGGCGGATAGTGATCGGCGACCCGTTCTCGCGCTACGTACAACTGCTCCTGTCCATCACGCGCGCACGCGACCTGGTGGTCGTGGACGACGGCACGGCGACGATGGAGTTCGTCTCCCAACTGGCGCGCGGTGAACGCCTGGTGCGCTGGCACCGCAGAGGGGGCCGCCCGGGCGCGCGGGACATGGTGTTCATGCCGGTGTCGTCCAAGGCGCGCCGCAGACTCACGCCGAGCGGCGACCGCAAGGTCGAGGTCTTCTCGTCGATGCCGATCGAGTCGGCGCCGGACGGGGTGACCGTCACGGCCAACGCCTTCGCCTGGACGCGGGCGCGCTTCGGCCCGCCGCGCATCACGAAGGGGGCGGACCTGGTCGGCACGTCCCTGGTGGAGACGGGCGTGGTGGACCTGGACCGCTACGTCGAGGCGGTGCGGGCGCTGGCCCGCACGCACGGCGCGGCCCGCTACTTCGCGCACCGCCGCGAGAGCGCGGAGAAACTCCACCGCCTGGCCGTCGACACCGGCCTCCAGATCGTCCGCCCCGAGCTCCCCCTCGAACTCATCGCCCGCAGGGGACCCATCGGCCGCACCATCCTCAGCTTCCCCTCCACCGTCGTCCACACCCTCCCCCTCGCCCTCGCGGGCACCGAGGTCAAGGTCGCCGTCATGGACATCGACCCGACCTGGCTCACGGACTCGGCCTCGCCCCGCGCCCAGGGGTTCCTGTCGGGGGTGACGGGGACGGCACGGGACGTGCAGCGCCTGGCTTCGGTGGTGGACGAGGAGAACCAGAAGGCGAGCCCGGCCCAGGGTCAGGCACCCGGCAACGGGGTGAGGCAGACGGCCACGGCGTGAAGGGGGCGGGACAGCCCGTCCTGCCCTCACCTCCGCGGCTACTTGGCGACATCTCTTGCCTGCGGTGCGCGACACGAGGTCCCGCTTGTTCCGTCTGTCCGACGGAAAATGGACGAATCCTGCCCGTCGCCTGGCACGCTGCCGGACTTCGACGGTGACGGCATTCGTGACATGGCCGTGGCCGACCCCGAAGCCACCGTCGACGGCGAGGTGAACGCAGGCCTGGTCCGGGTCGTCCTCGGCGGCGTCCTCGCGCAGCTCGATGAGGGAACGCAGGCGCACGCGGGGGTCGAACGGCAACTCCGGTCGCTCCGCCACCCGGTGCACGCTCGTGACCTGCCCTTCGTGCCCTTCGTGCCCTTCGTGCCCCTCGGTGGTCATCGCCGACGTCGTCGTCAGGACAGGCTGCATCGCCACCGCGACATGGATCTCTTCCGGAGTTCGGCCCTTCCCCGCTTGTGGGGAACGTGAGTTCATGAGGCGCTTTCAGTGTCAACTCGGGGCATCAAGGGGTGGGAATCCGAGGTTCCGGGGAGCCGGTCGGCGCCCCCCTCGCGGGGAGGCGGTGGGGGCGCCGACCGCTTCCGGGGACCGGGAGAGCCCCGGAAGGCCAGCGGGCCCGGGGTCGGGCCATGACTCCCTACGTTCGGAGCGTCGGACGGGGAGGATTGGGCATCGTTGCCGATTGGTCCTGGCGAATGGTTCGTCAGGTGAAAGGGAAAGGTGGTTACTTCCCGCCCTCCTGCCTGAACTCGCCTTCTCTGTCGGTGTTTGCGCAAGGCAAGTGAGAGCACGGTCTCGTCGGCAGGGGGCGCCTGGACTTCCCGTGTGGCTTGCTCCTGCTCTTGCCGCTCACTCGGTTTCCTTACCAGGAGCCACCTTTGCTCTACCGAAAGAACGTCCTGCGCTTCGGCGTGCCCGCAGCCGTCCTCGCCCTCGTGCTCACCGCGTGCGGAGGGGACGACGACGGTTCGAAGGAGTCGAACGGCAAATCCACGAGCGAGGCGCCGACGGCGGACTCGCAGGAGCATTCGAACGAGGGGAAGCCCGCCGGGCAGAAGCCGGGCGCAGGCGGTGTCCTGGGCACCGGCAAGAGCGCCACCGGCAAGGTCGAGGAGGGGGCCACCCCCGTCACGTACGAAGTCGTCGCCCAGAAGGTCGACGTCGGCACCGGGGCCGACACGCGGAAGCTGGTGCGGGACCCCGAGAAGGCCAAGGGGCTCGTCCCGGCCGTCGCCCACCTGAAGTTCACGCACAAGGGCGGCGGCGTCGTGAAGGAGACGCCCGACGCCGCCGTCGTCGGCGGGCCGGGGGTCGCCGGGCGCCCGAGCACCCCCCACGACCCGTCAACTGCCCGTCAGCCGCTTGGTGCGATCTTCGAAGGCCCTCCACCGCAAGGATGACCCCACGCCCAGAGGTGGACCCCCCTGACCTGCGGTGATCGCTCTCCGCCTAGCGGAGGTAACTATTCTTCATACCCGCCGTACCAGCCGGACATGCGCACGCGGCCAGCTTTCTTACCTCAATCTGGCTGAACTTTTGTTGATCGAGCCTTAGTTGGCCGGTCGATCGCCTTACCCTTCACAGGGTGAACCAATTGATGTCCCGCGAGTCCGAATCCGAGCCCGTGCCGCCCGGGGATCTGCCCGGCGCGCTGCCAGAGGAGCTGCGCGCCGAACTCGTGGCCTTCCGTCGCGACTTGCACATGCACCCGGAGCTGGGCCACCAGGAGTTCCGCACCACCGCGGCCCTGAAGACCCGCCTGGAGGCGGCGGGGCTGCAACCCCGCGTCCTGCGCATCGGCACCGGACTCATCTGTGACATCGGGGGCACCCCGGACGGCGGCGCCGCCCCCGGCCGCCCCGGCCGCCCCGTGCTGGCCCTGCGTGCCGACATCGACGCCCTGCCCATCCCGGACACCAAGACGGGCGTGTCCTACCGCTCCACGGTCCCCGACCGCGCCCACGCCTGCGGCCACGACGTGCACACCACCGTCGTCCTCGGCGCCGGGCTCGTCCTCGCCGACCTCGCGAAGCAGGGGCTGCTGCCGCACCCGGTGCGGCTGATCTTCCAGCCCGCCGAGGAGGTCCTGCCCGGCGGCGCCACGGACGCCATCGAGTGCGGCGCGCTCGACGGCGTCGGCCGGATCATCGGCGTGCACTGCGACCCGCGCGTGGACGCCGGCCGCATCGGCCTGCGGCACGGGCCCATCACCTCCGCCTGCGACCGCCTGGAGGTCTCCCTCGACGGCCCCGGCGGCCACACCGCCCGACCGCACCTGACGACGGACCTCGTCACCGCCGCCGCCAAGGTCGTCACCGAGGTCCCGGCCCTGGTGGCCCGCCGCGTCGACGCCCGCTCGGGCCTCGCCGTCACCTGGGGCCGCATCGAGGCGGGCCACGCCTGCAACGTCATCCCCCAGCACGCCGAGCTGTCCGGCACCATCCGCTGCCTCGACCTCGCGGCCTGGCGGCAGGCCCCCGACCTCGTGCACGCCGCCATCCAGGAGATCGCCGACCTCTACCGCGCCAAGTCCGAGATCAACTACGTCCGAGGCGTCCCGCCCGTCGTCAACGAACCCGTGGTCACCGACCTGCTCCGGGACGCCATGGCCGCCCGGCGCGGGCACGCCGCCGTCGAGGACACCGAGCAGAGCCTGGGCGGCGAGGACTTCTCCTGGTACCTGGAGCGCGTCCCGGGCGCCATGGCCCGGCTCGGCGTCCGCACCCCCGGCGAGCGCGGCATCCGTGATCTGCACCAGGGCGACTTCGACGCCGACGAACACGCCATCACCGTGGGCGTCGAACTCTTCACGGCCGCCGCGCTCATCGACGGCGCGACGCGTTCCGTTTGACGGTTGCCGCCACTCGTTCCTTTTGACGTCCGCCACCGCCCGTTCCGCCCGAGGGCCGCAACCTCCGATTAACGCCCGCGCAACTCCCCTTGCGCGGGCGTAACCCGTACCGCCCGACACGGGCGCGCCGACCCCGCCACGAATCGATAACGGCCACCGCCGAACCCGTTCCCCTCCCTTTCTACGCGCGTTAATGTGCGCCGAAATCAGCGCCGTCACCGGTGCTTTGGGGAACGTTCGAAACGTAAGGGGTGCGTCCTGTGCGTCGACGTCGAGTGTCGAGGATTTCCCAAGTGGCCGTGGCGGTGGCGACGTTCGCCCTCGTGGCCTCCGCGTGCGGCGGCACCAGCAGTGATGCCGCCAAGGACGACGAGGGAGGGAAGAAGGGGGACGGGAAGTACTCCGGCAAGGGCATCGGTCTCGCGTACGACATCGGCGGCCGGGGTGACCAGTCCTTCAACGACGCCGCGTACAGCGGGTACCAGCGGGCCCGCAAGGACCTGAAGATCGGCGGCATCGACATGGAGCCGGGCGACGGCGAGTCCAGCGCCGACAAGACGCAGCGCATCGAGACCCTGGCCCGGCAGGGCTACAACCCGGTGATCGGCGTCGGATTCGTGTACGCGCCCGCCGTACAGGAAGTCGCGAAGAAGTATCCGAAGATCACTTTCGGCATCGTCGACGACGACACCGTCAAGGCCGACAACGTGGCCGATCTCGTATTCCACGAGGAACAGGGCTCGTATCTCGCCGGAGTCGCCGCGGCGAAGGCGACCAAGGTCAAACACGTCGGATTCATCGGGGGCGTGGACATCCCGATCATCCACAAATTCGAGGCCGGTTTCGTGCAGGGCGTGAAGTCGGTCGACCCGAAGATCGAAATCGAGAAGCGGTATCTGACGGAGAAGCCCGAGGAAGGCGGATTCGCCAGCCCCGACAAGGGGCAGGACGCGGCGAGCGGACAGCTCGAAGCCGGGGCCGACGTGCTCTACCACGCGGCCGGGCTCTCCGGGCAGGGCGTGATCCAGGAGGCCGGAGCGAAGAAGAAGTGGGCGATCGGCGTCGACTCCGACCAGTACAAGCAGAAGGCCCTCGCCAAGTACAAGAAGTACATCCTCGGCTCCGCCCTGAAGGACGTCGGCGGTGCCGTCTACGACCTCGCCAAGTCCGTCGTCGACGGCAAGCCGATGACCGGCACCCAGCGCTACGACCTCAAGTCGGGCCGGGTCGGCTTCTCCGACGCCAACCCGGCGTACCGGGACATGAAGGACGTCGTGGCCGCGGTCGAGAAGGCCAGGAAGGACATCGTCGAGGGCAAGGTGACGGTCAAGACCCGGCCTTGATCCGGGTTTTGTGTGGTGTGTCCGACGTCGTACGTATAACGGCGTCGGACCCCCGTCCTCGGGTCGTACGTATAACCCGTTGGGCCCCAATGAATCCGCCGCAGATCAGGCCTCCGGTGGCCGCCGCACCCGGCCGTCACCCGCCCGACGCCTGGTGGCCACAGCTCGATAACGGACCGGACAGAAGGGTTCTTATGTCAGGTCTACGCGCGTTACGCTGCGGCGAAATCAGCGCCGGGTGAGGCGCACTGCACGTACGTGGCTCGTCGTGCGTCCCCAGGTCCGCAAGCCGCGTCCGTACTCACGTCCTTGTACATAAGGAGTTCGTCTCTATGCGCCGGGTGTCCCGAATAGCGCTCGCGTCTGCCGCGACCGCCGCTCTCGCCGTTTCCGCCACCGCCTGCGGCGGTACCTCCAGCGACGCCGCCAAGAACGACGACGGCAAGAGCAAGGGTGTCGCGATCGCGTACGACATCGGCGGCGCCGGCGACCAGTCGTTCAACGACGCCGCCACCGCGGGCATGGACCGCGCCTCCAAGGAGCTCAAGGTCGGCAAGAAGGCCGTCGAGCCCACCGACGGCGAGTCCGACGCCGACAAGGTCCAGCGCCTCACCGAGCTGGCCAAGCAGGGCTACAACCCGGTCATCGGTGTCGGCTACGCCTACGCGCCCGCCATCAAGGAGGTCGCGGCCAAGAACCCGGACGTCACCTTCGGCATCGTCGACGACGCCACCATCAAGGCGAAGAACGTCGCCGACCTGGTCTTCAACGAGGAGCAGTCCTCGTACCTGGCCGGTGTCGCCGCCGCGAAGGCCACCAAGACCAAGACCGTCGGCTTCATCGGCGGCGTCGACAACCCGCTGATCCGCAAGTTCGAGGCGGGCTTCGTCCAGGGCGTCCAGGACACCGACAAGTCGGTCAAGGTCAAGCGCCAGTTCCTCACCGAGAAGGCCGAGGACGGCGGCTTCTCCAGCCCGGACAAGGGCAAGGAGGCGGCCAGCGGCCAGATCGAGGGCGACGCCGACGTGGTCTACCACGCCGCCGGTCTCTCCGGTCAGGGCGTCATCGAGGCCGCCGCCGCCAAGAAGGTCTGGGCGATCGGTGTCGACTCCGACCAGTACAAGCAGAAGGCGCTCGCCAAGTACAAGAAGTACATCCTCACCTCGGCCACCAAGGACGTCGCCGGAGCGGTGTACAACCTGGTGAAGTCGGTGAAGGATGACAAGGCCGAGGGCGGCGTCGTGCGCGCGGACCTCAAGTCGGGCGGTGTCGGCCTCGCCGACTCCAACCCCGAGTTCACCAAGATGAAGGACCTGCAGGCCTCCCTGAAGAAGGCCGAGCAGGGCATCACCAGCGGCAAGATCAAGGTCAAGACGGCGCTGTAATGGCGCCGTTACGGCGGCGGAACGGGGTGTGAGGACACTGGCGCAACAGCCTCCTCGCGCCCCGTTCGCACGGCCAGGGCCTCAACCACCGTGCTCGGCACCCCAGTTGACGGCACACGACAGCCAGTAGGCGTCGTGCTCCGTGAGCCCGGGCGGCCGGCCGGTGGCGACTGAGGCGTGAAGCAGGGGCACACACCGCGTGTGCGGGTCCGGCCCCTTTCCTTAAGTTTCCCCAGGAGAGTGCGCCATCGACGCGTCCACCAGCCCTCCGCCCACCGACCGGGCGCCCGCCTGCGCCGTCGAACTCGTCGGCATCACCAAGCGGTTCCCGGGCGTCGTGGCCAACCACGACATCCACCTCAGCGTCCGCAAGGGCACCGTCCACGCCCTCGTCGGCGAGAACGGCGCCGGCAAGTCGACGCTGATGAAGATCCTCTACGGCATGCAGAAGCCGGACGAGGGCACCATCGCCGTCGACGGCGTCGAGGTCGCCTTCAACAGCCCCGCGGACGCCATCAGCCGCGGCATCGGCATGGTCCACCAGCACTTCATGCTGGCCGACCAGCTGACCGTCCTGGAGAACATCGTGCTCGGCAGCGAGAAGCTGTACGGCATCGGTGCCGGGGCCCGCCGTAAGATCACCGAGATCTCCGACCGCTACGGCCTCGGCGTGCGCCCCGACGCCTACGTCGAGGACCTCGGCGTCGCCGACCGCCAGCGCGTGGAGATCCTCAAGGTCCTCTACCGCGGCGCCACCACGCTGATCCTCGACGAGCCCACGGCCGTGCTCGTGCCGCAGGAGGTCGACGCGCTCTTCGACAACCTGCGCGAGCTCAAGTCCGAGGGCCTGTCCGTCATCTTCATCTCGCACAAGCTCGGCGAGGTCCTCTCCGTCGCCGACGACATCACCGTCATCCGGCGCGGTACGACGGTGGGCACGGCGATCCCGTCCGAGACCACCCCGCGCCAGCTCGCCGAGCTGATGGTGGGCAGCGAGCTGCCGACGCCGGAGACCGCGGAGTCCACGGTCACCGACCGGCCCATGATCGCGGTCGAGGGCCTGAAGCTGCTCGCCGAGGGTGAGTCGGGACGCGCCCTCCTCGACGACATCTCCTTCACCATCCACGAGGGCGAAGTGCTCGGCCTCGCGGGCGTGGAGGGCAACGGCCAGACCGAACTCATCGACGCCCTCATCGGCCTCAAGCACGCCGACTCCGGCGTCATCAGGATGGCCGGCGAGGACATCACCGACTGGGCGACCCGCAGGCGGCGCGAGGGCGGCGTCGGCTACATCCCCGAGGACCGCCACCGCCACGGCCTGCTCCTGGAAGCCCCGCTCTGGGAGAACCGCATCCTCGGCCACGTCACCGAGAAGCCCAACAGCCGCGGCTTCTGGCTCGACACCAAGGGCGCGCAGGCCGACACCCGGCGCATCGTCGAGGAGTACGACGTCCGTACGCCCGGCATCGACGTCACCGCGGCCTCCCTGTCCGGCGGCAACCAGCAGAAGCTGATCGTCGGCCGCGAGATGAGCCACAAGCCGCGCTTCCTGATCGCCGCCCACCCCACCCGCGGTGTGGACGTCGGCGCGCAGGCGCAGATCTGGGACCAGATCCGCGAGGCGCGCCGCGAGGGCCTCGCGGTGCTCCTGATCTCCGCCGACCTGGACGAGCTGATCGGCCTGTCCGACACCCTCCGCGTGATCTACCGGGGCCGGCTCGTCGCGGACGCCGACCCGGCGACGGTCACCCCGGAGGAGCTGGGCTCGGCGATGACGGGCGCGGCCTCAGGACACCTGGAGCACGTCGAGGACGGCGAGGACGGCGAGGCCGAGGAGGCCGAGGAGGCCGACTCCGGCGCCGCCGTGGCCGGCGCCCCCGCCGACGCAACCGAAGAAGCCGCCCCGGAGGACGAGGCCCGATGAAGAAGTTCGACAAGGAGCGGGTGCTCCTCGCGGTGGCCGGACCGGTCATCGCGCTCATCGCGGCCGTCGCCCTGACGTCGGTCGTGCTGCTCGCCTCGGGCAAGAACCCGATCGAGCCGTACAGCCTGATGTTCGAGCAGGCCGGGTTCTCCGACGTCCAGGTCCTGATCATCAACCAGGCCGGGATGTACTACCTGGCGGCCCTCGCGGTGGCCATCGGCTTCCGCATGAACCTGTTCAACATCGGTGTGGACGGCCAGTACCGGCTCGCCGCGATGGTCACGGCTGTCGTCGGCGCCCATGTCTCGCTGCCGTCCGGGCTGCAGATCCCGCTGCTCATGCTGGTGGCGATGCTGACCGGCGCGTTCTGGGCGGGCATCGCGGGCGTCCTGAAGACCACCCGGGGCGTCAGCGAGGTGGTCGCCACGATCATGCTCAACGCCATCGCGACGAGCGTCATCGGCTACCTCACCCTCACCGAGAACTTCGGCGTCCCGGTCGGCAACAACCAGACCACCGGCGTCATGCACAGGTCCGGCTGGTTCCCCGGCATCTCCATGGGCGCCTCCGGCGAGATCTACGGCTTCGTGATCATCGCGGCCCTCGGCGGCGTCCTGTACTGGCTCGTCCTCAACCGCACCCGCTTCGGCTTCGACCTGCGCGCCACCGGCGCCTCGCAGTCGGCGGCCGCCGCCTCCGGTGTGAACGCCAAGCGCATGGTGCTCACCGCCATGCTGATCTCGGGCGCGGTCGCGGGCCTCGCGGGCATGCCGATCCTGCTCGGCGACGTCCACACCTACAGCCTGAGCTTCCCCACCGGCCTCGGCTTCACCGGCATCACCATCGCCCTGCTCGGCCGCAACAACCCGGTCGGCATCGCGTTCGCCGCGCTGCTCATCGCCTTCCTCGACAAGGCGTCGCCCGCTCTCGACTACGCCCAGCCGGTGGCGTACGACAAGGAGATCGCGGTGATCATGCAGGGCCTGATCGTGATCGCGGTCGTCGTCTCCTACGAGGCGGTGCGCCGCTGGGGCCTGCGCCGCCAGCAGCAGCGCGTCGGTGAGGAACTGGCCGCCGCGGCCCGAGCCACCGGTGGCGACAACGGCAACAAGGGCAACAACGGCAACAACGACTCCGTGAAGGAGGTGGCTGCCCGATGAGCACGGCAACCGTCACCAAGGCCGCGCCCGCGACCCCCAAGCCGGGCCGCCGCCGCATCTCGCTCCCCGTCCTGCTGCTGATCATCGCGGGCGTGCTGGTCCTCACCTCCGTGGTCCGGCTCATCACCGACGCCCACGGCATCACCTCCACCGGCCAGATGTCCGGCGCCCTGCGCCTGGCCGTGCCGATCGGCCTCGCGGGCCTCGGCGGCCTGTGGGCCGAGCGCGCGGGCGTCGTCAACATCGGCCTCGAGGGCATGCTGATCCTCGGCACCTGGTTCGGCGCCTGGGCGGGCTACCAGTGGGGCCCGTGGGTCGGCATCGTCTTCGGCGTGCTCGGCGGCGCGATCGGCGGCCTGCTGCACGCGATCGTCACGGTCACCTTCAACGTCAACCACATCGTCTCCGGTGTGGCCCTGAACATCCTCGCCCTCGGCACCACCCGCTACCTCTCCACCTTCGCCTTCGAGGGCGTGGAGGGCGGTACGTCGAAGCAGTCGCCCGGCGTGGAATCCCTCGGCAAGTTCTCGGTGCCGGGGCTCTCGGACTGGCTGCACGACCTCAACCAGAAACACTGGTTCCTGGTGTCCGACATCGCGGGCCTGCTCGGCGGTCTGATCACCGACGTGTCGCCGCTGACCCTCATCGCCGTCGCGATGGTGCCGCTGAGCTGGTTCATCCTCTGGCGCACCGCGTTCGGCCTGCGCCTGCGCTCCTGCGGCGAGAACCCGATCGCCGCGGAGTCGCTCGGCGTCAACGTCTACAAGTACAAGTACGTGGCCGTCATCGTCTCCGGCGGCCTCGCGGGCCTCGGCGGCGCGTTCCTGTCCCTGGTCGCCTCCAACATCTACCTGGAGGGCCAGACCGGCCAGCGCGGCTACATCGGCCTCGCCGCCATGATCTTCGGCAACTGGATGCCGGGCGGACTCGCGCTGGGCGCCGGTCTGTTCGGTTACACCGACAGCCTGAAGCTGCGGGGCGGCGGCACGAATGTCCACGCCCTGCTGCTCCTGATCGCCATCCTTCTTCTCATCGGCGCGGCCTACCTGATCTGGCGCAAGCGCTACGTCCCCGCGGTGGTCACCGCGGCGGCGTCGGCGCTGATGTTCCTCTGGTACGGCCTCACCGACGAGGTGCCGAACCAGGTCGTCACCGCCACGCCGTACGTCGTCACGCTGCTGGTGCTCTCGCTCTCCGCCCAGCGGCTGCGGATGCCGAAGGCGGACGGGATGCCGTACCGGAAGGGACAAGGGAAATGACGCACTCTGCCGAGGAGCGGGGACAGTGACCGCCGCCGCGGACGTCGACTGGGACGACCTGCGGGAGGCCGCGCGCGAGGCCATGTCCCGTGCGTACGCGCCCTACTCGGGCTTCCCGGTCGGCGCCGCGGCCCGCGTCGACGACGGCCGCACGGTGACCGGCTGCAACGTCGAGAACGCCTCATACGGCCTCGGCCTGTGCGCCGAGTGCGGCCTGGTCTCCCAGCTCCAGTTGACCGGCGGCGGCCGACTCACGCACTTCACCTGCGTGGACGGCAAGGGCGACATCCTGATGCCGTGCGGCCGGTGCCGTCAGCTCCTGTACGAGTTCGGCGGCGCCGGGCTCCTGCTTCAGACCTCGTCCGGGGTGCGGTCCCTCGGCGACATGCTGCCGGACGCGTTCGGTCCCGAGCGTCTGAACTGACACAACAGGGCAAGGCCTCCGCCGAGTTGGCGGGGGCCTTGCCGCATCCTCGCTCTATGCGCGTAGAGTCGTGCTCGACGCACGCCGGTCACTGACGACCGGCACCGCCGGAAGGGATTTCTGCCATGGACGTAATCTCCGTCATCCGTACGAAGCGGGACCGGGGCGAGCTGAGCGACGAGCAGATCGACTGGGTCATCGACGCGTACACGCGCGGCGCCGTTGCCGACGAGCAGATGTCTGCCCTGGCCATGGCGATCCTCCTGAACGGCATGAACCGCCGTGAGATCGCCCGCTGGACGGCGGCGATGATCGCCTCCGGCGAGCGCATGGACTTCTCCTCCCTCTCCCGCCCCACCGCCGACAAGCACTCCACGGGCGGCGTCGGCGACAAGATCACCCTCCCCCTCGCCCCGCTGGTCGCGGCCTGCGGGGCGGCCGTGCCGCAGCTGTCCGGGCGCGGCCTCGGCCACACCGGCGGCACCCTCGACAAGCTGGAGTCGATCCCCGGCTGGCGGGCGTTGCTCTCCAACGAGGAGATGCTGGACGTGCTGAACGGCGCGGGCTCCGTGATCTGCGCGGCCGGCGACGGCCTGGCCCCCGCCGACAAGAAGCTCTACGCGCTCCGCGACGTGACCGGCACCGTCGAGGCGATCCCGCTCATCGCCTCCTCCATCATGTCCAAGAAGATCGCCGAGGGGACGGGTTCCCTGGTCCTGGACGTGAAGGTGGGCACCGGCGCCTTCATGAAGACCCTCGACGACGCCCGCGAGCTCGCCTCCACGATGGTCGGCCTCGGCACCGACCACGGCGTCCGTACGGTCGCCCTCCTCACCGACATGTCCACCCCCCTCGGCCTCACCGCGGGCAACGCCCTCGAAGTCCGCGAGTCCGTCGAGGTCCTGGCGGGCGGCGGCCCCTCCGACGTCGTCGACCTGACCCTCGCGCTGGCCCGCGAGATGCTCGACGCCGCCGGGCTGCCGGACGCCGACCCCGCCAAGGCCCTCGCCGACGGGTCCGCGATGGACGTCTGGCGCCGGATGATCTCCGCCCAGGGCGGCGATCCGGACGCGGCCCTGCCCGTCGCCCGCGAGACCCACACCGTGGTGGCCCCCGCCTCCGGCGTCCTCACCCGCCTCGACGCGTACGACATCGGTGTCGCGGCCTGGCGCCTGGGCGCGGGCCGGGCCCGCAAGGAGGACCCCGTCCAGGCGGGCGCGGGCGTCGAGCTCCACGCCAAGCCGGGCGACTCCGTCGTGGCGGGCGAGCCCCTCCTCACCCTGCACACGGACACCCCCGAGCGCTTCGAGTACGCCCTGGAGGCCCTGGCCTCCGCGTACGACGTCTCCCCGACGGGAACCCGGTTCGACCCCCGCCCCACGATCCTGGACCGCATCAGCTGACGCCGCCCCACCCACCCGCCCGGAGGGAGAAGAAGGGCGGGTGGGTGGGGAAAAGCCCGTCCGGCGATCGAGGACGAGCGCGAAGCGCGATCGGCGGGGGCTGTCCCACCCGCACGGGACGTCCTTGGGGCCGGCGCGCGAGCCACCGCACGGGACGTCCTTGGGGCCCGCGCGTGAGCCACCGGCGTCCCCCAAGGCGGGACGCCAGGCTATTCCGGGAGCAACCGCCCCCGCCGCCCCAGCAGGAACTTCTTGAAGGCGGCCACCGGCGCCGTGTCGGGGTGGCCCTCCAGCCAGGCCACCCCGATCTCGCGGACGGCCCGCTGGCCGGTGACGGTGAGTTCGACGACGCCGGGACGGGCCACGGCGGGCGGCGGCAGCAGGGCCACGCCGAGCCCGGCGGCGACCAACCCCCGTAGCGTCTCCGCTTCCTCGCCCTCGAAGGCGATCCGCGGCCGGAACCCGGCCTCGGCGCACAGGTCGTCGGTGATGCGCCGCAGACCGTAGCCGGGTTCGAGGGTCACGAAGGCCTCGTCGGCGGCCTCGGCGAGGCGGACCCGCTTGCGGGAGGCGAGCCGGTGGTCGTCGGGCACGACGAGGCGGAGCCGCTGCTCGTCGAGGCGCCGGGCCACGAGCCCGGGCGCGTCCGGCACGGGAGAGGTGAGACAGAGGTCCAACTCCCCGGCCCGCAGCCGCTCCAGCATGGCCTCGCCATAGTTCTGCACGAGACTGAACCGCACCCGAGGATGATCCGCGCGAAAGGCCCGGATGAGCCCGGGCACGGTCTCGGACCCCATGGTGTGGAGGAACCCGAACGCCACCTTCCCGGTGGCGGGATCCGCGTCGGCCCGCACGGACTCGGCGGCCCGCCCCACCTCGGCGAGCGCCCGCTCCGCGGAGGCCAGGAAGGTCCGTCCTGCGGGCGTCAGCGACACCGTACGACCGTGCCGGGCGAACAGGTCGACGCCCAGGTCCTGTTCGAGCCGGACCATGGCGCGCGACAACGTGGACTGCGGCACCTGAAGCTCCCGCGCGGCCCGCGTGACGTGCTCCGTCCGGGCCACCCCGGCGAAGTACGCGAGCCGCGGAGCGAGCAGCCGCACGATGTGAGCTGTGTCCTCTGTGTCACTGTTCTGCGACAGACGAGCGCCTGACCTCTGCTGATGCTGCATAGGAACGATTATGGCGATTCCATGCATTGGACGCATGAGAATCGTGGTCGTACGTTCGTGGCATGCCTCCTGCCAGTAGCGGGGCGTCCGCCACCCACGCGGTCGCCCTCACTCCGTCGTCCCCCGACTCCGATCCCCTCAAGTCCACCGAGTCCACCACCCCGCACGACACGCGCATGGCACCGGGAGGCCCCGGCTTTCGCCGCATGAGCTTCGCCCTCTTCCTGGCGGGCGTCGCCACCTTCGCGCTCCTGTACTCCACCCAGGCCCTGCTCCCGCTGATCTCCGCCGACCTCGGCGCGAGCGCGTCCACGGCGAGCTGGACGGTGTCGGCGGCGACCGGCGCGCTCGCCCTGTTCGTGCTGCCGCTGAGCGCCCTGTCGGAGCGGTACGGGCGGCGCACGCTGATGACGGTCTCGCTGACGGTGGCCGTCGCCGTGGGCCTGCTGGTCCCGTTCGCGCCGAACGTCGGCGTACTGATCGCGCTGCGCGCCGTACAGGGCGCCGCCCTCGCCGGACTCCCGGCGTCCGCGATGGCCTACCTCGCCGAGGAGGTCCGCCCCAAGGCGCTGGTCGCCGCGATCGGCATGTTCGTCGCGGGCAACTCCATCGGCGGCATGAGCGGCCGCATCGTCACGGGCTGGGCCGCGCAGGCCTGGGGCTGGCGCTGGGCGCTCGCCGTGGTCGGCCTGCTCGCGGTCGCGGCCGCGCTCGCCTTCCGCGCGCTCCTGCCCGCCCCACGCCACTTCACGCCGGGCACGCTCAGCCCCAAGTCCCTCGCCCGCACGGTCCGTTCGCACCTGTCGAACCCGCTCCTGTGCCGCCTGTACGCGATCGGCGCGCTGTTCATGACCGTCTTCGGCGCGGTCTACACGGTGATCGGCTACCGCCTCACCGAGGGCCCGTTCTCCCTCCCGCAGGGCGTCATCGGCTCGATCTTCCTCGTCTACCTCGTCGGTACGGTGTCGTCGGCGGCGGCCGGGAAGCTGGTGGCGCGGCTCGGCAGGCGCGGCGCCCTGTACCTGGCCGTGAGCACCACCGCGGGCGGCCTGCTCCTGTCCCTTTCCACCTCGCTCGGCCTGGTCCTGCTCGGCCTGGTCCTGATCACGGCCGGCTTCTTCGCGGGCCACGCGGTCGCGTCCTCGTCGGTGAGCCGCACGGCCACCACGGGCCGCGCCCAGGCCTCCGCCCTCTACCAGTCCGCGTACTACGTGGGCTCCAGCGTCGGCGGCACCCTCGGCGCCATGGCCTTCCACGCGGGCGGCTGGGGCGGCACGGTGAGCCTCGGCATCCTCGCCGTCCTCGGCGTCGTGTCGATCACGCTGTACGGGAGCCGGGTGGCGCGCGTGGAGCGGGTGACGGCGGCCCGCACCGCCTGAAGCGCCCCGCCCCATACCGCAACCAACCCCTGTGAGCTGCCGTTTTCACCGCTCCCCAGGCCATTGTCAGTGGGCTGCGGTAGCTTCCGAGGTGCTGGGACTTCCGTAGCCGCTACGACACGGGCACACACGGACACACACGGGCACGCAGAGGCACAGGGGTGGGCTGGGATGAGTGACAGCGCGACGGTCGAGCTGGACGCCGGACTGGAGAAGCACCGCGTCGAGCTGACGGGGTACTGCTATCGCATGCTGGGCTCGGCGTTCGAGGCCGAGGACGCCGTGCAGGACACGATGGTCCGCGCCTGGCGCAGCTTCGACAAGTTCGAGGGCCGCTCCAGCCTCCGCTCCTGGCTGTACCGCATCGCGACGAACGTCTGCCTGGACATGCTGAACGCGGGCAACCGCCGCGCCCGCCCCATGGACCTCACGGCCTCCACGCCCCTGGCCCAGGCGGCCCTGACCCCCCGCGCGGACAACGTCTGGCTGGAGCCCATACCGGACGGCCGGGTCCTGCCCACCCTCGGCGACCCCGCCGAGGCCGCCGTGGCCAAGGAGTCGGTGCGCCTCGCCTTCATCGCCGCCCTGCAGCAACTGCCCGCCAAGCAGCGGGCGGTGCTGATCCTGCGCGAGGTCCTGGCGTGGAAGGCCAGCGAGGTCGCCGAGCTGCTCGGCACGACGGTCGCGTCCGTCAACAGCGCCCTCCAGCGCGCCCGCGCCACCCTCGCCGAGCGCCCGGCCGACGACACGGCGACGTCCGACCCGCTGGACGACGAGCAGCAGAAGCTCCTCGACCGCTACGTCACCGCCTTCGAGGGCTATGACATGGCCGCCCTGACCGCCCTCCTGCACGAGGACGCGGTCATGACGATGCCCCCGTTCGACCTGTGGCTGCGCGGCCCGCAGGACATCACGGGCTTCATGTCGACCATGGGCGCCCCGTGCGAGGGCTCCCGGCTGCTGCCCGTCGCGGTCAACGGCACCCCCGGCTTCGCGCAGTACAAGCCCGACCCCGACAAGGGCGGGTACATGCCGTGGGCGATCCAGGTCATCGAGATCTCAGCGGGCCGCGTCGCCGGATTCCACTGCTTCCTCGACACCCAGCGGTGGTTCCCGCTCTTCGGGGTCCCCCTCCACCTCGACGCATAGCTCCGCGAGGCCGACGAGCCGGAGCAGCGCCCACAGGGCCGGGGTCGGGTCGCGCAGCCGCAGCCCCGTCCCCGCCCTGCGGGCGGCCAGTCCGAGCCGCGCCACCGCCTCCACGGTCACGAGGTCGGCGGTGGTCACGCCGCCCACGTCGCAGATCACCTCGGCGGCGCCGGACGCGACCACGACGGCGCGCAGGTCGGCGACGAGGCGGGGTATGTCGCCCTCACGGACGGGCCCGCTCATGACCAGCAGGTTCGGCGAATGTGCTTGGGAGACTGCCACGTTAGGGGGACCGCCCGCGCCCGCGGAACTCATCGGTGGGTCCCGGAACTCCTCCCGCGCCCGCCGGACCTCGGGCCCGCCCGGGCCGGTTCGGCCCAGCCCGCCACCGTCACCGACGCCCAGGGGCCGGTCCGGCAGGCCGACCCGCTGAGGGGAACGGGTCCCTCCGCAGGGCGGTACGCCGACTCAGCGCAGCGTCCTGCCGAAGCCGGAAGCCAACGGCATCCGTAACCCCAGCGGCGGCGGCGCGGCCAGCGCGTCCTCGACCGGCCGGGCGTACCGATGCCCGAAGAGCGCCCCCCGCACGAAGTTCGCGGCCAACGCCCGCACCTCATCGTGATGCTGACTGAGCCGGTGGCCGTCCGAGTGCACCTCGAACCGGCACACGTCCCGGTTCGCCTTCTTGGCCCGCTCGGCGAGCCGGAACGACAACTCGGGGTCGGTCCGCTCGTCATTGGTGCCGTGCACGATCATCACCTGCCGCCCGGCAAGCTGCTTCACCGGCTCCGGCGGCGCGGCCACATCGTCCTCGGGCAGCCAAGGCGCCAGCGCGAGAACGGAGTTGACGGCGGTGTGCGCGGCGGCCCGGAGCGCCGCGCGGCCGCCCATGTCGACGCCGACGAGACACACGGGCACGTCGCCGTAACGGCGGACGACCTCGTCGGCCGCCCACTCGGCGTCCCGCGCGAGCTGCGCCTCCGCGCCGTTCCAGCCGCCGACCCGGTAGTGCACGACGTGCGCCGCGAGCCCGTCGGCCTGCCCGGCCCGCGAGAGGTGCCGCCCGAGGGAACGTATCGCCGCGGCGGCGAAGGGGGACGGCTTGCGGGCGGACGTCTCGTGGCCACCGGGAAGGAGCAGCGCCACCGCGCTCGTCGTCGAGGGGCGCGTGCCGACCACACGCCCGAGCCTGGCCGTACGCACGGGACGGGACGTCGCTTGCTGTGCCATGGCAGAACAGTGTCAGAAGTCATGGTGTATGCCACCTGTCCGCAGGGTCACTGTTACATATCGACCCAGTGAGTTCTACGCGCGTAGGAGTTAGAGTGCGGAAATGACGAGCCAGACCAGCAAGATCAGCGCAGCGAGCGGCCGCCCGGGGCGCCCGGGCCACCCCGGCACCCCTGACTCGGAGCAGATCCGCCGCGCCCCGAAGGTCCTCCTCCACGATCACCTCGACGGCGGCCTGCGCCCCGGCACCATCGTCGAGCTGGCCCGCGGATGCGGCTACGAGGGACTCCCCGAGACCGACCCCGACAAGCTCGGCGTCTGGTTCCGCGACGCGGCCGACTCCGGCTCCCTGGAGCGGTACTTGGAGACGTTCGCCCACACCTGCGCCGTCATGCAGACCCGCGACGCCCTGTTCCGCGTCGCCGCCGAGTGCGCCGAGGACCTGGCCGAGGACGGCGTCGTCTACGCCGAGATCCGCTACGCCCCCGAGCAGCACCTGGAGGGCGGCCTCAGCCTCGAAGAGGTCGTCGAGGCCGTGAACGACGGCTTCCGCGAGGGCGAGCGCCGCGCCAAGGCGAACGGCCACCGCATCCGCGTCGGCGCGCTCCTCACCGCCATGCGGCACGCCGCCCGCGCCCTGGAGATCGCCGAACTCGCCAACCGCTACCGCGGCCCCGGCCCCCGGAGCGGAGTGGTCGGCTTCGACATCGCGGGCGCCGAGGCCGGCTTCCCTCCCACCCGCCACCTGGACGCGTTCGAGTACCTGAAGCGGGAGAACAACCACTTCACGATCCACGCGGGCGAGGCCTTCGGCCTGCCGTCGATCTGGCAGGCCCTGCAGTGGTGCGGCGCCGACCGGCTCGGTCACGGCGTGCGCATCATCGACGACATCGAGGTCGCCGACGACGGCACGGTCCAGCTCGGCCGCCTCGCCTCCTACGTCCGCGACAAGCGGATCCCGCTGGAGCTGTGCCCCAGCTCGAACCTGCAGACCGGCGCCGCGACCTCGTACGCCGAGCACCCCATCGGCCTGCTCCGCAAGCTGCACTTCCGGGCGACCGTCAACACCGACAACCGCCTGATGTCCGGCACCAGCATGAGCCGCGAGTTCGAGCACCTGGTCGGCACCTTCGGCTACACGCTCGACGACATGCAGTGGTTCACCGTCAATGCGATGAAGTCGGCGTTCATTCCTTTCGACGAACGCCTCGCCATGATCAATGACGTCATCAAGCCCGGCTACGCCGAGCTGAAGTCCGAGTGGCTCTTCCGCCAGACGGTCTCGACCAGCGGGTCCGCCGACAGCTAAGCGGATTTTGTACGTCAACACGGCGGTCGGGAGCAGTAACTCCCGGCCGCTTTTGACTGTTTGCGGGCTGTACCAGCGGGTGCTTACCGTCGAGCCCCGCTCAACGCCCCCGTCATCAAGGACGCATTCAACATGAAGCAGTCTGCCGTCAAGACCCTCGGTGTCGCCGCCCTCGGTGCCGCCTTCGCCGCCACGGGCGCCGGTGCCGCGAGCGCCGCGGCCGGACCGGACGCCGTGGGCGTCCTGGGCACGGTCGCCTCGACGCTGCCGCTGGAGGAGACCGCCCAGAGCCTGCCCGACGGGGCCCCCGAGGCCCTGGCCGCCGGACACAGCGCCCTCCAGAGCGGCCTGAAGTCCGCCCAGCCCACCACCGACAAGCTCCTCCCGCTCGGCGACGGCGCGGCCGACCGCGCGCTCGCCACCAAGGCCGCGCCGAAGCCCGCCGACCCGGTCAAGGGCCTGCTCGGCGGCGTCCCCGTCGCCCAGGGCCTGGGCACCAACGCCCTCCCCACCGACACGGTGACCGGCGCGCTGCCCACGAACGCCCTGCCCACGAGCGCGCTGCCCACCCAGGGCCTGCCGCTCGGCAGCCTCCCGGTCCAGGGCCTGCCGCTCGGCTGACCCGGACCACCGGCACACACACGACGGGGCGCACCCTTCTCGGGGTGCGCCCCGTCGCCCTGCGCGGGTCCTGTCCGTGCCGTACGCGGGTGGCGTACCGGACGGCTGCCGCCGTCACCAGGCAGTCTTCGCCTTGTTCTCGCTCGGGAACACGATCCACAGGGCGATGTAGAGCAGGAACTGCGGTCCTGGCAGCAGGCAGGACAGCACGAACGCGACGCGCACGGTCGTGGCGGACCAGCCGAAGCGGCGGGCGATGGCAGCGCACACGCCGCCGATCATGCGGCCGTCGGTGGGGCGGACAAGGGCGGACATGGGGGCTCCTCGTGGACCGTGGTCGGATGCGGGGCGGGAGGCTTCGGCTTGTCGTCGCCTCGATACACCCCACGGTAGGTCCGTGAAACGGGCAAAGCGTCACGCTACGGAGCGATGCCGACCCTGGGAATCTTCGGGGTCGCCCCCTGAGGGGCATCCTCCCTGAGGCGGGCCGCACGGGGCCGCGCGGAGGAGCGGCGCCTGCGCAGCCGGGCCCGCGCCGCGGGCACCACGGCGACATGGGCGAGCGCCACGCCCAGTGTGTTCAGGAGCAGCGAGTCGACGTCGACGACCTGACCCGGCACCCCGGTCTGCAACAGCTCGATGCCCAGCGACAGCAGGGCGCCCGCCGCGACCGTGCGGGCCAGGGACGCCAGGCGCGAGACGTCGAGCCGCCCCCCGACCAGCGGGAGCAGCACCCCGAGCGGCGCGAGCAGCAGCAGCGCCCCGCCGATCTGCCGGGCCGCCTGCTCCGGGCCGCGCGCCAGGTCCGCCTTGATGCCGGCCAGCGGCTCCAGGTTCGCGGCGCTCACCCAGGGCACGTCCAGCGGGCGCAGCGTGATCCACGCGACGACCAGGAGATGCGCGGCGAGGAGAACCCCTCCCGCCGCGCGAAAGCGAATGGCGGCACCGCGCCCGCCCGAGCCTTGACGCACGCCCCCCAAGACGCCCCGGGCGGCGGGATCGGTTCCGCAGCCGCCCGGACTCCTGCGCACGGGGGCGGGACGGCCCCCGGCCCCTCAGGACAGGACCGCCCGGACGGACGCTAGGAATCCAGCGACTGTGACGGTGGCGACACCGTGCCGGGGCGGGCCCGCACGGCCTGGGTGCACTCGTAGCGGTTCAGCCCTGTCCCGGCGGGGCCGCCGAGGACGACCGAGCCGTCGCCGTCCGACGCCGCGCTGTCCGCGTACGTGCACACGATCTGCGCGAGCGCGTGCGAGGAGAGGCTCTGCGGGCGGGTGCTCAGCCGCAGCGCCTCGTCCGGGTCGCCGCGCTGGGGGCCGGTGACGGTCATGCCGCGGCGCACGTCGGTGGCGTAACCGGCCTGCTTGGCGGCCTGGGACGGCGGTGCCGACAGCTCGTCCAGGAGCGCCTGCGCGATCCGGACCCGGTCCGTGGACGCCTTCTCGGTGGGGATCCGCACCGTCCGGTCGACGACCACCAGCTGCGAGGCGCACACCAGGAAGATCTGCACGGGTACGCCGGTGGACTCGGCGCGCGCGGAGATGTCCGGGCCCGACGCCACGCACGGCACCCGCGAGGGCGCGGCCCCGAAGTCGGTCGGCACCTCCGTGGAGCGGATGCCGCAGCCCGCCAGCGTGGCGGTGAGCACGGCGGTGGCAACCGCGGCGCTCAGCCGTCGCCTGGTCATGTCGCTTCCTTGCCTTCCTCGGAGCGCTCCTCGCCCCGTTCCCCGTCGGCGTCCGCCTCGCCCTCCTGGTCGGGACCGGGCTCCGCCGTCAGCGGCGAGGCGTCCCGCGGCAGCCGCAGCGTGAACACCGCGCCGCCGTCCGACGAGTTGGCCGCGGTGATCTCGCCGCCGTGGACGTGCGCGTTCTCCAGGGCGATGGAGAGCCCGAGCCCGCTGCCCTCCGACCGCGGCCGGGACGCGCTGGCCTTGTAGAACCGGTCGAAGACGTGCGGCAGTACGTCCTCGGGAATGCCGGGGCCGCCGTCCTTCACGGAGATGACCAGGCTGTCGCCGTCGAGGCGCACCGACACCTTCACCGGGGAGCCGCCGTGCTTGAGGGCGTTGCCGATGAGGTTGGCGAGGATCACGTCCAGGCGGCGCGGGTCCAGGCGGGCCATGATGCCGCGCTCAGCGTCCAGGTCGACGGCGTCGAGCCAGGCGCGGGCGTCGATGCACGCGGTGATCTGGTCGGCGATGTCGACGTCGTCGAGGACCAGGCGGGCGGTGCCCGCGTCGAAGCGGGTGACCTCCATCAGGTTCTCGACCAGGTCGTTCAGGCGCCGGGTCTCGCTGACGACGAGGCGGACGGCGGGCTCGATCATCGGGTCGACGGAGCCGGTCTCGGCGTCCAGCTCCTCTTCGAGGACCTCCGTGACGGCGGTGATCGCGGTCAGCGGGGTGCGCAGCTCGTGTGACATGTCCGCCACGAAGCGGCGGCTCGCCTCGTCGCGGGCGCTCATGTCCGCGACCTTCTTCTCCAGGTTCTCCGCGGTGCGGTTGAACGTACGCGACAGATCCGCGAGCTCGTCCGTGCCCGACACCCGAAGGCGCGTGTCCAGCTTGCCCTCGCCGAGCCTGCGCGCGGCCACGCCGAGGCGGTGCACCGGTTTCAGGACGGTCGTCGCGGCGGCCTGCGCGAGCAGCGCCGAACCGACGAGCGCGAGCGCCGTGGCGATGGCCAGGGACCAGCCGAGCGAGCTCAGGTCCTTGGCCTCCGGTTCGAGCGACTTGAGCATGTAGCCCGTCGGCCCGCCGCCGATCACCTTCGCCCCGCCCACCAGGTACGGCGTGCCGTGGTCCACGGTCCGCTGCCAGTACAGGTGGTACGGGCTCTTGTTGCCGGAGGAGACCGACTGCTCCTTCTTGACGGCGTCCCGCAGCGACTTCGGCACCTTGGCGAGCGTGAAGGCGTCCAGGTCGGAGTAGCCGTACACCTGGTCGCCGCTGGCGTTCTCGCTGATCAGGAGCACGCTGTAGCGCTGGCTGCTGTTCGCCATCTGCCCGGCCGCGGCCTGCAGCTCGTCCTGCGTGGGGTGCAGCGGCAGCGCGCCCGCGCGGGTCTGCAACTGCTGCCGGAAGTCCTTCAGAGCCGCGTCCTGCGCACGCGTCAGGACGGCCTCGCGGTTCAGCCAGTACGCGATGCCGGACGCGGACACGGCGGCGGTCAGCGCCACCAGCGCGAACACCACGACCAGGCGCAGCCGCAGACTGGTGAAGCGCAGGCCGGACAGGAGCGCCTTGCGGGCCGCGGGAAGGCCGCGGAGCTTGTCGTGCGGTTTGGTCACTGAGGCGTGTCCAGCCGGTATCCCACGCCGCGCACCGTACGGATCAGCGTCGGCGAGGACGGCACGTCCTCCACCTTCGCGCGCAGCCGCTGCACGCAGGCGTCGACGAGCCGCGAGTCGCCGAGGTAGTCGTGCTCCCACACCAGACGCAGCAGCTGCTGGCGCGACAGCGCCTGCCCGGGCCTGCGGCTCAGCTCCAGGAGCAGCCGCAGCTCCGTCGGCGTCAGCTGCAGGTCCTCGCCGTTCTTCGTCACCGTCATCGCCGCGCGGTCGATCACGAGCGAACCGAACGTCGCCGCGTCGTTGGCCTCGCGCTCGCCACGGCGCAGCACGGCGCGGATACGAGCGTCGAGCACCCGCCCCTGCACGGGTTTCACCACATAGTCGTCGGCCCCGGACTCCAGGCCCACGACCACGTCGATGTCGTCGTTGCGCGCGGTCAGCAGGATGATCGGCAGCTGGTCGGTGCGCCGGATGCGACGGCACACCTCGAAGCCGTCGATGCCCGGCAGCATCACATCCAGCACGATCAGGTCCGGGCGCTGCTCGCTGAGCAGCTTCAGACCGTCCTCGCCGGTGGCAGCGGTGGCCACCCGGTGACCCTGGCGCGTCAGCGAAAGCTCCAGGGCCGTCCGGATGGCGTCGTCGTCCTCGATCAGCAACAGGGAAGGCACAAACGTCATTCTGTCCCATGGTGCGGGCCCAGTTCGACTGTTGGCCGGGGTCTCACACCGCACCCACACGAGTAAGGGGAGCCCTTTCGGTGCCACGAGGCCTGTTGCAGGCCTGTGACAGTCGGGGGACACCGCCATGAAGTGGGCCGGGCAGAGTTTTGGTCACACGGAAATCCCAGACTCCACGACGGGGGGCGCGAGATGAACACGCTGCACAGCACCAGCTCAAGCGCAGTTGTCACGCGTCTGCACGACGTCCACCGGAGTTCTGAGAAGCACGAGAAGTCCGGTGCCGTGAGCGGGCGGGGGTGCGCTCGCGGCACCGGGCGTCAGCACACCGCTTACATGACGGTGGTTGACGCGCTCAAGGGCGGCGGTGACGGGGGAGCTCACGGGGGAGCCGCGTACAGGGAGGTCTCGGGGGAGCGGACGCAGGCCCGGACGGTCAGCGAGGACGCCGAAGCGGCGTTCACCGCGTACGTCCAGGAGCGCCGCGCCTCCCTGTACGCCACCGCCTACCACCTGACCGGTGACCGGTTCGAGGCCGAGGACCTGCTGCAGAGCGCCCTCTTCTCCACGTACCGCGCCTGGGACAGGATCAGCGACAAGGCCGCCGTCGGCGGCTACCTGCGGCGCACGATGACGAACCTGCACATCAGCGCCTGGCGCCGCCGCAAGCTCAACGAGTACCCGACCGAGGAACTGCCGGAGACGGTGGGCGACACGGACGCGATGCGCGGCACCGAGCTGCGCGCCGTGCTGTGGCAGGCCCTGGCCCGGCTGCCCGAGCTCCAGCGCACCATGCTGGTCCTTCGTTACTACGAGGGCCGCACGGACCCGGAGATCGCGGACATCCTCGACATCAGCGTGGGCACGGTGAAGTCCAGCATCTGGCGGTCGCTCCGCCGGCTGCGTGAGGACGAGGTCCTCAGCTTCGGCCGTGACCAGGAGGAGTCCTTCGGCGAACTGGTCGCCTGAGGACGGGGGGACACGGGGCCGCCGCTTCGGGGGAAGCGGCGGAAGCAGTGGATGGGGGCCCACCCGGGGGAACTGGGGGGTGGTGGGACCTCATGGGGGAACGGGTCCACGGGGGACACGGGGACCTACGGGGGAAACGGGGGAAGAACAGACAGCGGGACCGGAAGGCCGGGGGGTCTTTCCGGGCCCGCTGTTTGGCGTCGGCGCGGCACCGGCGCGACGCGTGCCGTGCTCAGGCGGCCGCGCGGGCCTTGACGCAGCGGCCCGCCGCGGCGGCCGCGAGGCGGCCGAGGGCCTCCTCCTTGCCGCAGGGGTGCGCGCCGAGCGCCGTCTGGCGGGCCACGATGGAGCGCTCCGCGCGCATCAGGCGCCAGCCGCGGCGCAGCAGGAACGGCACGGACTTGCGGCCCTCGCGCAGATCGCGCAGGAGCCGGCGCCGGAACGTCGTCGAGGGGCGGCCGCGCAGGCAGATCGCGTCCGCGAGCACGCCCATCTCACGGCAGCGGTCCACGATGTCGGCGGCGAAGATGCCCTCCGCGATGAACAGCGGCGTGCGCTCGATGTCGAGGGCCTCCTCGCCGACCCGTGCGCTCGTCGAGATGTCGTACACCGGGACCCGGGTGCGGCCGGTGCGGCACAGCTCGCCGATCGCGGCGAGGGCGACGTCGGCGTCCCAGGACAGCGGGGAGTCCCAGTCGATGTCCGAAGTGCCGGCGACCTGAGGCAGCGACGGGTCGGTGCCTTCCTTGTAGAAGTCGTCGAGGCACAGCACGGGCAGTCCGGTGCGGGACGCGAACGACGACTTGCCCGAGCCGGAGGGGCCGGCGAGCAGCACGACTCGGGTGGGTATCGGGGGATGGGAACCCAATGCTGTGAACCTTTACACCTGGGATTTTGCTGAGCGTGGTCGGGATTCATTATCAACCGACGCGTGAGGAGTGCACAGACACCTGCGGCAGGCGGCTTCGCGAGCACTTAGTTGCAGGTTTGCCAACCGAGTGCGAAGATCGCAAGTGAATGATCCGCACGACCCCCGGGGGGCTTCCTCATGGACCCGCAGACCGCAGCCGCTCAGCTCGCCACCGCCGAGCGGGCGCCCGCCCTCAACCGGCCCGCCCTGGCAGGTGAGCGGGTGGCGGGAGTGGTGTCCGCGATCGCCCTGTTCGGTGCCCTGTGGGGGGCCGCCGAGCGGCGAGTGCCGCTCGCGGTCGGCATCCCCGTGTGCCTGGCGGGCCTCGCGCTGGTGGCCGGCTGGAACTACTTCCACCGCGAGCGCGCCCTGCGCCGCCCGCACACCCGCGTCGAGAACGGCCTCGGGACCGCGGCCGGATTCCTGCTGGGGCTCCCGGCGGGCAACGTCCTGTGGGACACCCCGGAATCCACCGTCGGCATCGTGGTCCCGGCCGCGACGTGCGCGCTGACCCTGCTCGGCTACCTGGTCTCCCGGTGGAGGGCCTGATGAGCACGGAAGGACAGCACCGGCAGGCGCTGACCACGCTGATGCACTCGCCGGTGCGCCTGGCCGTGCTCGGCACCCTGCGGCGTGTGCAGAACGCGTCGTTCGCCGACCTGTGCGAGGCCCTCGAACTGGATTCGCCGGAGCTCTCGCGGCAGTTGCGGGTCCTGGAGGACGCGGGCGTGGTGGAGCTCGCCAAGCTGCGCGGCGGCCAGGGGCGCCGGGTCCGGACGTTCGTGCGCCTGTCCGACGAGGGGCGCGTGCGCTTCGAGGAGTACCTGACGCATCTCCGGGCCCTGGTCGGCGAGAGCTGACGGGACCACTGGGCGGAAAGGGGGCGCGGCCCGGTGGCCGCGCCCCCTTTCGTCGGCGCTGTCGTCAGTGCCGGATCGGACGTCCGGTTTCAGCCGGTCTCAGCGCGTGGCGGTCAGGCCCACGGGGTGGCGCACCAGACGGCGTAGGTGCCGAGCGAGGCCGCGAGGCCCGCGACGCCGCCCTTGACGCCGACCTTGATGCCGCGCTTGGCGGCCTCCTTGATGATCAGCTTGGCCGCGTCCGTGAAGTGCTTCTTCTTCAGCTTGGCGGTGATGGCCGCGGTGGCGCCGCCGAGGCCGCCGAGGCCGACGCCCTTGAGCAGGCACGAGGTGTAGCTGCCGTAGGCGCCCACCGGGATGTCGCCGTTGAGCTTGGCCTGGATCGCGTCGGCGAACTCGGCGCCGAACTCGGCCCGGGTCTTGGCGTGGTCGAACTCACCGTCCGCGTTGAGGACGGCGCCGTTCTCCAGCGCCTGGAGGTAGCGGGCCAGCTCGTCGATCTGCTCGGCGGTGGGCTCGTTGTCGATGCCGTTGTTCTGGGCCGCGGTGCCGGTGTTCCCGGGCTCGGGCGCCTCGGTGGCGTTCGCGGTGCCGATGCCGGTGAAGGCGACGGCACCGGCCACCACGGTGGAAATCACAGTCGTGCGAAAGCGCAGTGCGCTGCGGTTCACGTACAGTCCTCAGTGCGTTGTATGCGCACGAGGTGAGGCCCGGTGATGCTGTCGTGGCCTGCGAAACCTGATGGCATCGCCGGCCTCCCCCCGTGCATCGTCAAAAATCCCGAATTGGCCTGGACCACCCGGGATGGGCGTGAAAGACGTTAACGCCCCTCAGGTGTCAGTTCAATTCTGCGTAAAGTGAGGCCTCTCACGGGCGGTCTGTGGAACGCCCGAGGTCAGCGCCGCGTCGTGGGTGGCGTCGTGACCGGTCGTGAGCTCGGGCGGGCCGTCAACTGCCGGGCGAGGGCGCCGTCTTCCCTCCGGACCCCGGCCGGGCCAGGTGATGGAAGGCGACCTCGGGGTTCGCGGCGCTCGGACCGTCCAGGACCGGCCGCGGCCGGCCGCGCAGGTGCTGGTCGAAGAACGCCCCGACGTAGGCCCCGGTGATCGCCGCCGCACGGCGGCCCGGCAGCCCGTCCGGAGTGTCCTCGCCCAACTGCCCGGCCAGCGGCGCCAGATCGGTGAAGGCGAAGTGGTCCGCCCCCGCCACCCGCAGCCAGCGCTTCCAGCCGCTGAGCCGGTCCCAGGCGGCCTCCCACACCTTGTCCCTGCCGCTGTGGTCCTCCGCCGTGCCCATCATCAGCACCGGACGCCCCGACAGGTCCGAGCCGGGACCGGTCTCGACGAACGGCCCGTCCAGGTTCGCCGCGGCCCGCACCCGGGCGTCGCCCGCCGCGGCCGCCGCCGCGCCCGCGCCGCCGAGCGAGTGCCCGGCCGTGCCGACGCGCTTCCTGTCGATCAGATCCGCGTGCCGCCACGCGGGCCGGGCGCCCGTCAGCCGGTCGAGGACGAAGCGCAGGTCCTCGGCGCGGCCCTGCGCGGCGGCCCCCACGGTGCTCTCGTCGATCCGCCCGCAGGCCGCGCACGGCAGGACGCCCCGGCCGGGGAACCGCACGCCCACGGCCTCGTAGGCGTGGTCGACGACCGCGACGACGTACCCCCGGCTCGTCAGCTCCTCGGCCAGGCCCGTGAGAGTGGTGCCGGGCACGGAGGAGCCGGGCGAGAGGACCACCAGGGGGTACGAGCCGGGGGCGGGGCGCGCGCCCGTGCGGGTGTGGGTGCGGGTGCCGCTCAGGACCTCGGCCGGGACGCCCTCGATGCCCCGGTCCTCCAGGAAGAGCCGGGCGCCCTCCACGCTCATGTACGACGCCGGGACGCCGGTGCCCTTCCGGGCGGGGTGGTACAGCGACACCATCAGCTCCCGGTCGCCGGACTCCGGCACCCACGGGTCCTTGCGGCTGTGGTCCGTCAGGTGCAGCGAGGTGCGGCCGACGGCGTGCGGGCCGGTCGGCTGCGGCAGGCGCAGCCGCGGGCTCGGGACCTCGGAGCGGGGGAGCGCGGGCCGGGCGTCCGCGGTGCCGATCGTGCTGCCTGCGCTGCCCGTGCTGCCTGCGCTGCCTGGGCTCGCGGTGCTGCCTGGGCCTGCGGTGCTGTCCCGGGCGGCCGCGCGCGCGGGGGCCGGGGCGGCTTCGGCACCGGTGGCGAGGGCCGTGGCCCCGCCGGTGAGGGCGCAGGTGAGGAGGGCGGCGACGGCCCTGCTGCGGCGTGACTTCATGGGTGGGCTCCTTGTCTCACGGCCGCACTCGTTCGCCGCGGGCGGCCTCGGCGGCTTCACCGTAGGAGCCGGGACCGGCCGGGCGAGTCCCGCCGGGGAGCCAACTCCTGGCGTGGCTCCCGGGAGCCAGTCGGCCCGCGAAGATCCGTCGGACAGGCCCTGCCTAGCCCTGCCCGCCGCCCGGTACGACAAGGCCGCTCTCGTACGCGAAGACCGCGGCCTGGGTGCGGTCGCGCAGCTGGAGTTTGTGCAGGATGCGGCCCACATGGGTCTTGACCGTCTCCTCGGCGACGGTGAGCGCCGCGGCGATCTCCGTGTTGGACAGGCCCTGCGCGATCCGCGCGAGCACCTCCGTCTCCCGGCTCGTCAGCGCCTCGACCCGGGCGCCGGAGGCCCGCACCGGGCCGGTGCCCAGGCGCGCGAACTCCGCGATGAGGCGCCGGGTCAGGTCCGGCGAGAGCAGCGCGTCGCCGCCCGCCACCACGCGTACGGCCTCGGCGAGTTCGACGCCCGAGGCGTCCTTGAGGAGGAAGCCCGCGGCGCCCGCGCGCAGCGCCTCGTACACGTACTCGTCGAGGTCGAAGGTCGTCAGGACCAGGATCCTCGGGTGGGTGTCGGAGCGCGCGGTGATGCGGCGGGTCGCGTCGATGCCGTCGACGCCGGGCATGCGGATGTCCATCACGATCACGTCGGGGCGCAGCTCCGCCGCGAGGCGCACGGCCTCCGCGCCGTCCGGTGCCGTCCCGACGACCTCGATGTCCTGCTGCGCGCCGAGCAGGACCGAGAACGCGTCCCTGACCATCGCCTGGTCGTCGGCGATCACCACGCGGATCGTCATGCGGGGGAGTCCTTGTCGGTGCGGGAGGAGGCGGGGGGTGGTGGTGCCGGGGCGGTGCGGGTGGGGAGGGCCGCGGTCACTTCGTACCCACCCTCCGGCGTGGGGCCCGCGGCGAAGTCGCCGTCGAGCATGGTGACGCGCTCCCGCATGCCCGTGAGGCCGTGCCCCGCGCCCGGCGAGGGCGGGGCGGTCCCGGCGGCCGGGCCGTTGGTGACGCGCAGGGTCAACGTGCCGCGACCGTAGCCGAGTTCCACGGCCGTGGGGGCGCCGGGGGCGTGCCGGAGCGTGTTGCTGAGCGCCTCCTGCACGATGCGGTACGCCGACAGCTCCACGCCCGGCGGGAGCGCGCGGCGCGCCCCCGTCACGCGCGCGGACACCGGCAGACCGGCGGCCCGGACCTGCGACAGGAGGGCGTCGAGCTGGTCGAGGGAGGGCTGCGGGGTGGTGTCGGCCGGGGCGCCGTCGGCGGCTTCGGCGCGCAGCAGGCCGAGCAGCCGGCGCAGCTCGGCCAGGCCCTCCAGGGCGTTGGCGCGGATCGACGCCAGCTCCGTGACCAGTTCGCGCGGCGGGTCCTGGACGCGGTAGGGCGCCGCGTCGGCCTGGATGGAGATCAGCGACATGTGGTGGGCCACCACGTCGTGCAGCTCCCGGGCGATGCGGGCGCGCTCCTCCAGGACCGTGCGCCGCGCCCGCTCCGCCGCCGTCGCCTCGATCTGCTCGGCGAGGCGGGCGCGGTCCTCGCGGCGGCCCCTGCGGATCGCTCCCGAGAGGAGGGCGGTCGCGTACAGCGCGGTGCCGGTCGCGACCGTCGGCCAGGAGCCGACGCCCGCGCCGAGCAGCTTCAGGGCCGCCCCCAGGGCCGCGCTCAGGGCAGTCGCCGTCGCCGCCGGGAGCGGGGGGACGCGCAGGGCGAGCAGGAACAGGGTGCTCGCGTGCACCACCCACGCCCACACCTCGTTGTCGTGCGTCGGTGGGTGCCCGAGGGAGATCGCCGCGAAGCAGGCGAGGGACAGCCAGAACGCGGGGGCCGGTCTGCGCAGGGCGAGCAGCAGCGTGGCCGCGTGGGTCACCGCCAGGAGCCGTGCCGTGAGGTCGGCGCCCGTCGCGGAGAGTGCCAGGGCGGCGAGGCCCACGAGGGTGTGGGGGAGGTAGCGGAGGGGGCGGGGCCAGGTGAGTGGGGGGAGGGGGCGAGGGGTGAGGGTGAGGAGGGCTTTGAGGTGGGTGGGGTTCGTGGTGAGGCGGGCTGTGACGGTGGTGGCGGGCACGGTGAGCGTCCTTCGGGCGGGCGTGGTCGTTGCCGGTGAGCCCGGTGGTGGTGACGCTATGCGACCGCCGGGGTGGTGTGCGTCCCGCTCAGGGGCGGTTTCGGGGGTGGCTCTCTGGGGGGAGGGCGGGGCCGGGGCGGGCTGTTGGCGGGAGTTTGCGGGGGTTTGCGGGGTGGTGGGGGGCAGGGTGGTCTTTGATATGCGAGGGCCGGTTCAACTACTCTTCGTGCACGCTCGATTACTTACGTATGTTCCGTAGAGGCGGTCCCATGGCTCGAAACCCTGCACGTGACTCGGCGCGGCACGCGGCGTCGAAGACTTCCCCCGCGGCCCGGGCGCTGCTTCGCGCGGGGCTCGGCGTCTCCGTGGCGGGGGCGGCGTTGGGGCTCGGGAGCGGGGTCGCCGGTGCGGCGCCCGCGGTGGTGCCTGCGGCGGGGCTGGCGACGCCCGTCGGGGAGGTCGACCCGGGCAGCGCCGGTAACGCGCTTGTCGACGGGTTGCATCGGGCTACCGCCGGGGGGTTGGGGGCCGCGAAGAACCTTCGGCTCAATCCGTTGGCCGGGACGGGGGTCGATCCGCTCGACAACGCGGTGGGGACGCAGGTGGCCGACTTCAAGCCGGTGTCCACGGCCATGGCCACGGGGCCGTTGACCCAGGGTGGGTCGTTGGCGGAGATGCCGGTTGTGGGGTCGGTGGTGGGTGTGTTGCCGGGGTAGGGCCCTGCCGGGGGCTCCCCGATCCCGCCCCTTCCCGAAACCGGGGCTTCGCCCCTGGGCCCCGGGGGTGGGTGGCCCCTTCGGGTGGGACGGGGGCGCCGCCGGATCGGCGCTTCGCGCCTCGTCCTCAAACGCCGGACGGGCTGGTAGGGGGCTGGGCCCGGCCTGGAAGGTGCGTGCCTGCGGGCTGAAGCGGGGCCCCGTGGCGCCCCGCCGGTGTGGTGCCCGGCCCGGAGCCGTCCTCCCGTGGCGCCCGGCTCTGAATCCGCCTTCCCGTGGCGCCCCGCCCGGAACCGCTCTCCCACGGCGCCCCGCCCGAAAACGCCCTCAGCCCGCCCTGGACGGCGGGCGGGCTGAGGGGGGAACGGGGGGCGGGCTCAGTACGCCGAGCCCGAGGCGCCCAGGGAGCCCGTGGGGTGCCAGACCGTCTTGGTTTCCAGGAACGTGGTCAGGCGGTGGGTGCCGGGAGTGGTGGTGAAGTCCGCGTCGGTGTCCACGGCCTGTGGACGCAGGACGCGCTTGAGGTTGTCCGCCGCCGCGATCTCCAGGTCCTTCGCCAGATCGGCGTCCGCGCCTGCCAGGTCCAGGCCGTTCACGTCCTGGTGGGCGGCGAGGGGGAGGGCGAGCTCAGCGGTCCTGCCGCTGAGGATGTTGACGACGCCGCCTGGCAGGTCCGACGTGGCCAGGACCTCGCCGAGGGAGAGGGCGGGCAGCGGGGACTTCTCGGAGGCGATCACGACCACCGTGTTGCCCGCGGCGATCGCGGGGGCCACCACCGACACCAGGCCCAGGAACGAGGACTCCTGGGGGGCGACGACGGTGACCACACCGGTCGGCTCGGGCGTGGAGAGGTTGAAGAACGGGCCCGCGACCGGGTTCGCCCCGCCCACGACCTGCGCGACCTTGTCCGTCCAGCCCGCGTACCAGACCCAGCGGTCGATGGTCGCGTCCACGACGGCGGCCGCCTTGGACTTCGACAGGCCCTCCGCGTCGGCGACCTCGCGCACGAACTGCTCGCGGCGGCCCTCCAGCATCTCGGCCACGCGGTACAGAATCTGGCCGCGCAGGTACGCCGTCGCCGTCGACCAGCCGCCGAACGCCTTGCGGGCCGCGACCACGGCGTCCCGCGCGTCCTTGCGGGAGGAGAGCGGAGCGTTCGCCAGCCAGTTGTTCTTCGAGTCCGTCACCTCGTACACCCGGCCGCTCTCGGAACGCGGGAACTTGCCGCCCACGTACAGCTTGTAGGTCTTGAAGACAGTCAAGCGCTCGGACTTGTCAGACATCGAGGTACGCCTCCAGGCCGTGGCGGCCGCCCTCGCGGCCGAAGCCCGACTCCTTGTAGCCGCCGAAGGGCGAGGTCGGGTCGAACTTGTTGAACGTGTTGGCCCAGACGACCCCGGCGCGGAGCCTGTTCGCGACCGCGAGGATGCGCGAGCCCTTCTCCGTCCAGATGCCCGCCGACAGGCCGTACTGCGTGTTGTTGGCCTTGGCCACGGCCTCTTCCGGGGTGCGGAAGCTGAGGACGGACAGGACCGGGCCGAAGATCTCGTCGCGGGCCACGGTGTGCGCCTGCGTGACGTTCGTGAACAGGGTCGGGGCGAACCAGTAGCCCGACGTGGGCAGTTCGCAGGGCGCCGACCAGCGCTCGGCGCCTTCCGCCTCGCCCGTCTCGGCGAGCGCCGTGATGCGGGCCAGCTGCTCGGCGGAGTTGATCGCGCCGATGTCGGTGTTCTTGTCCAGCGGGTCGCCCAGGCGGAGGGTCGACAGGCGGCGCTTGAGCGCGTCGAGGAGTTCGTCCTGGACCGACTCCTGCACCAGGAGGCGGCTGCCCGCGCAGCAGACCTGGCCCTGGTTGAAGAAGATGCCCGTGACGATGCCCTCGACGGCCTGGTCGATCGGCGCGTCGTCGAAGACGATGTTCGCGCCCTTGCCGCCCAGCTCCAGGGTGAGCTTCTTGCCCGTGCCCGCGACCGTGCGCGCGATCTGCTTGCCGACGGCCGTGGAGCCGGTGAAGGCCACCTTGTTCACGTCCGGGTGCGCGGTCAGGGCCGCGCCCGTGTCGCCGTATCCGGGGAGGATGTTGACGACGCCCTTGGGCAGGCCCGCCTGGCGGCAGATGTCCGCGAAGAACAGGGCCGACAGGGGGGTCGTCTCGGCGGGCTTGAGGACCACCGTGTTGCCCGTCGCGAGCGCCGGGGCGATCTTCCACGCCAGCATCAGGAGCGGGAAGTTCCAGGGGATGACCTGGCCCGCGACACCGAGCGGGCGCGGGTTCGCGCCGTAGCCGGCGTGGTCGAGCTTGTCGGCCCAGCCCGCGTAGTAGAAGAAGTGCGCGGCGACCAGCGGGAGGTCCGCGTCGCGGGTCTCCTTGATCGGCTTGCCGTTGTCGAGGGTCTCCAGGACGGCCAGCTCGCGGCTGCGTTCCTGGATGATGCGGGCGATGCGGAAGAGGTACTTCGCGCGCTCGGCGCCCGGCAGCGCGGACCACTTCTCGAAGGCCTTGCGGGCCGCCTTCACGGCGCGGTCGACATCGGCCTCACCCGCCTGCGCGACCTCGGAGAGGACCTCCTCGGTCGACGGGGAGACCGACTTGAAGACCTTGCCGTCGGCCGCCTCGGTGAACTCGCCGTCGATGAACAGGCCGTACGACGGCGCGATGTCGACGACCGAGCGGGACTCGGGCGCCGGGGCGTACTCGAATGCGGATGACACGTTCTCGCTCTTCATGGGTCTCAGTCCACCGTCACGTAGTCGGGGCCGGAGTAGCGTCCGGTGGCCAGCTTCTGGCGCTGCATCAGCAGGTCGTTGAGCAGGCTGGACGCACCGAAGCGGAACCAGTGGTTGTCCAGCCAGTCCGCGCCCGCGGTCTCGTTGACCAGGACCAGGAACTTGATGGCGTCCTTGGACGTCCGGATGCCGCCGGCGGGCTTCACGCCCACCTGGACGCCGGTCTGCGCGCGGAAGTCGCGGACGGCCTCCAGCATGAGGAGGGTGTTCGCGGGGGTCGCGTTCACCCCGACCTTGCCGGTCGACGTCTTGATGAAGTCCGCGCCCGCGAGCATGCCGATCCAGCTCGCGCGGCGGATGTTGTCGTACGTCGAGAGTTCGCCGGTCTCGAAGATCACCTTCAGGCGGGCCTGCGCGGAGGCCTCCTTCACGGCGACGATCTCCTCGTACACCTTCATGTAGTCGCCGGAGAGGAACGCGCCCCGGTCGATGACCATGTCGATCTCGTCGGCGCCCGCGGCCACCGCGTCGCGGACGTCCGCCAGCTTCACGTCCAGGGCCGCGCGGCCCGCGGGGAACGCCGTCGCCACCGAGGCGACCTTCACGTCCGAGCCCGCGACGGCCTGCTTCGCCGTGGCGACCATGTCCGGGTACACGCAGACCGCGGCCGTGCGCGGCGTCGTGCGGTCCGTCGGGTCCGGGTGGACGGCCTTCGCGCCGAGCGCGCGGACCTTGCCCGCGGTGTCGGCGCCCTCCAGGGTCGTCAGGTCGATCATGGAGATGGCCAGGTCGATGGCGTACGCCTTGGCCGAGGTCTTGATCGAACGCGTTCCGAGCGCGGCGGCCCGGGCCTCCAGGCCGACCGCGTCCACGCCCGGGAGGCCGTGGAGGAAGCGGCGGAGTGTCGATGCCGACGTGGTGACGTCAGCGAAGGGTGGCGGCGGCCCTGCGGGCGCGGCTGTCCTTGGGGGTGATGGCGTCGTCGGCATAGTCACGAGGGGAGCATATCTACGCGCGTAGCGGCGTGTACAGGGGGCGGGGGAGTGGGTGCGGTGCGGTGCGGGTGGGTGCGGGTGGTGTGGTGCGGGTGGGCGCGGATGGTGTGGTGCGGGTGGGTGCCCTCGCGGGGCGCCCCGGTCCCGCCCCTCCTCCGAAACCGGGGGCTGCCGCCCCCTGGCTCCCGCTGATCGGCGCTGCGCGCCTCGCCTCGTCCGCAAGCGCCGGACGGGCTGAAATCAGCCCCTCCGGCGCTCGAAGGTCACCTCCGTCCGCTCGTGAACGTCACTTCAGGCCGTTGTCCAGTGCTGTCATGAGAGTGCCTGTCGGGGTGTCGCCCGACATTTCCCAGACCATTCCGCCGAGCAGGCCCTTCGATCTGATCCACTGGGTCTTCTTGCCGATGGACCAGGGGTCGTCGAAGCTCCACCACTGGCCGTTGTTGCCGGTGTAGCCGTAGGTGGAGACGGACTGTTCGTCGTGGTGGACGGTGAGGTTGGGGACGGTGGTGAGGAGGTTGTGGTAGCCCTTGGTGCCGGCCTCCTCCGGGAACTGGCCCGGGGCCGCGCCGTTCGCCGACTGCCACTCGCCCTTCACGCCGCCGTCGGCCACTTCCTTCCAGCCGCGGCCGTAGAACGGGAAGCCGATGGTGAGCTTGCGCGGGTTCACCCCGGCGTCCAGGTAGGTCTGGACCGCCTTCTCGATGCTGAAGTCGAAGGGGTAGGGGTCCTGGGCGTCGCGGTGGAGGTTGGCCTGGTGGCCGGTGCGGTTGGGCTCCCAGGAGTTGTCGCTGCCCGCGCCGTGGAAGTCGTAGCCCTGGACGTTGGCGAAGTCCAGGTACTCGAAGATCTTCTTGATGTCCCAGCCCGCCTCGATCTTCGCCGGGTCGGCCGGGGTGAACGCGGTCAGGAGCTTGTGGCTGCCGCCGGTGGCGTCGAGCTGCTTGCGGAACTCGGCCAGCAGCGCCGTCAGGTTGTCCTTGTCCGCCGGGCCCCAGTGGTTGCCGGGGTGGCCCTCGGAACCCGGCCACTCCCAGTCGATGTCGATGCCGTCGAAGACGCCCGCGCCGGTGCCGGGGCCGCCCGCGCCGTTGTAGACGGGCAGGTCGCCCTTGATCCAGGTGTCCACGCAGGACTTCACGAACTTCGCGCGCGAGGCGGGGGTCGCCGCCGCGTCCGCGAAGAACTTCGAGAACGTCCAGCCGCCCAGCGAGACCACGACCTTCAGGTGCGGGTGCTTGGCCTTGAGCTTCTTCAGCTGGTTGAAGTTGCCGCGCAGCTTGCCCCAGCCGTCGTCCGCCACCCCGTCCACCGACTGCGCGGCGGAGAAGGCCCGGCCGTAGTCCGCCTCGGCGTCACCCGCGCCCGTGCCCTCGTCCGGGTCCTGCGGATTGCCGGAGACACCCTTGACCACTCCGGCGAGGCAGGTGTGGTTGACCGGGTCGACGTTCTCGAAGGCGTAGTTGATGACGTCGAGCTTCGCGGCCGCCCCGGACGTGTCCAGGTTCTTCACGAAGTACTGACGGCCGTAGATGCCCCACTGCGCGAAGTAGCCCACCTTGAGGTGGTTGCCGGGGCCCGCCGCGTCGTCCGTGGTGACGCTCACGGCGTTCGACGCGGGCGAGGCGTTGTCGGCCGTGTCGCGCGCCTTCACCGTGAACGTGTAGGCCGTCGCGGGAGTCAGGCCCTCGACGGTCGCGGTGGTCGCCGAGGCCGGGACCGTCTTCGCGAGCGCGGTGCCGCGGTAGATGTCGTACGCGGCCACGGCCACGTTGTCCGTCGACTTCTCCCAGGCCAGGGTCGCCGAGACCTGCGTCTTGCCGGTGGCGCGCAGATTGCCCGGCGCGGTCGGCGGAGTCGGGTCGGTCGCCGGGTCGACGGTCGTCGCGGTGACCTGGGGGCTCTCCGGGCTGGTGTTGTCGCGCCGGTCCTTGGCGCGGACGGTGAAGGTGTAGCGGGTGGCCGGGGTCAGGTCGGTGACCGTCGCGCTGTTCGTCGCCGAGGTCGCCACCACGCTGGAGCCGCTCAGGACCTCGTACTTGGTGACCGGGTAGTCGCCCGCCCCGGCCGGGGGCCAGGTCAGGGAGATCGTGCGGGACGTGGCGGTGGTCACCGTCGGGGCGCCGGGCGCCGTCGGGGGCTTGTCCGGCGTGCCGTCGCACTTGTCGCCGTTGACGGTGCAGCCCGTCGGCGTCCCGACCGGGCCCCGGCCCGTGAACGTGTAGCTGTACGGCTCGGTCGAGCCGCCCGCCGGGACCCGGCCGTTGTAGTACGCGTTCTTCACGGTGACGTGGCTGCCCGAAACGGTCGCCTCGCCGTGGGTGTGGCCGCTGACGGTGACGCCGGGCGGCAGGTCGAACTCCAGCGTCCAGGCCGTGGACGGGGCGGAGCCGCTGTTGCGGACGACGTACTTGCCCTGCCAGGACGAGCCGCTGCCCTCCGTCGTGAAGGTCGCGGTGAGCGTGCCCGCCGCGTGCGCGGGGGTCGCCGTCAGGGCGGTGAGCAGGGACAGGGGGAGCAGCAGGGCGACGAGCAGGGCGGCGGTGCGGCCGCGCGTGGCCTCGGTCGCTCTTCGTAAGACTCCTGGCGTTCTCCTGGTTCCTCGTTCTGTGGGGGTCATGGCTCTCCTCGGGGGTGTGGCGTGCGGGTGGCTCCTCAGGGGTTCGGGTGGCGCCGGTGCGTTCGGGTCGCCGCTGGATTGTCGGCGTACATGACAACCCTCGACCGTACTAGGTCTGGACCAATCCCCATACCCCCGCCGCGCGCGGCCGACGGCATCACGTCAGGCAGAATCAGGCCCATGACGAGCGACCCGCAGCCCACTCCGGCGGAGCAGGACCCGGTGACCCCGGCGGCCCCGGCGGCCCCGGCGAGCCCGGCCGATCCGGAGACCTCGGCCGCCCCGGGCAAGCCGGCCGCCCCGGGCAAGCCGGCCGAGCCCGAGACGTCGGCCGCTTCGGAGAAGGCCGCCGCCCCGGAGAAGGCCGCCGCCCCGGAGAAGGCCGCGGCCCCGACGAAGGCCGCCACGCCGGAAGAGGCTGATGCTGCCTCGGTCAAGCCGACTGCCGCAGCTCCTCAGGTCGACCGGTCCGCCCAGGCCGACCACTCCGCCCAGTCCGCCCAGTCCGACCCGGCCTACAAAGACCGCGCCTACCGGTCCCACGGAGCCATCGCCGGAGGCGTCCTGCTGCTCGCGATCGGCACCTGGCTCGGCGTCGACGCGCTGTTCCGTGGCGAGGGACGCACCCCGTGGGTGGCCCTCGCCGGACTGCTCTTCGCGGTGCCCCTCGTCGTCGCCTTCACCCTGCGGCCCGCCGTCTTCGCCAACGAGGACCGGCTGCGCATCCGCAACCCCTTCCGCACCATCACGCTGCCCTGGGGCGCGATCTCGGGGCTGCGCTCCGGCTACTCGAACGAGGTCTTCACGCAGGACGGCACCAAGTACCAGCTGTGGGCCATCCCCGTCTCGCTGCGCGGCCGCAAGAAGGCCGCGCGGCGGCACGCCCAGCAGGTCGCCGCGGACGACCCGGCCGCGAGCCGGGTCCGGCCCGGCGCCCGGGGCACGACCCAGCCGCACGCCCGCGACGCCGGCGACCAGTCCATGGACGACCTGCGGGAGATCGCCGAGCGGCGCGAGGGCGCCGAGGCCGCGCAGGGCGAGCCGGTCGTGCACTGGGCGTACGAGATCCTGGCGCCGAGCGCCGCCGGGGCGGTGCTGCTCGCGGTGCTGCTCGCCGTGGGCTGACGGGCCTTTGGGTCGAGGAGGCCATGGCCCGACTCGTCCCGGCCCGACCGGCCCCGGCCCGACCGGCCCCGACCGGCCCCGGCCCGACAGCCCCCAGCCCGGCGGCCCTCAGTCCCCCCGGCCCAGCCGGAACCCCCGCCAGTGCACGCCGTCCGCCGATATGCGGAACTCGTTCCCACCGAAGCTGTCCCGCCGCAGCCAGCCCACCGGTGTGGCGACCACCGAGCCCGACGGCGTCCTGGCCGTGACCCGGACGAACGTCCGCGCGCCGTCCGTGCTGCGCCAGCCCCCGTCCTCGCCGTGCAGGGTCACGCTGGAGTCGTCGGCCACCAGCACGTCGCCGATGAGCGTGCGGGGCTCGACGCCCTTCCGGTGCCGCCACACCCTCGTCCACGTCAGGCCCCCGTCCTTGCTGACGTGCATGGTGACCAGGCCGTTCTTCGCGGGTGGTGACACCGGCCCGTGCTGCGTCGCGTACAGCCCGCCGCGGCCCCCGACCACCCGGAACACCGCGCCCTCCGCACCGACGCCCGGCAGGCGCGGCCGCTGCCACGTGCGGCCCCGGTCGGTGCTCCTGGCCAGCGCGGGCAGGCCTGTGCGCGGGTCCGTGCCGGAGACGAACAGGCCCGCCCCGCTGAGGTCACCGGCCTGACGCAACGGGCCCTTCAGCGGCGGCTGGTGGACCAGGACATGATGCCGACCCGTCCGTGGCGACAGGGCGAGCAGCCGCTCCCGCACGCAGTCGTTCGGGTCGGACCGGTCGCGCTCCAGGCACTCCGGGAAGAGGACGCCGCCCCGCGCCACAGCCGCCGCCGGACCCGCCGCCGCGGCCCCCGCCGTGCCGCGCCGCCACGTCCGGCCGCCGTCGCCCGTGAACCACGTGCGCCCCGGAGCGTCCACACGCTCCGAGCCCTCGCCTATCAGCGCCCGCCCCGGCCCGAGCACCGTCAGGTCCGCAGAGACGCCCCGGCCGCTCGTCACGTCCCGCAGCGGCGAACTGCCCCGGCGCCACGCCTTCGCGCCCCCTTCGAGCACCGCCACGTGCTGACGGCACCGGCGCTCCGCACACTCGACGAGCAGCGCGAAGCCGGAGCCGTCCGCCGCGAAACCGATGCCGAACGGCGAGCCGGGCAGGTCCGGTGCCGACGGGATGCGCTGCACCGGAGCCCGACCCCCCGCCGCCTTCTCCGCTCCCCGGCCCCCTGCCTTCTCCGCTCCCCGGCCGCCCGAGGCCCGCGCGCCCCCGCTGCCTCCGCCCTCCGCGCCCGCCCCGCATGCCACCAGCACCCAGACCCCCACCAGGGCCACCACTCCTCGAAGCCCACGCCCCTTCATGCCCATGCGACGTCCCCCACTCCGCGACGAATCAGCAACTACCCCTGATACACCGCCCACCGCCCCGGGGTTCCCGACCAAGCACCCCCGATTTCCCTCGGCTTCCCGCGCCTCCCCTCGGCTTCCCGCGCGCCCGCCTCCTGCTCCGGTGCCGAGCGGAGCCCACGTCCCGCAGCCGCCCACGGATCACGGCGGCCCCAGCCACACCAGCAGCATGTGCCCGCCGAACGCCGCCGACGTCAGCGCCGCCGTCGAGAGCACCGCGAGCGTCACCCGCGTGCCCGCCCGTGCGAGGGCGAGGGCCACCGGCAGGAGGAGCGGGAAGCCGGGCAACAGGAAGCGGGCGCGCGGGAAGTAGACGCCGCTGGAGCCGAGCACGATCGCGACCAGCAGGCCCGTGAACACCAGGAGCGGCAGCGGCTGTTCGCGCCCGGTCACCGAAAGCACGTACAGCAGGAGCGAGCCGAGCAGGACGAGCGTCACCATCACCAGGAACAGCTGCGGGCGCTCCACCAGGAACAGCCGCTTCATCCAGCGCAGGGTGCCGATGCCGCCGTCCCACTCGTTGTGCCACAGCTTCTGCACGGCGAAGTAGCCGTCCCAGCGGCCGAGGCGCGCCCCCACCCAGCCGACGTACGCGAGCCAGCCGAGCGGCGCGAGCAGCGCGCCGGTCAGGGCGCGGGCGTCGAAGCGGCGGCGCAGGGCGAGCAGGGCGGTGACGGACACGGCGGCGGCGACGGCGATCCCGGTCGGCCGGGTCAGGCCCGCGAGCGCGGCGAGGGCCCCCGCCCACACCCAGCGGCCGGTGAGCACCGCGTACAACGACCAGGCCGCGAGCGCCGTGAACAGCGACTCCGTGTAGCCCATCCACTGCACGAGCGCGACCGGCAGGCAGGCCCACAGCGTCACCAGGAGCACGCCCGCGCGCCGCCCGTGCAGCCGGTCGCCGACCTTGAAGATGCCCCACGCCGCGAGGAACGAGCAGCCGACGGCGAGCGCGAGGCCGACGCCGCCGCGCGGCGCCGGGAGCAGGGCGTCGCCCGCCCGGATCAGGAGCGGAAACAGCGGGAAGAACGCGAGGTTGTTGGTGTCGAAGGTGTGCCCGAGCGTGTCCGCGTAGCCGTGTGCGGCGATCTTCAAGTACCAGTCGCAGTCCCAGGACTCGGCCAGGAGGTGCCACAGCTCACGGTGTTCGCGGCGGGCCCAGACGGCGAGGACGAGCAGGCCCACGACGCGGACGGCGGCGTACGCGAGGAGTGCGGGCGCCGCGTACCGCAGCGCGCGGGCCGCACGCCGGTACGCGGTGGCGCGCGGGAGCTCGGCGTGGGGGCGGCGGGAGGCGGGTACGCGGGACGGTGCGGCGGTCGTCAGGTCGGAGGGGGGTCCGTACGGCACTGCGGCTCCCGGTACGAGAAGGTGCGCTACCGGTCGACCCTTCCCGAGGGACCGGTGGCGCACCGAGGAGCCGCGTCAGGCGCCGTAACGGAACCACCCCTTCGGGTGGCAGGGGGTGCGCCCACCCGTACGGGTGGCTGAGGCGGAGCGGGGCTGACGCCGCCCGTGCGGCCGTACGCGACCGCGCGTTCTGTCGTGCGCGAGCGCCCCGGCGCGAGCGCCCTCACCGGTGTACGCGACCCCCGCGCCAAGCCCCGCGCCTGCCCCGCGCCTCAGATCCCCGCGGCCTCCGCCAGATCCCGCTTCAGCGCCGCGAGCAGCTCGGCCGCCTTCTCGTGGGCCCCGGGCAGCGCGGCCCGGTCCGCCACCGGCACCACGACCTCCAGGTAGCACTTGAGCTTCGGCTCGGTGCCGCTGGGGCGCACGATGACGCGGGCGCCGTCGAGGGTGTACCGCAGCCCGTCCGTGGGCGGCAGCGCCTCCGTGCCCTTGGTGAGGTCCTCGGCGCGCGTCACGGCCAGGCCCGCGAGGCGCTCCGGCTGCCGCTCGCGCAGGCGCCGCATCGCGGCCGCGATCAGCGACAGGTCCTCCACCCGCACCGACAGCTGGTCGGTGGCGTGCAGACCGTGCTCCACCGCCAGGTCGTCCAGCAGGTCGAGGAGGGTGCGCCCCTCCTCCTTCAGCTCGGAGGCCAGCTCCGTGACGAGCAGCGCCGCCGTGATGCCGTCCTTGTCGCGTACGCCCTCGGGGTCGACGCAGTAGCCCAGCGCCTCCTCGTAGCCGTACCGCAGGCCGTCCACGCGGGCGATCCACTTGAAGCCCGTCAGCGTCTCCTCGTAGCCGAGGCCCGCCTTCTCTGCGATGCGGCCGAGCAGCGACGACGACACGATCGACTCGGCGAAGGTGCGCGGCCCGTCCGCGGCGACACCCCTGCGCACCAGGTGCGCGCCGAGGAGCGCGCCGACCTCGTCGCCGCGCAGCATCCGCCAGTCGCCGTCGCCCACCGGGACGGCCACCGCGCAGCGGTCCGCGTCCGGGTCGTTGGCGATCACCAGGTCCGGGCGTGCCTCGCGGGCCGTGGCGAACGCCAGGTCCATGGCGCCCGGCTCCTCCGGGTTGGGGAAGGCGACCGTCGGGAAGTCCGGGTCGGGCTCCGCCTGCTCCGCGACGAGCACCGGCGCGGGGAAACCGGCCCGCGCGAACGCCGCGAGGAGCGTGTCCTTGCCGACGCCGTGCATGGCCGTGTAGACGCTCCTGGCGGTCCGCGGGGAGCCCTGGGCCAGAACGGCGTCCGTACGCGCCAGATAGGCCTCCAGGACGTCCTCGCCGAGGGTCTGCCAGCCGCTCTCGGGACGCGGTACGTCGTGCAGGCTGCGCACGGCCGCGATCTCGGCGGCGATCTCGCCGTCGGCGGGCGGCACGATCTGCGAGCCGTCGCCCAGATAGACCTTGTAGCCGTTGTCGCGCGGCGGGTTGTGGCTCGCGGTGACCTCCACGCCCGCGACCGCGCCCAGGTGCCGTATGGCGAAGGCGAGGACCGGGGTCGGCAGGGGGCGGGGCAGGACGGCGGCGCGCAGGCCCGCGCCGGTCATCACGGCGGCCGTGTCCCGCGCGAAGTCCGCCGACTTGTGGCGGGCGTCGTAGCCGATCACGACCAGGCCGTCCGTGTGGCCCTTGCCCTTCAGGTACGCCGCCAGGCCCGCGGCCGCCCGGATGACCACGGAGCGGTTCATCCGCAGGGGGCCCGCGCCCAGCTCGCCGCGCAGCCCCGCGGTGCCGAACTGCAGCGTGCCCGCGAACCGCCCGGCCAGTTCGTCCAGGACGGCCGGGCTGCCCGGAGCCGCGTCGACGAGCTTCGCCAGCTCCTCGCGGGTCTCGGGGTCCGGGTCCTCGGCCAGCCAGGCCTGGGCGCGGGCGATGAGTTCTCCGTGGTCCTGCACGTCTGGTCGGCCTCTCCGTGACGGGGGTCTTGCTCTTCCGGCTTTCCCGTCCGGCGCGCGTCGGTACCCGCCGCGCGGCCGGACGGGGTCAGGTGGGTCGGGTGGGTCAGATGCGGCCCAGGACCTGCCCGAGCAGCTCGCCCATCCGCGTGGCGGAGTCGCGGCCCGCCTGCAGGACCTCCTCGTGGTTCAGCGGCTCGCCCGTCATACCGGCGGCGAGGTTCGTCACCAGGGAGATGCCGAGCACCTCGGCGCCCGCCTCGCGCGCGGCGATGGCCTCGAGCACCGTCGACATGCCGACCAGGTCCGCGCCGATCGTGCGGGCCATGCGGATCTCGGCCGGGGTCTCGTAGTGCGGGCCGGGGAACTGGGCGTACACGCCCTCTTCGAGGCTCGGGTCGATCTCCTTGCACAGCGCGCGCAGGCGCGGCGAGTACAGGTCGGTGAGGTCCACGAAGTTCGCGCCGACGATCGGGGACGTCGCCGTCAGGTTCAGGTGGTCGCTGATCAGCACGGGCTGGCCCGGGCGCATGCCCTCGCGCAGGCCGCCGCAGCCGTTCGTCAGCACGATCGTCTTGCAGCCCGCGGCCACGGCGGTCCGTACGCCGTGCGCGACCGCTGCGACGCCGCGGCCCTCGTAGTAGTGCGTGCGGCCCAGGAAGACCAGGGCGCGCTTGTCGCCGACCTTGAAGGAGCGGATGCTGCCGCCGTGGCCCGCGACCGCCGGCGGCGGGAAGCCCGGCAGCTCGGTGACCGGGAACTCGGCCTCGGGAGCGCCGAGCGCCTCCACGGCGGGTGCCCAGCCGGAGCCCATCACGAGGGCTACGTCGTGGGTCTCGGCGCCTGTCAGCTCGCGCAGGCGGGCGGCGGCGGCGTCGGCGGCGGCGTAGGGGTCGCCCTGGATGTCGTCCGGAATAACTGAAGCGTTCACGCCGACGAGGGTAGCCGGTTACGCCCTACGCGCGTAGATGACGATGCCCACGGGATCCGGATCGTTGCTTTGTCGTTTCCGACGAAGGGGGGCGGTGCGGGGGAGGGCAGTCCTTCGCGGGGCGCCCCAGTCCCGCCCCTTCTCCGATCCCGGGGCCTCGCCCCTGGACCCCGGGGGTGGGTGTCCCCTTCGGGTGGGACGGGCCGCCCCCGATCGGCCTGCGGCCTCGTCCTCAAGCGCCGGACGGGCTGAAGACTTCCCCGGGGTGGGCTGGAAGAGGTGCCCCGGGGCGGGCTGGAAAGGTGCCCCGGGGCGGGCTGGACGGTGCCCGGGGGCGGGCCGGGAAGGTACTGCGGGGCAGGGCTGATGGTGTGCCGGGCAGGCAGTGCGGACCGCCTCGGCCGAAGAGATGGCGGGGGCGGGTGGGTGGGGGAAAGCCCGCCCGGCGCTTGAGGACGAGCGCGGAGCGCGATCCGGGGGTCACCTTGGTGGGGCTGGGGGTGCCGGGCTGTTGCTCGGCCGGTTCGAGGTGGGGCGGGTGGGCCGGAGAGAGCCTGTCCGGCGTTTGAGGACGAGGCGTGGAGCGCCGATTCGGGGGTGACCCCGGCGGGGCAGGTGGTGCCGGGCCGGTGGGCAGGCCGGCGGCGGGTGGGGCTCAGCAGGGGTGTTTGCGGAGGTTCATGACGTAGTCGTGGGGAGCCCCGGCCGACTCCGCCGCGTCGGCGATTTCGCCGAGGTAGCGCGCGGAGGGCAAGCCGCCCTCGTACCCGTTGAGGACGTACACCCAGGCGGCCTCCTCGCCCTCGAGGGTGTGCACCCGGACCCGCATGCGCCGGTAGATGTCGAGCCCGACACCCTCCCACCGGTCCATGGAGTCCTCGTCCATCGGGGCGATGTCGTACAGCGCGACGAACACCTGCGAGCGCGGCGCCTCGACGATCGTCGCGAGCGCGCCCTCCCAGCCCATGTGCTCGCCGCCGAACGTCAGCCGCCAGTCGTTGAGCCAGCCGGTCGCGCGCAGCGGCGAGTGCGGGGCGCGGCGCGTCATCAGCCGCGCGTCGAGATTGCCGGCGTACGCGGCGTAGAGCGACATGGCACCGAGGGTACGTCTTCCGGGCGTGGGCGCCTTACGTGATCGGTTCCCCTATGGGGCTGCGCCCCTTTCCCCCCGCCCCCCTATGGGGCTGCGCCCCTCTCCCCTGCCTTCGGCGCTTCGCGCCTCGTCCTCAAGCGCCGGACGGGCTTTGTTCCGGCTCGTCCTCGAACGCCGGACGGGCTTTGTTCCGGCTCGTCCTCGAACGCCGGGTGGGCTTTGTTCCGGCTCGTCCTTGAACGCCGGGGGCGCGCTGCCCCCCGGCTCGTCGTCGTGTCGGGCTGTGCGGGACAATGGCGTATGTGACTCGGATCGTGATCATTGGTGGCGGACCCGGCGGATATGAGGCGGCCCTGGTGGCCGCCCAGCTCGGCGCGGAGGTGACCGTCGTCGACTGCGACGGTCTGGGCGGGGCGTCGGTGCTCACCGACTGCGTACCGTCGAAGACCCTGATCGCGACGGCCGAGGTGATGACGACCTTCGACTCCTCGTACGAGGAGCTGGGCATCATCGTCGAGGACGACACGCCGCACATCGACCAGGCGGCGAGGGTCGTCGGGGTGGATCTCGGCAAGGTCAACCGGCGCGTGAAGCGGCTCGCGCTCGCGCAGTCGCACGACATCACGGCGTCCGTGACGCGCGCGGGCGCCCGGGTCATGCGCGGCCGCGGCCGTCTGGAGGGCCAGCAGGCCATGGACGGCTCCCGCAAGGTCGTCGTGCGCGCCGCCGACGGCTCCGAGGAGACGCTCGTCGCCGACGCCGTCCTGATCGCGACCGGCGGTCATCCGCGCGAGCTGCCCGACGCCCAGCCGGACGGCGAGCGGATCCTGAACTGGACGCAGGTGTACGACCTCGACGAGCTGCCCGAGGAGCTCATCGTGGTCGGCTCCGGCGTGACGGGCGCCGAGTTCGCCGGTGCCTACCAGGCGCTCGGCTCGCGGGTCACGCTGGTGTCGTCGCGCGACCGGGTGCTCCCGGGGGAGGACCCCGACGCCGCCGCCGTCCTGGAGGACGTCTTCCGGCGGCGCGGCATGAACGTCATGGGGCGCACCCGCGCCGCCTCCGCCAAGCGCGTGGGCGACCGCGTCGAGGTCACGCTGGCCGACGGCCGCGTCATCTCCGGATCGCACTGCCTGATGGCCGTCGGCGCCATCCCGAACAGCGACGGGATGGGCCTGGAGGAGGCCGGGGTCAAGCTCAAGGAGTCCGGGCACATCTGGACCGACCGGGTGTCGAGGACCTCCGCCCCCGGCGTGTACGCCGCCGGTGACGTCACCGGCATCTTCGCCCTGGCGTCGGTCGCCGCCATGCAGGGCCGCATCGCGATGTACCACTTCCTGGGCGACGCGGTCACCCCGCTGAACCTGAAGACCGTCTCGTCGAACGTCTTCACCGACCCCGAGATCGCGACCGTCGGCTACAGCCAGGCCGACGTCGACGCCGGAAAGATCGACGCCCGCGTCGTCAAGCTCCCGCTGCTGCGCAACCCGCGCGCGAAGATGCAGGGCATCCGCGACGGCTTCGTAAAGATCTTCTGCCGTCCGGGTACGGGAATCGTGGTCGGCGGAGTCGTCGTCTCCCCCCGCGCCTCGGAACTGATCCACCCGATCTCGATCGCGGTCGACAACAATCTGACGGTGGAGCAGATCGCTAACGCCTTCACCGTGTACCCATCGCTTTCGGGCTCGATCGCCGAAGTCGCCCGCCAGTTGCACACGAGTAAGGTCGCCGGGGAGGCCTGATCCCGACCGTTCGGTCAGTGCGCGCCGACCGGCCGGTGTGATCGTCCGGTCGGCCGGATTCAACTCCGCGCAGGTCACAGCCTGTTGCCGCCCATTCGCGCGGCATAGGCGGGGAGAGTACCCCCTATACCACTTCCACCCCTAGTGTGCGAACAACTTCTGTAATTCGGCGCAAACTGCTGAAAGCAGACGGTCGTTGGGGTTACTGTCAGTTTCGTGTTCGCTGCAGAACGTCGCCAATTGATCCTCGAAATGGTGCGAGCCAACGGAGCAGTGTCGCTCCGTGAGCTCGCCCGCGTCGTCCAGACCTCCGAAGTGACCGTACGGCGGGACGTGCGCGCGCTGGAGGCAGAAGGACTCCTCGACCGCCGGCATGGCGGTGCGGTATTGCCGGGCGGATTCACGCGGGAGTCCGGCTTTCCGCAGAAATCACATCTCGCGTCCGCCGAGAAGACGGCCATCGCCGATCTCGCGGCGGGTCTCGTCGAAGAGGGCGAAGCCATCGTCGTCGGGGCGGGTACGACCACGCAGGAGCTGGCCCGACGGCTCGCGCGGGTGCCCGGCCTGACCGTCGTCACCAACTCCCTGCTGGTGGCACAGGCACTCGCCCACGCCAACCGGGTGGAAGTCGTCATGACCGGCGGCACCCTGCGCGGCTCGAACTACGCGCTGGTGGGCAGTGGCGCCGAGCAGTCCCTCCAGGGGCTCAGGGTGTCGCGGGCGTTCCTGTCGGGCAGCGGCCTGACCGCCGAACGCGGCCTGTCCACCTCCAACATGCTGTCGGCGAGCGTGGACCGCGCGCTCGTACAGGCGGCGGCGGAGGTGGTGGTCCTCGCCGACCACACCAAGCTCGGCACCGACACGATGTTCCAGACGGTGCCGACGGACGTCATCACGCGTCTGGTCACGGACGAGCCGCCCGCGCACGACGACCGCGCGGCGACCGAGTTGCAGGCACTTGCCGACCAGGGCGTGCAGATCGCGGTCGCCGGAGCCTCGGCGGGCCCCGGCCAGGCCCCCGGAGTTGACTCCGTCCCAGCGGGCCGGCAGCAGCGCAGGGACGTGCCGTTGCCGGGTCAGCGGCGGGGGCACGGGGGCCATGGCGCGGGGCCCGGCGCCGGGCCGCAGTTGCGCAGCGCGTCCGTGCTCGGGGAGCAGCCGGCCGGGGAGCGCGGGGCCAGGGTCGCCGACCTGCGGCGTCGTTAGGGGGCCCCTACGGGCTTTGCCCTGCTTGTCCGGAGGGTTCTGCCTTGAGGCCGCGTAGCGTCAGCGTCAGGAGGCGGTCCGCCAGTTGCGGGTCGTCCGGGGACTCCTCCGCTGCCAGCGCGATCGCGTTCGTCAGCTGGAGGAGGTCGTCGATCGACACGTCCTGGCGTACCGCGCCCGCCGACTGGGCGCGCTCCAGGAGGCGGGTGCCCGCCTCCCGCATCGGGCGGCTGCACCGCGCCAGTGCCGAACTGTCGTCCCGCGAGGCCGACATGAGGGCATGAGCGAGGCCGCGGTACTCACCCGCATGAGTGATGATCGCCCGTAGCCACTCCACCAGGGCCGTGCAGGGCTGCGGGGCGTCCTGGAGGGCGTGGGAGCGGGTCAGCAGGTCGCTGACCGCGTCCTCGAAGACGGCGCTCAGGAGGGCGTGGCGGGTGGGGAAGTGGCGGTACAGGGTGCCGATGCCCACGCCCGCGCGGCGGGCCACGTCCTCCAGGGAGGTGTCCGTGCCGTGCTCCGCGAACGCGGTACGGGCCTCGCTCAGGAGCCGGTGGTGGTTGCGGCGGGCGTCGGCGCGCATGGGGTCTCCTCGCGGGGGCGCCCCAGTCCCGCCCCTTTCCCGAAACCGGGGGCTGCGCCCCCGGACCCCCGCTCATCGGCGCTGCGCGCCTCGTCCTCAAACGCCGGACGGGCTGAATCTTTCAGCCCCTCCGGCGTTTGAGGAGCGGGGGTCTGGGGGCGCAGCCCCCAGTCTCGGGAAGGGGCGGGATCGGGGAGAACTCAGTCCTTGATCTCGCAGATCGCGGCGCCCGACGTCAGCGACGCCCCGACCTCCGCCTGCAGGCCCTTGACCGTACCGGAGCGGTGGGCGTTGAGGGGCTGTTCCATCTTCATGGCCTCGAGGACCACGATGAGGTCGCCCTCCTTGACCTCCTGGCCCTCCTCGACGGCGACCTTGACGATCGTGCCCTGCATGGGCGAGGCGAGGGTGTCGCCGGACGCGGCGGGCCCGGACTTCTTGGCCGCGCGGCGCTTCGGCTTGGCGCCCGCCGAGAGACCCGTACGCGCGAGGGACATGCCCATGCCGGCCGGCAGGGAGACCTCCAGGCGCTTGCCGCCGACCTCGACGACGATCGTCTCGCGGTCGCCGTCCTCGTCGTCGCCGTCGCCGCCCACAGGGGCGAACGGTGCGATGTCGTTGACGAACTCGGTCTCGATCCACCGGGTGAAGACCGTGAACGGCTCGTCGGAGCCGGTCAGTTCGGGCGCGAACGCCGGGTCGGCGACCACCTTGCGGTGGAACGGGATGGCGGTGGCCATGCCCTCGACCTCGAACTCGGCGAGGGCGCGCGCGGCCCGCTCCAGGGCCTCCTTGCGGGTGCGGCCGGTGACGATCAGCTTGGCGAGCAGGGAGTCCCAGGCCGGGCCGATGACCGAGCCGGACTCGACACCCGCGTCCAGGCGGACACCGGGACCGGACGGGGCCTCGAACTTGGTGACCGTGCCGGGCGCGGGCAGGAAGCCCCGCCCCGGGTCCTCGCCGTTGATGCGGAACTCGAAGGAGTGGCCGCGCAGCTCCGGGTCGTCGTAGCCCAGCTCCTCGCCGTCGGCGATGCGGAACATCTCGCGGACCAGGTCGATGCCCGCGACCTCTTCGGTGACCGGGTGCTCCACCTGCAGACGCGTGTTGACCTCAAGGAAGGAGATCGTGCCGTCGGCGCCGACCAGGAACTCCACGGTGCCCGCGCCGACGTAGCCGGCCTCCTTCAGGATCGCCTTCGAGGAGCTGTACAGCTCCTCCAGCTGGGCGTCCGACAGGAACGGGGCCGGGGCCTCCTCCACCAGCTTCTGGTGGCGGCGCTGCAGGGAGCAGTCACGGGTCGAGACGACGACCACGTTGCCGTGCTTGTCGGCCAGGCACTGGGTCTCCACGTGCCGCGGCTTGTCCAGGTAGCGCTCCACGAAGCACTCGCCGCGGCCGAAGGCCGCGACGGCCTCGCGCACCGCGGAGTCGTACAGCTCCGGCACCTCTTCGAGGGTGCGGGCGACCTTCAGGCCGCGGCCGCCGCCGCCGAACGCCGCCTTGATGGCGATCGGCAGGCCGTGCTCCTCGGCGAAGGCGACGACCTCGTCGGAGCCCGAGACCGGGTCCGGCGTGCCCGCGACCAGCGGGGCGCCCGCGCGCTGCGCGATGTGCCGGGCGGCGACCTTGTCGCCCAGGTCGCGGATGGCCTGCGGCGGCGGGCCGATCCAGGTCAGACCGGCATCCAGGACCGCCTGGGCGAACTCCGCGTTCTCGGAGAGGAAGCCGTAGCCCGGGTGGACCGCGTCCGCCCCGGAGTCCTTGGCCGCGGCGAGCACCTTCGCCATGTCCAGGTAGCTGGTGGCCGGAGTGTCACCGCCAAGCGCGAACGCCTCGTCAGCGGCTCGCACATGCAGTGCGTCCCGGTCGGGGTCCGCGTAGACGGCAACGCTCGCGATCCCGGCATCCCGGCACGCCCGGGCGACCCGGACAGCGATTTCGCCACGGTTGGCGATGAGCACCTTGCGCACGATGGCTCCCTCCTTGAAACAAGCCGAGTTTAGGGACTGCCGACACGGCCTTACGACCCGTCCCCAATGGTGAGCTTGCCCACACGGAGCGTGATCCGAGGCCCTGTCGATCCCCGAAATCCCTTGTCGCACCGTGGTACGCAGGGTCCTTCCCCGGCAGCGTAGCCCTCCGGTGTGGTCAAGGTCTCTGTGAGGCAGTGCTGCGGCCTGAGGTCATTCTTTGTGGAGTCCCTACGAATGGCCCAAGGTTTCTTTGCCTGCGGTCCAGCCCTTGTCCCTCGGTTTACCCGTTAGTAGCGTGCCGATGTCTCAACGTACTAGCGGTAACAGCAGCAGGCAGCGGTCGGCAGAGAGTGGGTGGGCGCCGTGGCGCGCAGACCAGTGGCGTGGGTGGGCGCGATCGCGCTCTGGGCCGAGGCGGTCGGGATTGTCCTGCTCAACTGGTTCCTGGGGCTCGTCGTCGACAAGCAGGACATGTCCATGGGCGGGCTCGACCCGCACGCGATGAGCGTGGGCGCCTGGGTCGCGGGCGGTCTCTTCGGGCTCTACCTCGCGCTGTGCGGCCTCGTCCTCGCCCGCACCGCCGCCACCGACCGCGCGCCCGGCCGCTTCGGCACGATCCTGCTGATCAGCGCCGCCGTGACGCACGGTCTGCTGGGCGCGTTCGCGATCGGCCTCGTGGGCTGGCTCGCGTTCGTCTTCATGATGGCGGTGCTCGGCCTCATCGTGCTGCCCCTCGTCGCGTACGACCGGAGGGACGCCGTGGGCGTGGACGGTGCCCCGCAGGCCGCCTGAACGGCCTTGCGCGGCTGCCCGGACGGGCCCGGGGGGGATTTCGCCCACGTCCCCCGTACGTGCCCTCGCGCGCCCCTAGTCCGCCCACAACTCCGTGATCTCGACGCCCAGTTCCCCGAGCAGGCGCCGCAGCATCGGCAGCGAGAGGCCGATGACGTTGCCGTGGTCGCCCTCGATGCCGTCGATGAACGGCGCCGAGCGGCCGTCGAGCGTGAACGCGCCCGCCACGTGCAGCGGTTCGCCGCTGGCCACGTACGCGGCGATCTCCGCGTCGGACGGCTTGCCGAAGCGGACCACCGTCGACGCGGTCGCCGCCACGTGCTCGCCGGAGAGCGTGTCGTACACGCAGTGTCCGGTCTGCAGGACGCCCGCGCGGCCCCGCATGTCCTGCCAGCGCGCGGTGGCCTCCGCGACGTCCGCGGGCTTGCCGAGGGCCCGGCCGTCCAGCTCCAGGACCGAGTCGCAGCCGACGACCAGGGCGCCCTTGGCATCCGGGCGGGCCGCGACCACCGACGCCTTCGCCTCGGCGAGTGCCTTGGCCAGCTCGGCGGGGGTCGGCGCGGTGACCGCGTCCTCGTCGACGCCGCTGACGATGACCTCGGGTGCGAGGCCCGCCTGGCGCAGCAGGCCGAGCCGGGCCGGGGACTGGGAGGCGAGGACGAGACGGCGGGGGTGATCGCTCATGCGGTCACCCTAGCGAGGGTCGCGGGGCGGCTCGGGGCGTGCCCGGGGCGAGCGTCACGGGGCGGTTCAGATCACGCCCAGGACGAGCATCGCCACCACCATCGCGAGGGCGAGCAGGACACCCGCACGGCGCATCTTCGCCTGCATGTCCCGCATGTCCTTGGGCGGGTCGTTCTCCGGGTCGGACCACAGCATGGCTCCGATGGTGCGACCGTGCCGCGGCCCGCGCCTGAGTACGCGTACTCAACTTCCCGCGCTTCCCGCCCCGCCTCCGTTCACCCGTACAACCCTCGCGCGCCGCCCGGTGTCAACCAGTCGAGGGATTCCAGGGAACGGAGCGAACCCATATGCGCGAGATGCGCAGAAGTGTCCTGACCGCGGCGGCCACGGCCGTGACGGCCACCGCGGGCCTGCTGGTCCCGCTGTCCGGCACAGCCGCGGCGGCCCCCGCCGCCCCCGCTGCCTCTGAGGCCGCCGACTTCAACGGCGACGGCTACGGAGACGTGGTGCTCGCCACCCCCAAGGCCACCGTGAACGGCGTCAAGAAGGCCGGGCACGTCGCCGTCCTCTACGGCACCGCGCGGGGCGTCGAGGGCGGCCGCAAGGCGCTGATCAGCCAGGCCTCGTCGAAGGTGCCGGGCGTCCCGGAGGCCGGGGACCAGTTCGGCGGGGCGTACGACACCGGGGACCTCGACGGCGACGGGTACACCGACCTGGTCGTCGGCGTCCCGGGCGAGAACGACGACGCCGGGCTCATGACCGTCCTGTGGGGCGGCCGGGGCGGCCTGAACAACGGCGGCCTGAGCACGGCGACGCCGCACCCCGGCCTCGACCTGCACTACGGCCGGTCCGTGGCCGTCGGCGACTTCGACGGCGACGGCAGGCAGCAGCTCGCCACGCACTCGTACTACGGCGGCGTCAGCATGTCCGGCGACGGCTTCACCCGCACCAGGGCGCCCGAGCAGCGGCGGCTGAGCATGGGCGGCGGTGACGGCTTCCGGATCGTCGAGCGCCTGGACGCCGGCGACTACGACGGTGACGGCGACGACGACCTGCTGGCCTCCGGCATCGAGAACATCGAGGGCGACGAGCTGAACGGCTGGTTCGGCCACTGGGCCGGAGGCCGTGACGGCATGACGTTCACCGACCGGCCCGCGGCGCTGCCCCCGACCCGCATCGGCCTGAAGGGTTCCGGCGACATCGACAAGGACGGCTACGCCGACGTCGTCGTCACCGACTACGACCTCGCCAAGGGCGGCGGCGTCGGCGTCTACTACGGCGGCCCCGCGGGCCCCGGCACCGGCGGCAAGACGGTCCTCGACCAGGACAGCCCGGGTGTGCCGGGCGTGGACGAGGGCGGCGACGAGTTCGGGGCGAGTGCCGCGGTCGGTGACGTCGACGGCGACGGTTACGCGGACGTAGCGGTCGGCGCGCCCGCCGAGGACGTGGACGGCCGCGTCGCGACCGGCGCCGTCACCCTCCTCAAGGGCTCCGCGTCCGGCCTCACCGGCGCGGGCGCGCAGGCCCTGAACCAGAGCACGGCGGGCGTGCCCGGCGCCGCCGAGGACGACGACCGCTTCGGCTCCGCCGTCCGCGTGCAGGACACCGACGGCGACGGCCGGGCCGAGGTCGTCGTCGCGGCGGCCGACGAGGACGTGTTCGCCGGGGCGCGCTGGTCCGACGGCTCGGACTGGGTGCTGCGCGGGTCCTCGGCCGGGGTCACGACGACCGGGGCGTACGCGCTCAGCGAGAAGGCGTTCGGCCTCACCTACCAGAACAAGAGCTTCGGGTCGGTGCTCGGGAGCTGATCCGGGGGCGGATCGTGGGGCGCGCACGGATCGCGCGCGCCCCACGGGCACCTCGGGTCACCCCGGCCAGTACGTGCGGCTCCACGCCGCCGCGCCCGGAGCGGGCAGCCGCTCGCGGGCCACCCGCGCCGGGTCCGCCCAGGCGGCCGGGACCGGGGGCGCGCCGGACGGCGCGTGCGCTGCCGCCGCGGCGCGCGCCTGGACCACCGCCAGGGCGGCGGCCAGCTCCTCAGGGGTGGGATTGCCCCGTACGACCTTGATCACAGTGGCTCCCTTCGGGGACGAAGCGGGCGAAGCGGGTGAATCGGGCTAAGCGGGTGAGCGGGCGGCGCTGGTGAAGTGGTCGGCGCGGGCTACAGCGGGATGTTGCCGTGCTTCTTCGGAGGCAGGGATTCCCGCTTCGTCCGCAGCTGACGCAGGCCCCGGACGAGGTGCGAGCGGGTCTCGGACGGCAGGATCACGGCGTCGATGTAGCCGCGCTCGGCCGCCGTGTACGGGTTCAGGAGCGCGTCCTCGTACTCCTGGATCAGGCGGGCCCGGGTGGCCTCCTGGGCCTCGGGCTCGGCCGCCGCGATCGTGCGGCGGTGCAGGATGTTCACCGCGCCCTGCGCGCCCATCACCGCGATCTGCGCCGTCGGCCAGGCCAGGTTCAGATCGGCGCCCAGGTGCTTGGAGCCCATCACGTCGTACGCCCCGCCGAACGCCTTGCGTGTGATGACGGTGATGAGGGGGACCGTGGCCTCGGCGTAGGCGTAGATGAGCTTGGCGCCGCGGCGGATGATGCCCGTGTGCTCCTGGTCCACGCCCGGCAGGAAGCCCGGCACGTCCACGAAGGTGATCACGGGCACGTTGAACGCGTCGCAGGTGCGCACGAACCGCGCCGCCTTCTCGGACGCGTCGATGTCCAGACAGCCCGCGAACTGCATCGGCTGGTTGGCGACCAGGCCCACCGGGTGGCCCTCGACGCGGCCGAAGCCCGTGATGATGTTCGGCGCGAACAACGGCTGGGTCTCGAAGAACTCGGCGTCGTCCAGGACGTGTTCGAGGACCGTGTGCATGTCGTACGGCTGGTTCGCGCTGTCCGGCACGAGCGTGTCCAGCTCGCGGTCCTCGTCGGACGGTTCGAGGTCCGCCTCCTCGGGGAAGGCCGGGGGCTCGGTCAGGTTGTTCGACGGCAGGTACGACAGGAGCGACTTCACGTACTCGATGGCGTCCTTCTCGTCACCCGCCATGTGGTGCGCCACGCCCGAGGTCGCGTTGTGCGTGCGGGCGCCGCCCAGCTCCTCGAAGCCGACGTCCTCACCGGTGACCGTCTTGATGACGTCCGGGCCCGTGATGAACATGTGCGACGTCTGGTCGACCATGACCGTGAAGTCCGTGATCGCGGGGGAGTACACCGCGCCGCCCGCGCACGGGCCGACCACGAGGCTGATCTGCGGGATCACACCGGAGGCGTGGGTGTTCCTGCGGAAGATCTCCCCGTACATCCCGAGCGCCATCACGCCCTCCTGGATGCGGGCGCCGCCCGAGTCGTTGATGCCGACCACCGGACAGCCCGTCTTCAGGGCGAAGTCCATCACCTTCACGATCTTCTGGCCGAAGACCTCGCCGAGCGCGCCGCCGAACACAGTGAAGTCCTGCGAGAACACCGCCACCGGGCGGCCGTCCACCGTGCCGTATCCGGTCACCACCCCGTCGCCGTACGGCCGGTTGGCCTCCAGGCCGAAGTTCGTGGAGCGGTGCCGCGCGAACTCGTCCAGCTCGACGAACGAACCCTCGTCCAGAAGAAGTTCGACCCGCTCGCGCGCGGTCAGCTTCCCCTTCGCGTGCTGCTTCTCGACCGCCCGCGCGGAACCCGCGTGCTTCGCCTCGTCGATGCGGCGCCGCAGATCGGCGAGCTTGCCCGCCGTCGTGTGGATGTCGATCTCAGTGTCGGGCGTTTCGGCCCTGGTGGGCTCTTGCGGCTCGGACATCGGGTCGCGGCTCCCTGCCTGCTCAATGGGGACTGGGGCGGGTGACGGTCGTGCGCTGGTGGCACTCTGTGCCAGCTGGCTACTGCCCCGTAGCGTATCGGCGCGCATACGCCTGTGCAGTGCGGCGTTTACCACACCTAGGGTGGCTTGCATGACGCCGCCGAATGACGCAAACGACCCCCCGAGCCGCTGGTCCGACCTGGATCGGCCGCCCCTCTCCGCCGCCGCGCTGCGCCGCGCCCTCGTCCGCGAGGGCGGCCTGTGGACGTCCCTCGACGTCGTCGCCACCACCGGCTCCACCAACACCGACCTCGCCGCCCGCGCCGACGAACTGCCCGAGGGCGCCGTCCTCGTCGCCGAGGAGCAGAGCGCGGGGCGCGGGCGCCTCGACCGGCGCTGGAGCGCGCCCCCGCGCTCCGGCCTGTTCTTCTCCGTCCTGCTCAAGCCGGACGACGTACCGGTGGAGCGGTGGGGGTGGCTCCCCCTCCTCACCGGCGTCGCCGTCGCCACGGGCATCGCCCGCGCCGCCGGGGTCGACACCGCCCTGAAGTGGCCCAACGACCTTCTTGTCGCTGTCGACGGCGAGGAGCGCAAGGCCGGCGGCATCCTCGCGGAGCGCGCCGGATCCGTCGGCGGCGGCGGGATCGTCGTCGGTGTCGGCGTCAACGTCTCCCTGCGCGCCGACGAACTGCCCGTGCCCGGGGCCGGGTCCCTCGCCCTCGCCGGGGCGGCGGGCACCGACCGCGATCCGGTGCTGCGGGCCGTGCTGCGCGAGGTGGAGAACTGGTACGGGAAGTGGCGGGCGGCGGGCGGCGACCCGGCGTCGACGCGCCTGCAGGAGGCGTACGCGGCCGGATGCGCCACGCTCGGCCGCAGGGTCCGCGCCGAACTGCCCGGCGGGCGCGACGTCACGGGCGAGGCCGTGGCCGTAGACGGCGACGGGCGGCTCGTCCTCGCCACGGAGGACGGGGTGCGGGAGCCGGTGGGGGCGGGGGACGTGGTGCATCTGCGGCCCGCGGGGGAGGGCTGAGAGGGGCCCCGACACCCGCGGTCGCGGTCCCGCGCGGGTGCCCCGCCGGCATCGGGCGACCCGGCACGCCGGAGTCGGGAGTGAGCTGCGGCACACCTGCCGTAAAGTTGGCGCCGGTCGATATCTGACCACGGCAGATCGGAAGGGCAGCAGGCGTGACCGTCGACGACACCGGCTCCGGCCAGGGCACACCCCCCGGCCCCGACGGTGACCCCCGCCCGGCGGAATCGGCCTACCCGCAACGCGACCCGAGCGGCGCGGCCGACGAGGGCTCCGCCGCCCCCGCGGACGACGAGAAGCCGGACGAACCGGACCTCGCCGGGAGCGGACCCGGCAGCGGCGTGCGCGGCCTGAACGGCACGGGGGGCCTGAACGGCACGGGCGGCCCGGACCGCGCGGGCAGTGTGGACAGCACCGACGGCGGCGACGGTGCCGACAAGGACCCGCTCGCGCTCCGCCTCGAACAGCTCATCCTCGGCGCCGACCGCCGCTACACCCCGTTCCAGGCGGCCCGCAGCGCCGGTGTCTCCATGGAGCTGGCCTCGCGCTTCTGGCGCGCCATGGGCTTCCCGGACATCGGCCAGGCCAAGGCCCTGACCGAGGCCGACGTGCTCGCGCTGCGGCGGCTCGCCGGTCTGGTGGAGGCGGGGCTGCTCAGCGAGGCCATGGCCGTCCAGGTGGCGCGCTCCACCGGGCAGACCACCGCCCGCCTGGCCGAATGGCAGATCGACTCCTTCCTGGAGGGCCTGACGGAGCCCCCCGAGCCGGGCATGACCCGCACCGAGGTCACGTACCCCCTGGTGGAGCTGCTCCTGCCGGAGCTGGAGGAGTTCCTGGTGTACGTGTGGCGGCGCCAGCTCGCCGCCGCCACCGGGCGCGTCGTGCAGGCCGCCGACGACGAGGAGATGGTCGACCGGCGGCTCGCCGTCGGGTTCGCCGACCTGGTCGGCTTCACGCGGCTCACCCGGCGCATGGAGGAGGAGGAACTGGGCGAGCTGGTCGAGGCGTTCGAGACCACCGCCGCCGACCTGGTCGCCGCGCACGGCGGGCGGCTCATCAAGACCCTCGGCGACGAGGTCCTGTACGCCGCCGACGACGCGGGCACCGCCGCGGAGATCGCGCTGCGCCTCATCGAGACCATGGCCAACGACGAGACCATGCCCGAGCTGCGCGTCGGCATCGCCTTCGGCACCGTCACCACGCGCATGGGCGACGTCTTCGGCACCACCGTGAACCTCGCGTCCCGGCTCACCTCGATAGCGCCCCGCGACGCCGTGCTCGTCGACGGCGCGCTCGCCGAGGAACTGGTGCGCACCGGCGACGCGCCCGCCTCCGAGACGGAGGCCGCCGCCCTGGCCGAGAAGGCCGAGAAGGAGGGCGAGGAGCCGCCCGGCTACCGCTTCGCCCTGCAGCCCATGTGGCAGCGGCCGGTCCGCGGGCTCGGCATCGTCGAGCCCTGGCTGCTCGCCCGCCGCGGCTGACCCGCGCCCGGTGCCGGGTACCCAACGGGCCCGACGGCTGACATGATCGCCGGGTAACGGTCGTTAACCGTCAGGTGGAGGGGTCATGGGCGAGCGTCGGTTCGGGGAGTTCGTGGAGGTCCGGCGGCACGGGTACGTGGCCGAGCTCGCGCTGGACCGGCCGAAGGCCATGAACGCCGTGTCCAGCGCCATGGCCCGGTCGATCGGCGAGGCCTGCGCGGCGCTCGCCGCGGACCCGGACGCGCGCGTCGTGGTGCTCACCTCCACCCACGAGCGCGCCTTCTGCGTCGGCGCCGACCTCAAGGAGCGGAACTCCTTCTCCGACGCCGAGTTGGTGCGCCAGCGGCCCGTCGCCCGCGCCGCCTACACCGGCGTCCTGGAGCTGCCGATGCCGACCGTCGCCGCCGTGCACGGCTTCGCGCTCGGCGGCGGCTTCGAGCTCGCCCTGTCCTGCGACATCATCGTCGCCGACCCCACCGCCGTCGTCGGCCTTCCCGAGGTGTCCGTCGGCGTGATCCCCGGTGGCGGCGGTACGCAACTCCTGCCCCGGCGCGTGGGGGCGGCGCGGGCCGCCGAGCTGATCTTCTCCGCGCGGCGCGTGGAGGCCGCCGAGGCCAAGGAGTTGGGCCTCGTCGACCTCGTCGCCGGGGCGGGCGAGGACCGCGACGAGGCCCTCGCCCTCGCGGCCCGCATCGCGGCCAACTCCCCCGTCGGCCTCCGCGCCGCCAAGCGCGCCCTGCGCCTCGGCCACGGCCTCGACCTCCGGGCCGGCCTGGAGGTCGAGGACGCGGCCTGGCGCTCGGTGGCGTTCTCCGGGGACCGGGCGGAGGGCGTGGCCGCGTTCAACGAGAAGCGGAAGCCGGAGTGGCCCGGGGAGTAGGCGGGCGAGGGCGCCCTCGGGGGGTGGGGGGCGGGTGCTGTGGGGCTGCTCGGCGTGCCGTCCGGGGGCGCTGGCCTGGCTGGTGCGGGGTGCGGGGTGCGGGGTGCCGGGCCGCTGCAGCCGTCCCGCCGCTACCGCGGCGGGTTTTCCCCGCCCGCCCGCCCGTGATCGTGGGGCCAGTCGCACTGTCCGGGTGCGCCGCCTCGGGCGGGTGTGGGGGCGCGGGGTGCCGGGCCGCTGCAGCCGTCCCGCCGCTACCGCGGCGGGTTTCCCACCCACCCGCCCGGCACCCTGGGGCCAGTCGCACTGGGGGCGGGATGGGGCGTGCGGGGTGTGCTGGGGCGGGCAGGGTCGCACTGGGCGTGCTGGGCGTGCTGGGCGGGCCGGGCGCACTGGGCGTGCTGGGGCAGGCTGCGTCGCACCGGGCTGCTGGGCGTGCGGGGCCGCACCGGGGCGTGCTGGGCCGTACTGGGCGGGCTGATGCGGTGGGCTGCGCCGGGCGTGCTGGGCCGCATTGGACGGGCTGATGTGCTCCCTGGGTGTGGTGGGCCGCACCCGGGCGTGCTGGGCCGTACTGGGAAGGCTGGCGTGCCGGACCGCGCCGGGCGCCCCGCTGACGAGTGCGGACGGTCGGCCCGCCCCCCCCGGGGCGGATGTGCCATTTTATTCGCCGGATCTCTCTATGCGTGAAATGTCCGTAACCTGGAGCAATGGGTGAGGACATTCGGCTGCGTGCCGTAGTGGCCCTGGCGCAGGGCATGGCCGCCGCGCACACTCCGCGTGAGTCCTGGCGGGCCGCCGCCCAGGGCGCGCTGCTCGCCCTGGGCGGGAGCTTCGCCGCGCTGTCCGTCTGGGAGCGGGAGCGCGGTCGGCTGCGGGTGCTCGCCAACGTCGGCGAACGCGCCCCGGGGGAGGAGGAGTTCCCCGATGGTGAGGCCTACCCCGTGCACCAGTTCCCGGAGATCACCGAGTTCCTGCACGAGCGGTGGGCCGGGGGCGGTGAGCCGCACGCGTGGGTGGAGACGGCGGGTGGGCCCGGGGACCGGGAGCGTGCCGGTTACTGCCACCAGCGGGTGGCCGCGCTGCGCAGGCGCGGGCGCGGGTGCTGTGTGGTCGCGCCGGTCGTGCTGCACGGGCGGGCCTGGGGCGAGCTGTATGTGGCCCGGCCCGTCGGGGAGCACGTCTTCGAGCGGGGCGACGCGGACTTCGCCTCCGTGCTCGCGGCTGTCGTCGCCGCCGGGATCGCCCAGACCGAGCGCCTCGAGGAGGCGCGGCGGCTGGCCTTCACGGACTCCCTGACCGGGCTCGCCAACCGGCGCGCGGTCGATCTGCGGCTCGACGAGGCCGTCGAGCGGCACCGGGCCGAGGGGGCGGTGGTGAGCCTCGTCGTGTGCGACCTGAACGGGCTCAAGCGAGTCAACGACACCCTCGGGCACGCGGTGGGGGACCGGCTGCTGGAACGGTTCGGGTCGGTGTTGTCGCTGTGCGGGGCGATGTTGCCGGGGGCGCTGGCCGCGCGGCTCGGCGGGGACGAGTTCTGTCTGCTCTCGGTGGGGCCGTCGGCGGACGAGGTGGTGCGGGTCGCCGACGAACTGTGCGTGCGGGCGGACGAGTTGGAGCTCGGGGACGGGGTCGCCTGCGGCGTGGCGTCGACCGGGGACCCGATCGGGGCGGTGCGGTCGGCTCGGCGCCTGTTCCGCCTCGCGGACGCGGCCCAGTACCGGGCGAAGGCCGCGGGGGCGGCCAAGCCGGTGGTGGCGGGGCGGGAGGGCGCTGCGGGCGGCGAGGACGCGGTGATCACCCTCGCCGATTCGGCCCGGCCCGCGGGAGCGGGCGCGGCCGAGCGGCGACGCTTCCGCGGGAGGTAGGCGGGGGCGCTCTGGCCGGCACGGGGCCCAGCTGCCCACAGCGGGGGGCTGGCGACGCGTAGCTGCCGAAGGCCGGGCTGGGCACTGACGGGCTGCAGCCGCCGAGCGACTGGTCGTGGCACTGGCGGCCGGCAGCCTGCCGTGGGCTGGAAACGGGCGGGCGGGCAGCTGGGGGCCTCGCCGCGGAGCGGCGGAACGACGGACGGCCCGCAGTCGCCGAGGGACCGGCTGTGGCACTGGCGGCCAGGGGGCGGCGGCCGACTGGAAACGGGTGGGCGGGTGGGGGATCTCGCCGCGGAGCGGCGATAGAACGGACGGCCCGCAGCCGCCGACGGACCGGCCGTGCCACTGGCGGCCAGGGGCCCGCGGCCGACTGGAAACGGGCGGGCGGGTGGGGACACCCCGCCGCGGAGCGGGCGGGGACAGCCGGAGCAGACGGACTCGTGACACGAGGCGATTCAGTGCGTAGGCTCCCTGAATATGGATATGCAGACCGTGGTGCTGGGAACCACCGGCACAACCGCAGAGGACGTCGTAGCCGTCGCACGCCACAACGCACGCGTCGAACTCGGCGAGGACGCCGTCACCGCCCTCGCCGCGGCCCGCGAGATCGTGGACGCGCTCGCGGCCAAGCCGGACCCCGTCTACGGCGTCAGCACCGGCTTCGGCGCCCTCGCCACCCGGCACATCGGCCCGGACCTCCGCGCCCAGCTGCAGCGAAACATCGTCCGCTCGCACGCGGCCGGCATGGGCCCGCGGGTGGAGCGCGAGGTCGTGCGCGCGCTGATGTTCCTGCGCCTGAAGACGGTCTGCTCGGGCCACACCGGCGTCCGCCCCGAGGTCGCGCAGACCATGGCCGACATCCTGAACGCCGGCATCACCCCGGTCGTCCACGAGTACGGCTCCCTCGGCTGCTCCGGCGACCTCGCCCCGCTCAGCCACTGTGCCCTGACCCTGATGGGCGAGGGCGAGGCCGAGGGCCCGGACGGAGAGCTGAAGCCCGCGGGCGAACTGCTCGCCGCGCACGGCATCACCCCCGTCGAACTGCGTGAGAAGGAAGGCCTCGCCCTCCTCAACGGCACCGACGGCATGCTCGGCATGCTGGTCATGGCCCTCGCCGACCTCGACACGCTGTACAAGTCCGCCGACGTCACCGCCGCCCTCAGCCTGGAGGCGCTGCTCGGCACCGACAAGGTCCTCGCCCCCGAGCTGCACGCCATTCGCCCGCACCCGGGCCAGTCCGCGTCGGCCGCCAACATGCTGGCAGTCCTCGCCAGTTCGGGCCTGACGGGCCATCACCAGGACGACGCGCCCCGCGTGCAGGACGCGTACTCGGTGCGTTGCGCCCCGCAGGTCGCGGGCGCGGGCCGGGACACCCTCGCGCACGCCCGTACGGTCGCCGAGCGCGAGCTGGCGTCCGCCGTCGACAACCCCGTGGTGCTGCCTGGGGGCACCTCCCAGGCTTTCGGCACTGGGGGAGGTCGTGTCGAGTCCAACGGCAATTTCCACGGCGCCCCCGTGGCGTACGTCCTGGACTTCCTCGCCATCGCCGCCGCCGACCTCGGCTCGATCGCCGAGCGCCGCACCGACCGGCTGCTCGACAAGAACCGCAGCCACGGCCTGCCGCCGTTCCTCGCGGACGACGCGGGCGTCGACTCGGGCCTGATGATCGCCCAGTACACGCAGGCGGCTCTGGTGAGCGAGATGAAGCGGCTCGCCGTCCCGGCCTCCGTCGACTCCATCCCGTCCTCGGCGATGCAGGAGGACCACGTCTCCATGGGCTGGTCGGCCGCGCGCAAGCTGCGTACGGCCGTGGCCAACCTCAACCGGATCATCGCCGTGGAGCTGTACGCCGCCACCCGCGCGATCGAGCTGCGCACGGGCCTGACCCCCGCCCCCGCCAGCCGCGCCGCCATCGAGGCCGTCCGCAAGGCGGGCGTAGAGGGCCCGGGACCCGACCGCTTCCTGGCCCCGGACCTGGAGGCCGCCGACACCTTCGTCCGCGAGGGGCGGCTCGTCGCGGCCGTGGAGCAGGTGACGGGACCGCTGGCCTGACCTCAGGACGACGCGCTGACGACGCGTGGCCCCGGCTCCGGACGAACCGGAGCCGGGGCCACGCGCGTACGCGCTCAGCAGAGCCAGCGGACCCAGCAGACTCGACAAGCCCAGCAAGCCCAGCAAGCCCAGCAAGCCCAGCAAGCCCAGCAAGCCCAGCAAGCCCAGCAAGCCCAACAAGCCCAACAAGCCCACCAAGCCCGGCAAGGGCCAGGCGAGGGCTCAGCCCGCCCTCAGAACATCTCCGCCCGCTCCCGGCGCACCGAGTACAGGACGAACCCCGCCCCCAGGCCCAGGAAGGCCGTGCCCCCGGCCACGTACGGAGTCGTGTCGATGCCGCCGGATTCGGCCAGGCGGCCGTCGGCGTGGGCTGTCTCGTGTGTCGAGCTCGTCGAGTGGCGCGGGAGGTCGCCGGGCGTGCCCGGCGAGGCGGTCGCCTTCGCGGAGGGGACGAACCACAGGGCGCCGAGCAGGGCCCCGGCTGCGGCTGCGGTCAGCAGCGGTCGACGTGCGATCACGGGAAACGGATCCCCCTTGTGGAGCTGGCGAATTGGCCGTCTGGGGCGATGCTAGTGAAAGGCGCGGGTCGCGGGAAAGCCACGACGGTCACGGGCCGTACGCTCCGGCGTATGAGTACGGACGAGACATCACGCTTTGTGCGACTGCGCGTCGAATTGGTGGTCGAGGTGGACGGTCCCGAGGACCTGCGCTCCACCGCGCTCGGGCGCATCGCCCAGGACGCGTACATGCCGGACGACGAGCGGGCGCATGCCCAGGCCGCCGTGAAGGAGGACGACGCGGAGGCGCTCGCCTACCTCGTGGACCCCGTCGACCTCCTGGGGAACGTCCCCGGCGTGGAGCTGACCCAGGCCTCGTGGAGCAGCGAGGTGATCGACTACGACCCCGATTCGCCGGAATGGGACCCGGACGAGCATGATGACGCCGAGGACGGCGACGAGCCGTAGCCGCGGCGGGCGGACAGCGCCCCGGGAAGCTTCTTCTGAAACTGGGAGCCCCGGGCGGCAACCGCCGCCCGGGGCTCAGTCGTCTCTTGGACGCACGGCCGTCCCGGCCCCGCCGCTGACGTGGTGTTCACCACATCTTCGGCAGAAATGGAACGGGATGCACCGGGCAAGGCGTTAGGCGGGGTCACGGGGGGACCCGCGGGGTCTTGGGGATTCGGCGACGATGGAGAAGCGTGTAATGACGGACAGTAAGCGGCGCAGGGGTCTGATGGCCGTGTCCGCCCTGGTCGGCGGGGTGCTTGTGCTCTCCGCCTGTAGCGACGACGGCGGCGACAAGAGCGGCTCGGGCAGCGGCAAGAAGTCGCAGAACCAGGTCGACGAGGCGGCGGCCGAGAAGACCTCGGACGCCAAGATCGAGATCGCGCCGAAGAACGGCTCCGACAACGCGGGCATCAACAAGGACGCCAAGGTCACCGTGAGCGACGGCACGCTCACGAGTGTCGTCATGAAGGCCGAGGGCGGCGCCGCGGTCGAGGGCGACATGTCCGCGGACAAGAAGAGCTGGAAGCCCAGCGGCCAGCTGGAGCGCGCCACCACCTACAAGATCGCGGTGACGGCGAAGGACTCCGAGGGCCGCAAGGCGCACGAGAACTCCTCGTTCACCACCGTCTCGAAGTCCAACAGCTTCATCGGCAGCTTCACCCCGGAGGACGGCTCGACGGTCGGCGTGGGCATGCCGGTGTCGATCAACTTCGACAAGGCGATCACGAACAAGAAGGCCGTGCAGTCGCGCATCGAGGTGTCGTCCACCAGCGGCCAGGAGGTCGTGGGCCACTGGTTCGGGGCCAACCGCCTCGACTTCCGCCCCCAGGACTACTGGAAGGGCAACTCCACGGTCACCCTGAAGCTGAAGCTCGACGGCGTCGAGGGCTCCGACGGGGTCTACGGCGTCCAGCAGAAGACCGTCACGTTCAAGATCGGCCGCAACCAGATCTCGGTCGTCGACGCCAAGACCAAGCAGATGAAGATCATGCGGGACGGCAAGGTCATCAAGACCATCCCGATCTCCGCGGGCTCGCCGGAGAACAAGACGTACAACGGCAAGATGGTGATCTCCGAGAAGTTCAAGGAGACCCGGATGAACGGCGCCACCGTCGGCTTCACGGACAACGACGGCAAGGGCGAGTACGACATCAAGGACGTGCCGCACGCCATGCGCCTGTCCTCCTCCGGCACCTTCATCCACGGCAACTACTGGGGCTCGCCGTCGATCTTCGGCAACGTGAACACCAGCCACGGCTGCATCGGTCTGCAGGACGCCAAGGGCGCGGGCGACAAGTCGAAGCCCGGCGCCTGGTTCTTCGAGAACTCGATCACCGGTGACGTCGTCGACGTCCGCAACACCGGCGACAAGACCATCGCCCCGGACAACGGTCTCAATGGCTGGAACATGAGCTGGGCGCAGTGGAAGGCAGGCTCCGCCGTCTGACCGGCGCACACCCGCCGAACCGCGCGCAGTGGCCCGCACCCCACCGGGGTGCGGGCCACCGTCGTGTCCACGGGCCCGCCGTCGTGTCCACGGGCCCGCCGTCGTCTCCGCGGCATGGCCCTCGTGTCCGTGGCATGACCCTCGTGTCCGGGGTGTTGCGGCACCATGGTGAACCGGCCAACAACGTCAAGTAGCCACTTCTGCCCCATAGTTGAGCAGATATCGTCCCCCTCGACATGCTGCGTGACTCAGTGCTTTCACCTTGAGGGGGAAACTTGCTCAGACAAGTCCAGAAAGCGAAGAGACCGGTCACGGCACGGCGGGCGGCCGCGGCCGCCGTCGCCACCGCCGCGGCCGTGGCACTCGCGGCGGGCATGACCAGCCCGGCGCAGGCCGACCCGGACGCGGCCCGGCAGGGCCACCCGGCAGGGACGTCGGCCGACGACGTCAGGGTGCCGGTACGCCACCACATCACGCTGCTCACCGGTGACCGTGTCACCCTCGACAGCACGGGGCGCCCCATCGCGTTCGAGCCCGCGAAGGGCCGTGAGCGCATACCCGTGCGGACCAGCCGGCACGACGGCCACACCCTCGTCGTACCGGCGGACGCCCAGCGCCTGGTCGACGAAGGCAAGCTCGACCAGCGCCTGTTCGATGTCACGGAGCTGAGCAAGAAGGACAACCGCACCGCCCAGAAGCAGGGCCTGAAGGTCATCGTCGGCTACAAGGGCGCGGCCGGAGCGGCCAGGTCCGAGGTGCGCGACGCGGGCGGCACCAAGCTCCGCCGCACCCTGAAGACCCTCAACGCCGACGCGGTGCAGACCCCCGAGCGGGACGCCGCCCAGTTGTGGCAGACCCTGACGGCCGAGCGGGACGGGGCGCGCACGACCGCCGCCGGCATCAGCCGCGTCTGGCTCGACGGGGTGCGCAAGGCCAACCTGGACAAGTCCGTCAAGCAGATCGGCGTGCCGAAGGCGTGGGAGGCCGGGTACGACGGCAAGGGCGTCAGGATCGCCGTCCTGGACACCGGCGTCGACGCCACCCACCCCGACCTGAAGGAACAGGTCGTCGGGGCGAAGAACTTCACGCCGTCGCCCGACACCAAGGACCGGGTCGGGCACGGCACCCACGTCGCGTCCATCGCGGCGGGCACCGGCACCAAGAACGCCGCGTACAAGGGCGTCGCCCCGGGGGCGAAGGTCCTCAACGGCAAGGTCCTCGGCGACACCGGCTCCGGCGACGACTCGGGCATCATCGCGGGCATCGACTGGGCCGCGGCCGAGGGCGCCGACGTCGTGAACCTCAGCCTCGGCGGCGGTGACACCCCGGGTGTCGACCCGCTGGAGGCCGCGGTCGACAAGGTCTCCGCCGACAAGGGCATCCTCTTCGCGATCGCCGCCGGGAACGACGGCTCGCCCCGCTCGGTCGGCTCGCCCGGCAGCGCGGACGCGGCGCTGACCGTGGGCGCGGTCGACGACAACGACAAGCTGGCGCCCTTCTCCAGCCAGGGCCCGCGCGTCGGCGACGGCGCGATCAAGCCGGACGTGACCGCGCCCGGCGTCGGCATCACCGCGGCCGCCGCCCCCGGCAGCGAGATCGAGAAGGAGGTCGGCCAGAAGCCCGAGGGCTATCTGACGATCTCCGGTACGTCGATGGCCACCCCGCACGCCGCGGGCGCCGCCGCCCTCCTCAAGCAGCAGCACCCCGACTGGAAGCAGCCGGAGCTCAAGGGCGCGCTGACCGCGTCCACCAAGGCCGGCACGTACACGGCGTTCCAGCAGGGTTCGGGCCGCATCGCTGTGGACCGGGCCATCAAGCAGACGGTGATCGCCGACCCGGTGTCGGTCAGCTTCGGCACCCAGCTGTGGCCGCACACCGACGACAAGCCCGTCACCAAGAAGGTCACCTACAGGAACCTCGGCAAGCAGGAGGTCACCCTCGACCTCACCGCCGAGTCCACCGACCCCAAGGGCGACCCCGCGCCGGACGGGTTCTTCACGCTCGGTGCGAAGAAGGTCACCGTCCCGGCGGGCGGCACGGCCTCCGTCGACCTCACGGCCGACACGCGCCTCGGCGGCACGGTCGACGGCTCCTACTCCGCGTACATCGTGGCGAACGGCGGCGGCCAGAGCGTCCGCACGGCCGCGGCGGTCGACCGCGAGGTCGAGTCGTACGACCTGACGGTCAAGCACATCGGCCGCGACGGGCAGGCCGCGAAGCACTACAGCACCACGCTCGTCGGCATCTCCGGGCTCGGCGAGGAGCAGTTCGTCCCGGTGTACGACGAGTCGGGAACCGCCAAGGTCCGCGTGCCCAAGGGCGGTTACGTCCTGGACGCCGGTGTCCTCGTCGACCCGCGGGACGTCACCAAGGGCGCCGACTGGATCTCGCAGCCGAAGCTCGACGTCACCAAGGACGCGACGCTGACCGTGGACGCCCGCACCGCCAAGCCGGTCGACATCAGCGTGCCCTCGTCCGCCGCGAAGTCCGTGTTCGCCTCGCCCGGCTACGAGATCACCGCGGGCGACAGCGGCTACGGCTTCGGCTGGTGGCTGGACTCCTACACCGGGTTTCGCAGCGCCCACCTCGGCCCGCGGGTCACCGACGGCTCGCTGCTCCAGAAGTGGGAGGGGCACTGGACGAAGGGCGAGAAGGCGCAGTACAGCACCGTCGCCGGCGGCCCCGTGAAGAAGCTCGCGACCGGCTACACCCGCGAGTACAGGGACGCCGACCTCGCCACCGTGAAGGCGGGCCTCGGCGCGTCCTCCAGCGGCAAGCAGGCCACGGCCACCGCGTACGGCCGTCTGCCCGGCAGCTTCAGCGCCACCGGCTTCAGCGCCCCGCAGAAGGCGCCGAGTACCCGCACCCTGTACGTCTCCACGGACGACAAGGTCAAGTGGGGCCTGGAGTACGAGCAGCGCGCCGGTGTCGACGAGGACGGCTGGCCGATCGTCGACGCGTCGTACACGCTGGGCAAGCCGCAGGCGTTCACCGGCGGCAAGACGTACACGAAGACGTTCAACACGGCCGTCATCGGGCCGCGCGTCGGCGGTGACTACGGCGTCGTGCGCGACGGCGACAAGCTCGTGGGCTACCTGCCGGTGTTCGCCGACGGCAAGAACCACGCGGGCGGCTCGCGCTACACCTCGGTGAAGACGACGCTGACCCGCGACGGCACCCAGATCGGCACCAACGACGACCCGCTGACCGGTGACAAGCCGTTCACGGTCCCCGCCGGTGACGCCGAGTACAAGCTGTCGACGTCCGTGAAGCGCTCGGTGGCCGTGTCCGCGGCCTCCACGCGGGTCGACGCCAACTGGACGTTCCGCTCCAAGAAGACGGCCACCGCCACGAAGCTGCCCGTCTCCGGGGTGCGCGTCGGCGCGGCGGTCGGCCTCGACAGCCGGGCCCCCGCGGGCGCCAAGCAGTCCGTGCCGCTGAAGGTCACGGGCGCGGCGGCCGGTGGCAACCTCAAGTCGCTCTACTTCTACGTGAGTTACGACTACGGTCGGCACTGGGGCGGCCCGCTGAAGATCAAGGGCGGCAAGGTCGAGATCAAGAACCCGAAGAAGGGCAAGGCGATCTCGTTCCACGCCAAGATCACGGACAAGAAGGGCAACAAGTCCACGATCTCGATCTACAACGCGTACTACGGGAAGTGACCTTTGCAGCGGCCTTCACGGCAGCCTTCACGGCAGGGGAACTGATCCGCGTCCGGCGGGAACCGACCTGATTCCCGCGGACAGGTGAAGGAGCGCGAGGAGCGGCTCCCGGGGCCCGACGGGCCCCGGGAGCCGTTTCCCGTCCGGGGGCGTCCTCGGACAGCCCCCTCGGACAGTCCCCTCGGGCAGGTCCTAGTCCTCCGCCCCGCGGCGCCCGGCACCGAACGGGCTGTCGATCAGATAGCGCCAGTACCCGTCGGCGCCGCGCCGCGCCACGTCCGTGGCGGTGGCCCGCACCGCGCCGTCGATCCCCCAGTCGACGAGCAGGAGCGCGATGTCGTCCGCGACGTGCACGCGCCGGGGCGTCACGGAGATGGGCAGGCCGAGGGCGAGGAACGGGGCGTTCTGCGCGGCGATGGCGTCGGCGCCGTGCACGGGGGCACCCGACTCGGGGACGAAGCAGGCCCCCGGTTCGTACAGCTCGCGGACGGCCGTCGGATCGCCGCTGTTGAACCGCTCGGCGAACGCCGCAGGGACGTCCTCGGGGCGCTGGGGGAGGATGAATGTGCTCATGAACGGCACAGTAGGAGGCGCGCCCGTGGCTCACCGAACGGTAAGGCAGGCATCCGAGGGCATCGCAGGGCCGCGCCCCGGCCTGCCCGACGACCCGCGCGCCCGCGTCACCGCGCCCGCCGCCGAGTGCCCCGTCGAGGTCACCCTGGCGGCGCTGCGGGGCCGCTGGACGACGCTCCTGGTCCGCGAACTGCTCGCGGGTGACGTGTACGCGTACAGCGAACTGGCCGCCGCCCTCCCGGAGTTGTCCGACAAAGTACTTGCCGAGCGGCTGACCCAGCTGACCGGCGCCGGGGTCGTCCGGCGCACGCGGACGCCCGGCTGGCCGCCCACCGTCACCTATGAGCTGACTTCGCACGGCCGGGAGTTGGGTCAAGTCCTGCAAGCACTCTGGGACTGGGGCGCCAAGGCCCCGGCCGCCAGGGAGAAGGAAGCCGTCACCCCATGAGCACCCACACCGTCGAGTACATCCGCTACCGCGTCCCCGAGGACCGGGCCGCCGAGTTCCTCGCCGCGTACACCCTCGCCGCCGTCCCGCTGGCCGCCGCGCCGCAGTGCGTGGACTACGAACTCACTCGATGTGAGGAAGACGTCGAAGGAAGCGCGCACTTCATCCTGCGGATCACCTGGACGTCCACGAAAGACCACCTGGAGGGCTTCAGATCCTCCCAGCAGTTCCAGGACTTCTTCGCGCACATCCGTCCGTACGTCGAGAACATCGAGGAGATGCGGCACTACACCCCGACGTCCGTGCGCGGATCGGGCGCCTCCACGCCGACGCTGTACGCGTGGGCGGGCGGCGCGGAGCGCTTCGACCGCCTCACCGAGGTCTTCTACGAGAAGGTGCTCGCCGACGACCTGCTCGCCCCGGTCTTCGCGGGCCTCGCGCCCGAGCACGCCGCGCACGTCGCGCAGTGGCTCGGCGAGGTCTTCGGCGGCCCGGCGGCGTACTCCAAGGAGCACGGCGGCGCCGATGCCCACGCCCACATGGTCGGCAAGCACTTCGGCAAGGGCATCACCGAGCCGCAGCGGCGCCGCTGGGTGAACCTCATCCAGGACGCGGCGGACGAGGCGGGGCTGCCGACGGACGCGGAGTTCCGCTCGGCGTTCCTCGCGTACGTCGAGTGGGGCACGCGCCTCGCCGTCTACTTCTCCGGACCGGACGCGGCCCGCCCCACCGGCCAGCCCGTACCGCTGTGGAACTGGGGGGCGGCGCCGCCGTACCAGCCCTGATCACCCGTACGGGGAAGGGTCAGGTGGCCCGGGCGCGTGGCGGGTACCGTGGAAAACGGGATCTGGCCGCGCGGCCGGGCACCACACACGCAAGGGAGTCGCAGCATGAGTGCGCAGACGGTCGAGCCGCACTGGTCGACAGCCACGTATGACAAGCTCCGTGACCTCGCTGACGGCATAGTGGCTGAGGCGGATCGGCGTGGCATGCGTGTTCGGGCAGACATCAGCGAGCAGGGGATCAAAGTCCACATGATGAGTCCGTCCAGGTGGCATGGCCGCATCGTCACCCTGATCTCCCGCCAGTTCGAGGAACAGGACGAGAACGCCGTGACGATGGCGGAGACCTGGGTCGATCATCCCGCACTCGGTGTGTGCCGTACCGCCGACCTTGTGGTCATGACTGAGGACGCCTGGGACCAGCTGCCCGAGGACCCCACTGTCTTCGCCCCCGACGTATCCGTAGCCATCGAAGTCGTCTCCCCCTCGAACCCCGGCAACGACTACATCACCAAGCTCCGCGACTACCCCCGCATGGGCGTCCCCGAGTACGTGATCGTCGACCCCAGGGACGGCACGGTCACCGTGCACTCCGGTCCGGACACGGCCAGTGGCGAGCCCCGGTACGCCGACACCCCGCGCCGGTACAAGTTCGGCGACGCCGTCCCCATGGGCCGGTGGACCATCGACACGGCCAAGTTCCCCCGGTACCGCTCCTGACCCGGCGGGTCCCTACGGCACCTCACTGCGGGCCGCCGGGTCCGCCGCGTCCACGCCCCAGCTCGCCAGCAGCCGCAGGCCCTCCGCCGACGGCGAGCCCGGCTCCGCGTGGTACGTCACCAGGGTCTGTTCGTAGTCGTCGGGCAGGCGCATGGACTCGAACGACAGGGTCAGCTCGCCGACCAGGGGGTGCCGCAGGCGCTTGACGCCGTGGCCCTTCTCCCGCACGTCGTGCGCGGCCCACAGCCGCCTGAACTCCTCGCTCTTCACCGAGAGTTCGCCCACCAGGGCGGACAGCAGCGGGTCGTTCGGATAGCAGCCCGCCTCCATCCGCAGGAAGCTGACCATGTCCGAGGCCTTCTGCTGCCAGGTCTCGTCGAACAGCGTCCGCATGTCCTCGCTCAGGAACGTGAGCCGCGCCCAGTTGCGCTCCTCGGGCGGAAGCAGCCCCCAGTCGCCGAAGAGCGCGGACGCCATCCTGTTCCAGCCGAGGATCTCGGAGCGCCGCCCGAGGGCGTAGGCGGGCACGCCGTCCATGGCGTCCATCAGGTGCCGCACCGCGGGCCGCAGGTGCTGGGGCCGGGTCGCCTTCTTCTTCTTGTGGGCGGTCGGCCGCGCCAGATGCGTGAGGTGCGCGTGCTCGGCGTCGCTCAGGCGCAGGGCGCGCGCGATGGCGTCCAGGACCTCGCCCGACACGTTGCGGCCGTTGCCCTGTTCGAGGCGGGTGTAGTACGCCACCGACACCCCGGCGAGCTGCGCCAGCTCCTCGCGCCTGAGCCCCGGCACCCGCCGGTGCCGCCCGAAGCTGGGCAGGCCGACGTCGTGCGGCTGCAACCGGGCCCTGCGGGTGCGCAGGAACTCGCTCAGCTCGGTGCGCGGGTCGAGGTGCTCCGGCTGTCGCCGGGGGGTGGGCGCGTTGTCGTCCATGATGTCCAGTATTCCGTCCCGCCGGCGCGGGAGCCTGACACTGCCAGTGGTAGGCAGGGCAGAGGTAGGACGGCCGGTGGTAGGCCCGCCGGACGTACGCGCAACGGAGGGCTGGGTAGGTCTTCGCGCAGGTGACAGCGTCGAGGACATGACCGCAGACACGACCGCCATGACCGCGGACACGACCGCACGGACCATGAACGTCCCCGCTTACGCCGCCCCCGCGGCAGGCGCCCCGCTGGCCCGCACCACCATCGAGCGCCGCCCCGTCGGCCCCTCCGACGTCCTGATCGACGTCAAGTACGCCGGCATCTGCCACTCCGACATCCACCAGGCCCGCGACGGCTGGGGCGAGGGCATCTTCCCGATGGTGCCCGGCCACGAGATCGCCGGCGTGGTGGCGGAGGTCGGCGCCGACGTCACCACATTCAAGGTCGGCGACCGTGTCGGCGTCGGCTGCATGGTCGACTCCTGCCGTGCGTGCGAGAACTGCGAGGCGGGCCTGGAGCAGTACTGCACCCAGGGCAACATCCAGACGTACAACGCCCTCGACAAGGAGGGCAGGCCCACCTACGGCGGCTACTCCACCCGCATCGTCGTCGACGAGGCCTTCACCCTCCGCATCCCCGACGGTCTCTCCCTGGACGTGGCCGCGCCGCTGCTGTGCGCGGGCATCACCACGTACTCCCCGCTGGCCCACTGGAACGCGGGCCCCGGCAAGAAGGTCGCCGTCGTCGGGCTCGGCGGCCTCGGCCACATGGCCGTCAAGATCGCGCACGCCATGGGCGCCGAGGTGACCGTCCTGTCGCAGTCCCTGCGCAAGAAGGACGACGGGCTGCGCCTCGGCGCCGACCACTACTACGCGACCAGTGACGACGCCACGTTCGAGCAGCTCGCGGGCAGCCTCGACCTGATCGTCTCGACGGTGTCGGCGCCGCTGCCCCTGGACAAGTACCTCGGCCTCCTGAAGACGGACGGCGCGTTCGTGAACGTGGGCGCCCCCGAGGAGCCCGTGTCGCTCAACCTCTTCTCCCTGATCCTGGGCCGCAGGAGCCTCGCGGGCTCCGGCATCGGCGGCATCCAGGAGACCCAGGAGATGCTGGACTTCTGCGCCGAGCACGGCCTGGGCGCGGAGATCGAGCTGATCTCGGCCGAGCAGATCAACGAGGCGTACGAGCGGGTCCTCGCGAGCGACGTCCGCTACCGCTTCGTGATCGACGCGGCGACGATCTGACCCGGTGGTACGGCCCGGTCCGGGGCCCTGACAGGCCCCGTGACCGGAATTCGCCTGCGACCACCGGCCTAGGGCGCAATGCGCAGCGCGTGCCGAACCGCTGACCGATGTCGGCCCGGACGCCCGGACATAACGTGGTCGATGTCAGGTACACAGGTCGAACACGGCAAGTCCGAGGAGGTCCGCACGATGACCATCGAGCTGAACCACACGATTGTGGCGGCCACGGACAAGAAGGCGTCCGCGCAGTTCCTCGCCGACATCCTGGGTCTCGAAGTCAGCCCGCAGTACGGTCCGTTCATCCCCGTGGAGATCCCCAACGGCGTCACCCTCGACTACTACGAGGGCGACGGCGGCCCGTTGGTCCCGCAGCACTACGCGTTCCTGGTCTCCGAGGACGAGTTCGACGCGATCTTCGGCCGTATCAAGGAGCGGGGCCTGACCTACTGGGCGGACCCGTACCACAAGCTGGAGAACCAGATCAACACGAACGACGGCGGCCGCGGGGTGTACTGGGACGACCCGGACGGCCACAAGCTGGAGATCATCACGCGGGCGTACGGATCGGGGGAGTAGCCCCGCGAGGCGGCGCGGCGCGGCGCGGCCTCACGCCTCGCCGTCGCGCAGGAACCCGAGGACCAGAGGCGTGGCCACCTCCGCGAACTCCTCGAAGTAGGCGTGCCGCGCGCCCGGGACGAGCCGCATCCGGGCGTCCGGCACGCGCCGCGCCAGCAGGGGCGCGTTGGCGGTGGGGTTGAAGGCGTCGTCGCTCCCGTGCACGACGAGCGTCGGCGCCTTGATCCCGACGAGCGCGTCCCACGCGTCGTGCCGGGCGCTGGCCCGCAGATGGCGGCGCCGGGCGTGCGCGGGCATGGACGGGTCCCCGAGCGTCCCGAACTCCCGCCGCCCGCCCGCCTCCTGGGCGGCGATCCACGCCGGCGTGTACATCAACTCCAGGAGCACGCGCCGCGCGGCCTGCGGATCACCCTGCGCGAGCGCCCGCCGCACCTCGGGCCCGCGCTCGACGCCGTGCGGCGCCCCCGGCGACGTACACCCGAGCACGAGCCGTTCCACCCGCTCCGGGAAGTCGGCGGCGAACCACTGCGCGACCCGGCCGCCCATCGACGTCCCGTACACGTGCGCCCGCTCGATCCCCGCGTCGTCGAGCACGGCGGCCACATCGTCCGCGAACCCCCGCGTGCTGTACGAGTCCGTGTCGGGCCGGTCGCTGTCCCCCGTCCCCCGCCAGTCGAGCGTGACGACGGTGAACCAGGCCGCGAACTCCTCGACCACCGGGTCCCACCAGTGCCGGTTGTTGGACTGCCCGCTCAACAACACCAACGGCTCCCCGGAGCCCCGGAGTTCGTAGAACACGGCGGTGCCGTCGGGGGCGAAGGCATGGGGCATGGGGGTCCTTGGTGTGGGCTGTGCGGGGGTGGAGGGTCGTTCACGGTGCCGTGGGCCACGAGATGCGTCGGGCGTCGTCGCGCGGTGGTTGTCCGCCCCACTCCCGCATCCAGTCGAATCCGTCCGGCTCCTGGAACCTGAAGGTGACCTTCGGCTCCGAACCCGTCGTTCGCGGTACGGGCTCGCCCGACGTGACCTGCACGTCGATGGTCGTTTCGCTCGACCAGGGGGCTGACGCGGTCACGAGGGGAGCCCGTCCTGCCCGGGGGCTCGACCGAGGCGTCAGCCTCAGCCGTCAGCCGGGGCGATCCCCGTCGGGCACGACACGCCCCAGTTCGTCTCGAAGGGGTCGCCCAGCTTCACGCCCGTGCCGCCGATGCCGCAGTAGCCGTCGGGGTTCTTGTCCAGGTACTGCTGGTGGTACGGCTCGGCGGGCCAGAAGGCGCGGTCGGCCGCGGGGAGGACCGTCGTGGTGATCTCGCCGTGGCCCGCTGCGGTGAGGACCTGCTGGTAGGCGTCGCGGGAGGCGGTGGCGGTGGCCTCCTGGGCGGGGGTGTGGGTGTAGATCGCGGAGCGGTACTGCGTGCCCACGTCGTTGCCCTGGCGGAAGCCCTGGGTGGGGTTGTGGGACTCCCAGAAGAGCTTCAGGAGCTCGGCGTACGTGACCTTCTCGGGGTCGAAGACCACGCGCACGACCTCCGTGTGACCCGTGAGGCCGGAGCACACCTCTTCGTAGGAGGGGTTCTGGGTGTAGCCGCCCTGGTAGCCGACGAGGGTCGTCCAGACGCCGTCGGTCTGCCAGAACTTGCGCTCGGCGCCCCAGAAGCAGCCGAGGCCGAAGTCCGCGACCTCCAGGCCCTCGGGGTAGGGGCCGAGCAGGGCGTTGCCCAGCACCGTGTGCCGGGAGGGGACCTCGAACTCGGGCGTCTCGCGGCCCTTCAGGGCCTCCTCGGGGGTGGGGAGGACGGGCGTGCGGCCGAAGATCATGAGGGTTCACTCCTTGTGGCGTGGCGGGCCTGGCGGCAAGTGGCCAGTAGGTGGAACGCCGCTACGGGAGGTGGCATTCCTGCCGGTCAGCGGGGCAGCGTCGCCGGGCTGCCGCCGTTGGCCTCGTAGCCGGCGACGGCCAGGGCGCGGTAGACCGCGTAATCCGCCGCCGGGTCGGGGGACAGGGTCCAGGGGAGGGCGCCGACGTGGCCGTCGACGTGGATCAGCTGGTCCATGGCCTCGCCCCAGCGCTCGCAGCGCACCAGGAAGAAGACCAGGAGATGGCGGACGTGGGCCAGCATCGGGTCGTCGGGGCGGGCGGAGTGCACCGCGAACCTGGCGCCCTCGATCGCCTTCGTGACGACCTCGCTCTGGTAGAACCCCCGCACCAGGTTCACCTCGGGCAGGTGCTCGTACACCGCGAACAGCGGGAGCGCGGAGAGCAGGGAGCCCTTGGGGGCGCGGGCCGCCGCGGCCTCCGCGAAGGAGTACGCCTCCTCGCGGGTGCCGTGCCACTTCTCGCACCAGTAGTGCAGCGCCGCCAGATGCGCCCCCATGTGGGCCGGGGCGCGGTCCAGGATCTTCAGCCACAGCTGCTCGAAGTCCGCGCGCGGATAGGCCATGCCGCGCGCGATCGACAGCTCGACGATGTACGGAATCGGGTCCCCGGGGGAGAGCAGGGCCGCCTGCCCGCAGGCCTCCTTCGCCTCCTCCAGGATGATCCGGAACTCGTCCGTCCCGGCCGTCGAGGAGCGCCACGCCTGCTGCACCAGGAACTCCGCGTGCACGGCCGCGCCACCCGCGTCCTTCGGGGCCTCCGCCCGCCACACCCGCAGCCACTGCCCGCCCGGGGTGTCCCCCACCCCGCCCGGCCGCTGCGCCAGCTCCAGCGACGCCGCGCCCGCGAACGCCTGCACGCGCTGCCACCGCTGCTCACCGTGCACCTCCGTCCCGGCGAGCAGCTGCGACGCGGCACGCCAGTCCTGCGTGCGCTGCACCAGGTCGAGGACCTCGATCAGGTCCGCGTCCGGGCCCGGCATGCGGATGTCCAGCTCCTCCTGGCGCGCGAAGCCGTAGTTCGCCGGGTCCGCCGCGTCCGGCGAGCCCGGGTGCACCTGGCGGATTCCGCCGCGCCTGCGCAGCAGGACCGGCCCGAGCACCGCCCCGATCATGACCACTGCCATCAGGACCCAGAGAATCTCCATACGTACTAGCGAACCAGACGCCTGTGACAATTGGCCAACCTGGCCGCCCCCGCCGGTCAACCTGTGCCGTCCGCCCCGTGCCACCCCTCGCCCCGCCCGCCCCGGGGCCCGCGCCGCATTACGCTCAGGCCGCATGAGTGACTCGCACAGCAGCCAGAACTTCGAGACCGTCGCCATCCACGCGGGCAACACCGCCGACCCGCTCACCGGCGCCGTCGTCCCGCCCATCTACCAGGTGTCCACGTACAAGCAGGACGGAGTCGGCGGGCTCCGCGGGGGCTACGAGTACAGCCGCAGCGCCAACCCGACGCGCACCGCCCTGGAGGAGAACCTCGCCGCCCTGGAAGGCGGCCGCCGCGGCCTCGCCTTCGCCTCCGGCCTCGCCGCCGAGGACTGCCTGCTGCGTACCCTGCTCGGCCCCGGCGACCACGTCGTCATCCCCAATGACGCCTACGGCGGTACGTTCCGCCTGTTCGCCAAGGTCGTCTCGCGGTGGGGCGTGGAGTGGTCGGTCGCCGACACCTCCGACCCGGCGTCGGTACGGGCCGCGCTCACGCCGCGCACCAAGGCCGTGTGGGTGGAGACCCCCTCCAACCCGCTGCTCGGCATCACCGACATCGAGGCCGTCGCCCAGATCGCCCGTGAGGCCGGGGCGAAGCTCGTCGTCGACAACACCTTCGCGAGCCCCTACCTCCAGCAGCCGCTCGCCCTCGGCGCGGACGTCGTCGTGCACTCCATGACGAAGTACATGGGCGGGCACTCCGACGTCGTCGGCGGCGCCCTCGTCGTCGACGACGCCGAGCTGGGCGAGGAGCTGGCGTTCCACCAGAACGCGATGGGTGCCGTCGCCGGGCCCTTCGACTCCTGGCTGGTGCTGCGGGGCATCAAGACGCTGGCCGTCCGCATGGACCGGCACAGCGAGAACGCCGAGCGCGTCGTCGAGATGCTCACGCGCCACCCGCGCGTGACGAACGTGCTCTACCCGGGGCTCGCCTCGCACCCCGGGCACGAGGTCGCGGCCAAGCAGATGAAGTCCTTCGGCGGGATGGTGTCCTTCCAGGTCGAGGGCGGCGAGGAGGCGGCCGTCGCGGTCTGCGACCGGGCCCGCCTCTTCACCCTCGGCGAGTCCCTCGGCGGCGTCGAGTCGCTCATCGAGCACCCCGGCCGCATGACCCACGCCTCCGTCGCGGGCTCCGCCCTGGAGGTCCCGGCCGACCTGGTCCGCCTCTCCGTGGGCATCGAGTCGGCGGACGATCTGCTGGCCGACCTGCAGCAGGCACTGGGCTAGGCGCGCGGGCGCTTCGGCGGTACGGGGCGGTCGGGGTTTCCCGGCCGCCCCTTGCCGTACGGCGAAGGTGCTGCCCTGCTCGCCAGGGGGCCGTGGCCGTGGGGTGCGCCCTTCCGTCCACGTCAAAGGCACCGCCGGCCTGGGCTGTGCGTACCCGTTCCACCCTGCGGAACGCCTGCCCACAAGGGGGGCCGCCGCGGAGCGGCGGATCACCAGCTGGTCAGGGGCGGGGTCCGGCTCGACGGGGGCTCCACCCACGGCTGCGCCTCCGCCGCCCACACGGCGAACGCGACGACGGCTGCGAGCAGGAGCAGCCACATCAGGCGCCGCACGACCGTGCGCCGCCGCAGCATCCTCGCCCCCCGCCGGACGGCGTCCGCGTGCAGGTCGGGCGGCACCGGCAGGGGCCCCTCGGCGTCGAGCATCCCCCGTACGACGGCCTCCCGCCGCTCCTGCTGGCTCATGACGGGGCCGCCTTCCCGAGGGAGGCGCCGGGCGGCACGACGGGGGCCGCGGGCGCCGGCCCCCGCGGCGGATGCAGCACCGCGGCGACGGCCCGCGCACACAGCACCCGCACCCGCTCCACGCCAAGGCCGAGCAGCGCGGCCGTCTGCTCCTCGGCCACACCCTCGTACAGGCGAAGGACGAGGACGAGCCGCTCCTGCGGGGACAGCCGGGCGAGCAGCCCGCCGCGCCCGCGGGAACGCCGCCAGGCGCCCCGCGCGAAGCGGACGACGAGGACGGTGCGGGCCTGGTTGTAGGGATCCTCGCCGCGCAGCCGGTCCCAGGAGGCGTACGTGGCCGCGAGCGCGGCCGTGAGCAGCGCCCGCGCGCGCGGGTTGGCGTCAGGACGCTCACCGGTGAGCAGCGTCGCGGCATGCAGGAGACGCCCTGCCGCGCCCGCGACGAACGCTTGGAACTCCCGGGCACGGCGGGCCTGTTGGGCGGCCTGCCGCTCTCGCACCGCGCCTCCCGCCGTCCGGCGTAGGGGGACTCGGTTTCATCTGAGGCCAGGCACGGTGCCCAGGTCAAGAGCCCTGCGCGAGCGGAACCTGCCGCTCGGCGCCCGGCCGCGGTGGTCGGCGTACCGCGGCCGGGGGCTCAGGAGTCGGTCGGAGCGACGGGGTCCGGTACCCCCTGGGCGGACTGGCGGGCCGAGAGGGCGGTGTTGAAGCGGGTGAGGAGCGCGGTGAAGCTCTCGCGCTCCGCGGGAGCCCAGTCCTGCGTGAGCTCCGCCATCAGCTCGCGCCGCGAGGAGCGGACCTCGTCGAGGCGGGCCTGTCCGCGCGGGGACAGCTGGAGGACGACGGCACGGCCGTCCTCGGGGTGGGAGGTGCGCTTGACCAGGCCGGTGTCGACCAGGGGCGCGACCTGACGGGTCACGGTCGACGAGTCGATGCCCATGCTCGCCGCGAGCGCCTTGACGCCCATGGGACCTTCCTTGTCGAGGCGGTTGAGCAGCAGGTACGCGGCGCGGTCCATGGAGTTGCGGACCTGTCCGACGCCGCCGAGGCGGGTCTGCTCCGCACGCCGTGCGAACACCGCAACCTGGTGCTGCAGCGTATCGAGGAGACCGGGATCGCTGGCGGTCGTCATGTCCGGAGTTGTGGGCATGGCCGGGGGCTCACTTCATGGGAAGGGTGGTGGGTTGGGGGACAGGGTACGCGGCCCGGGCGCTACCCGTACCGGCGCTGCGCAAACCCGTCTCGCCGCTTGGTCACGCCGGGAGGGGACGGGCGTGAACTGCGAGACTGCAGTCATGAGCTATCGCACGACTCGCTCCTTTCCCGCTGTCACGCTCGACGACGTACGGGGCGCCCAGAAGATGCTCGTCGGCGTCTCCAGGGTCACTGCCATGGAAGGCAGCAGGCACCTGTCGCAGCTGGTCGGCGCTCCGGTGCACCTGAAGTGCGAGAACCTCCAGCGGACCGGGTCCTTCAAGCTGCGCGGCGCCTACGTGCGCATCTCCGGGCTGCTGCCCGAGGAGCGCGCCGCCGGGGTCGTCGCGGCCAGCGCCGGGAACCACGCCCAGGGCGTGGCCCTCGCCTCGGCCCTGCTCGGCGTCCGCGCCACGGTGTTCATGCCGGTCGGGGCCCCGCTGCCGAAGGTCGCGGCGACCCGGGACTACGGCGCGGACGTCCGGCTGCGGGGCCACGTCGTCGACGAGACGCTGGCCGCCGCGCAGGACTACGCGCGCGAGACGGGCGCGGTCTTCATCCACCCCTTCGACCACCCGGACATCGTCGCCGGACAGGGCACCGTCGGCCTGGAGATCCTGGAGCAGTGCCCGGAGCTGCGCACGCTCGTCGTCGGCGTGGGCGGCGGCGGTCTCGCCGCGGGCATCGCGGTCGCGGTCAAGTCGCTGCGCCCGGACGTACGCCTGGTGGGAGTGCAGGCGGCGGGCGCCGCGGCGTACCCGCCCTCGCTGGCCGCCGGGCGCCCGACGTCGATCGACAACCCCGTGACCATGGCGGACGGCATCAAGGTGGGCCGCCCCGGGGACGTGCCCTTCCGGCTCGTCGAGGAGTACGTGGACGACATCGTCACGGTCTCCGAGGACGACTTGTCGAGTGCCTTGCTGCTGTGCCTGGAGCGGGCCAAGATGGTCGTCGAACCCGCGGGCGCGAGCCCGGTGGCGGCGCTCCTGAGTGATCCGCGCGCCTTCGACGGTCCGGTCGTGGCGCTGCTCTCCGGCGGCAATGTGGACCCGCTGTTGATGCAGCGCATCCTGCGCCACGGCATGGCGGCGGCGGGCCGCTACCTCTCGCTGCGGCTGCGTCTGACGGACCGGCCGGGCGCCCTGGCCACGCTGCTCGGGGTGCTGTCGGCGGTGGACGCCAACGTCCTCGACGTGAGCCATGTGCGGACCGATCCCCGGCTCGGGCTCACGGAGGCGGAGGTGGAGCTGCACCTGGAGACCAAGGGGCCCGAGCACTGCGCGGAGGTCGCGACGGCGTTGCGGGACGCCGGATACACGGTGATCGGCTGACGCCCGGATACACGGTGATCGGCTGACATCGGGACACGCTGATCGGCTTACGTCGGGTACGCCAGGTGCGTGGGGGAGGGCGCGCGGACGGCCCCGGGGGCGCGCGACGAATCGCGTGCCCCGTGGGTTTCCGCGAGGTTCATCAAATGCGTTGAGTGACGCGATGTATCGCGTTAGTGTTGTGATTCACGCCACGGAGAGTCGGGCGATCGGAACCTGGCGATCCTAGACTTTTCGCCAGGAAACCACCCAAACATGGGAGAACCCCTATGCCAGGCGCCATCTACGCCGAAGGCCTGGTGAAGACCTTCGGCGACGTAAGGGCTCTGGACGGCGTCGATCTCGATGTCCCGGAAGGTACCGTCCTCGGCCTCCTCGGACCGAACGGCGCGGGCAAGACGACGGCGGTCCGCTGTCTGACCACGCTGCTCACCCCCGACAGCGGCAAGGCGTTCGTCGCCGGGATCGACGTCCTGAAGCATCCGAACGAAGTGCGGCGCTCCATCGGTCTCTCCGGCCAATTCGCCGCCGTGGACGAGTATCTGACGGGCCGTGAGAACCTCCAGATGGTCGGCCAGCTCTACGAGATGCGGGCCAGGGAGGCCAAGGAGCGCGCGGGCGAGCTCCTCGAGCGCTTCAACCTCGCGGACGCGGCGGACCGCCCCTCCAAGACGTACTCGGGCGGTATGCGCCGCCGCCTCGACCTCGCCGCCGCCCTCGTCGTGTCGCCGCCGGTGATGTTCATGGACGAGCCCACGACCGGCCTGGACCCGCGCAACCGCCAGCAGCTGTGGGAGGTCATCCAGGAGCTCGTCGCCGGCGGCACCACCCTCCTGCTCACCACGCAGTATCTGGAGGAGGCCGACCACCTGGCGCACGACATCTGCGTCGTGGACCACGGCCGCGTCATCGCCCGCGGCACCGCCGACCAGCTCAAGGCCCAGATCGGCGGCGAGCGCGTCGAGGTCGTGGTGCACGAGCCGGACCACATCACGACCGCCCTCGAGGTCCTCACCGGCTTCGGCAAGGGCGAGGCCACCGTCGACCGGCACACCCGCAAGCTCACCGTCCCCGTCACCGGCGGCGCGAAGCTGCTCGCCGAGGTCATCCGCGAACTCGACACCCGCGGCATCGAGATCGACGACATCGGCCTGCGCCGCCCCACCCTCGACGACGTGTTCATCTCCCTGACGGGCCACCTGGCCGAGGTCAAGGACGAAGACAACGGCGCCAACGGCGCGAACGGCGGCAAGAGCGCCAAGGACGCCAAGGGCGCGGCCGTCGCCCAGGACAAGCACAAGAAGGAGGCCGCCTCGTGAGTGCCGTCACGCGTACCGCTCCCGCCCCCAGGCCCGCAGGCGGCATCGGCAAGTCCGTCCGCGACTCCCTGGTCATCGCCCGCCGGAACCTGATCAGGATGTCCCGGATCCCTGAGATGGTGCTGTTCGGCCTGATCCAGCCGGTGATGTTCGTGGTCCTGTTCACGTACGTCTTCGGCGGGTCCATCCAGGTCGGCGGCTCGCTCTCGTCGCAGGACTACCGCGAGTTCCTGATGGCGGGCATCTTCGCCCAGACGGTCACCTTCGCCACCGCCGGTGCGGGCGCCGGTATCGCGGACGACATGCACAAGGGCCTCATCGACCGCTTCCGCTCGCTGCCCATGGCGCGCGGCGCCGTCCTCACCGGCCGCACGGTGGCGGACCTGGTGCAGACCGCGCTGACCCTGGTCGTGCTCGCCCTGGTCGCGCTCCTCATCGGCTGGCGCACCCACGAGAACGTCGGCAAGATCCTCGCGGGCTTCGCCCTGCTGCTCCTGCTCGGGTACGCCTTCTCGTGGATCGGTGCGCTGATCGGCCTGTCGGTGCGGACACCGGAGGCCGCGACCTCCGGCGGGCTCATCTGGCTCTTCCCGCTGACGTTCATCTCGAACGCCTTCGTCGACTCCAACAACCTGCCGACGTTCTTCCGGCACATCGCCGAGTGGAACCCGTTCAGCACCACCGTGCAGGCGTGCCGCGAGCTGTTCGGCAATCTGCCGCCCGGCTTCAAGACGCCGGACGCCTGGCCCATGCAGCACCCGGTCCTGGCCTCGGTGCTCTGGTCGGTGCTGATCCTGGTCGTCTTCCGCACGCTCGCGGTCCGCAAGTACCGCTCGGCGGCCGCCTGAGACCCGGCCGCCCGCGTAGGCCGTGATGATCCCCCCTCGCTAGCCGAGGGGAGGCGTGTCTCGCAGAGCTGTGTGTGGGCGGTCGGCGCGTGCGGGCAGTCGTGACCCAGGCGCCAAGGGCGCATGGTGGCTGTGTGGATCACGCCCCGACAGTCGTGCATCGCCCGTCGCCGTCAGGCGGCCGACGGGCGACGGCACGGGACGAGATCGCAGGCCTCGCGCACAGCGATGCGGACGTGATCGAGTTCCTGCGGCGGGCCAACCCGCCAGACGCTGAGAGCCTGCTAGACGACCCGCGATGGGTCGAATGGCGCGGGGAGGTCGGCCGCACGAGTACGAGGCCATCTGACGAAGCCATCAAGCCCGCGTAGGCGCCGCCGTCGCCGCCGGAATTGCCGTCAACTTCGAACGGGCTTGGGTGTCACGCTCGTCAGATCATCTCGTCACATTGACACGAAAAGGCTCGAACTGGCTTCCACGTCCGTGCCGGTCTGCGATCCTGGAGATCGATCGAGAGGGGCCGCAGGTATGGAGTGGAAGACCCATGGTGAGCGACCGGTTTACACGAACAAGTGGGTGAATCTGTGTCTGGTCGACGTCCAGCAGCCTGACGGGCGCAGGTGGGAGTACCACGTAGTCCGCCTCCGGCACTTGGCCGTGGCCGCCGTGGTCAATGACCGCCAAGAGGTCCTGATGATGTGGCGCCACCGCTTCATTACGAACTCGTGGGCCTGGGAGCTTCCTATGGGCCTGGTGGAGGAGGGTGAGACTCCCGAACAGGCCGCGACCCGAGAAGTGTTGGAGGAAACGGGATACCGTCCTGGTCCGGTCAAGCCCCTGATTTACGCCGAACCCGCCAACGGGATCACTGACTCGCAGCACCACGTCTTCCGTGTGGACGGTGCGACCTACGCAGGACCTCCCACGGAGAAGAACGAGTCCGACCGCATCGAGTGGATTCCCCTCTCTGAGGTGCGCGGCATGATTGACCGCCGCGAGGTCCTGAGCAGTGGTTCGCTCGTCGGGCTCCTGTACCTCCTCATGGACGAGTCGATCCGCTGACCGCTGGGACAAGCGCCCGGAGCCGCGCTTCGAATGCCAGGGCTACGGGCTCGTCCCTGTGAGGGGCTAACTCGTCATAGAACTCCCTGAGGTGGCCCGAGACCCGCTGGGATGCCACCGCCGATGCGGGTTCCAAGGCTTGCGTGGCTGTCTGGCAGGCTTGTTCAAGCTTGCCCTGGTCCAATTGTGTGCGCGCCAACCAGAACGAGTGGAACGCGCGGCCGCGCTGGTTGGTACGGTCCTCTCGCCTCAGCGCGTCCGCGATCAAGGGTTCGGCTGTCGCAGCCTCGCCCAAGCGGCCATGAGCAATGCCCGTGTCCACTATGAGCTTCGACTCGTCGAAGTAGGCCACCCACGAGGGCTCGGCGTCGTCTGCCTGGATCTGTTCGAAGTGGCGGGTCGCGTCCCCGATTGCCCGGTGAGTTGAGTCCCGGCTGCCGAGAGTGGCATGTGCGAAGGCTTCGCGCATGGACAGCATCGCCAAGACGCGCGGAGTGGTTCCCGGTGCTGAGCGCGCCTGGTCCTGAGCCGCGCTCACGAAGGCAAGAGAGTCTGCGGGCTTGTCCTGGTAGGTCGCCTGCAAGCTCATGCAGGCGAGGACATTGGCCATGAACTGACGGTCGTCGATCTCCTTGGCCAGGTGCAACGCCTGGGTGAAGTACGCGCGAGCCTGGCTGTACTGGCGAGCGTCGAAGTAGGTCCATCCGGTGAGGCGCGCTAGCTCGGCCGCGACGCTGTAGAGGCCGTTCCGGATGGTCGGCGGTCGACTCTCCTCCAGGAGCCCGACCACGTATCGGAGTTGGCCGACGATGGCGGGCCTCAGGGCCTCGCCCCCGTGTTGGTCGTCGCGTCGCCAGTAGTCCTCAATGGATGACCGGAACGCTTCGAGGGTGGCCGCGCTGAGGCTCGCACGGGTGGCCATCGCTAGGATGCTGTCGACCTCGGGCCCTGGCAGGGAGGAGGGTAGCTGTTGCTTCGGCGCCTGCTCCTGTATCTGCTCTCGATCGGTGACCCCCAGCGCCTGCGGAGTCTCCCAAGACCGTCGTGCAAGACCAAGCATGTGGCCTGGGATGCGCAAGCCGTCTGAGATGCGTTCGATGACGTCCATGTGCTGCAACTGCCTTCGTCCGGACATGACTTCACCGACGCGGCTTGGAGTCAGCCCGCATCGCTTGCCAATCATCGACGGGTAGATGCCCGCTCTGATCTTCACCAGCCGAAAGACGTTGGCGATGTCTCGCGCCTGACAGGCCTTGATCATCTCGGGGTCGGTGAGCAGCCTGACAGGAAGCTCCTGAGGTCGGGACTGCTCGGTCATCGCGAAGCTCCCGCGGGCTGCCCAACGTTGCTGCGTGTCACTAGCCGTGATGTTACCCAAGTTGGGTAATCACCTTGGCCTTTCTGTGGAGTTGCCGACGTCGCGATGCTCTCAGCATGGTGAGCGAACGGACGCCGACTGCGCGTCGAGCAGTCCCCCTTGCCCCCGTTCGTTCCGGCGGCAAGGAGGAGGGCATGACGGCTGAGCTGAAGGTTGGGGACATCGTCGTGGACAAGCGGCGAGGCCGCATCGTCGAGGTGACGGCCGTGAATGGAGACGAGTTGACAGTGGCTCGTCCTGCGGGGTTGTCCTGGACGGCGCAGCGCCAGGACTGCCGTCCGGCTAATGCTACGGAGCGGCGAGACTTCGAGATCGCCAGCCGTAGGCGGGAGAAAAGCAAGAGCTACACCGGGCCGCCCTCCCCGCTGGGAGGGGACGGGACGTGACTCGATTGCAAGGCTGGAAAGCACGTCTGACGGGAGCTTGTGGGGCGCGGTCCTGGGCGTTGCGTTCGTCGCCTCCGTGAATACCGTCATCGTTCTGACCGCCCGCGGCCAACTGATGTGACAACGTGGACGATTACAGAGAGATCGCAGATGCGTGAGGAGAGAGAGTTATCGACGCCCCCGCGTCGACGAGTTAGAGCGGCGGTCTTGTTTCTCAGTGAAGACAAGGACGTTCTCCTGGTCGAGTTGCGGCATCAGAAGGTGCAGACGCTGCCCGAAAGCGGTGTCCGGGCTGGAGAGGGTCCGCAGGACGCGCTTGCCCGCCTGGCCAACAGCTCGCTCGGACTGTTCATTCGTCCACACCAGATGCTTGTGCATGACGTTGTGATGGAGCCGTGCCTGGCAGATAGCTACGAGTATGTCTTCTTCGGTGGAATACTCAACTCCAGCCGGGTACTGATCCACGACAGAACTACGCTGAGTCGCTGTCTGTGGGTACCGCAAAAGGAGTTGGCCGATCGTGCGTCACCGGAGCATCTGAACCGAATTCTCTTGGCGCTGATGGCGCTGAAACTGGAGTCGTGCATCACTCTGGTCAACGGGCAGGAGCAGAAGGGTCCCTGCCAGGACTCTGAAGAGTCGATCACAGCCGAACAGGCACCGGATTAGGCGTCATGAGCACCGACACGCTCGTAGTCCGGCGCAGGCCGGGCACGGTTCTGGTCGTCACCCTTAGATGCATGCACCTGCTGTGCAAGTGGAAGCATGCGGGAATTCACTACGACGTTGGCGCCTTCGATGAGGCAGTTGCGAGCCATGGTCTGGCGACCGGGCACAACCTGATCCGACGCCGGTATGAGGAGACGGCAGAGGCGATCCCCGCCCAAGTCCTGGGGAAGCGGGGAAAGTTTCCGCCTTCCTGAATGAACCCCCGCTGATCTGATCCCTACGGCGGCAGGTGAGCGGGTGACGGCCCCGGTCAGAGCCTGTCCGGTATCTGGCCGGGACGCCTACTCTTCTCGCCTGACGGCAACCAGAGGCGCATTGACCACTGTGGATCTGCCCTCGCCGGATGTCCTCGCAACTCTCCACCTCAAACAGAGGGAAACCATAGGCTCCTTGGCGAGACGCTTCAAAGTGGCTATGCCGACGATCAGAAGAGCAATCAGCCGAGCGACTTGGGTCCTCCCGGTCGTGGAAACAACGGCTCGATTCGGCTGCGCAACAGCGAGGACAATTCCATGAAATGTCCATGCGGCGGCCAGATCCAGGGCCGCAGCTGCATGTCGTGCGGCGCCCCTAAGCCTCCGATCTTCCTCTGACTCTCGACCCGCCCAGTCGGGGGGGACCGCTTGGACTGCCCCGAGCGGTAGTAACGGCTGGGCTTCCCGCTCGCACCTGCCTTCGGGGCAGCGGGTGCGAGCACGGCCCCGGCTGGCGAGCGCGGCCCCTCTCTCCGGCCGGGGCCTCAAAGGCTCCTGTCCGGCCGACTGCGTGACGGTGGTGGCCGGACAGGTCGAAGACCCCTGCCCAGGGGAGCGCAAGAAGCGTTGGTCTCGCGCCGACGTGGCATGGACAGGCACCGCACCTTCACCTCAAGGGAGAGTGAGCATGTCTGCACCAATCGCAGAGCGAGCGAAATCCGAGGAGCTTCAGCCTCCGGGGATGCTCTGGCTCGACCTCACCCGCAAGTGCCAACTGAGCTGTACTCACTGTTACAACCAGTCGGGCCCCGACGGTGATCACGGCTCCATGGAGCGTGAGGACTGGCTCAGGGTGATCAGCGAAGCTGCGGACCTCGGTGTGTCTGACGTGCAACTCATCGGCGGCGAACCGACGATGCACCCGCACGGGATCGAGATCTTTGACTTCGCCCTCACCAAGGGGCTGAAGGCGGAGATCTACAGCAACCTAGTCCACGTCTCCGAAGCCTGGTGGGAGCAACTGCGTCAAGAAGGCGCGTCACTGGCCACCTCGTACTACTCCGACCAGGCCGCCGAACACAACGCGGTCACGGGCCGCAGAACCCATGCACGGACCCGAAAGAACATCATCAAGGCGCTTGCCCAGGGCACACCCTTACGGGTGGGGATCGTCGCCACGGACAACACTCAGGACACCGAGGCGGCCCGACGGGATCTTGAGTCCCTAGGAGTGACCGACATCGGTGTCGACCACGTTCGGCCCTTTGGCCGCGGCACGTCCTCCGGTCAGGCCCCTGACGCTGCGGAGCTGTGCGGGCACTGCGGGGACGGAGTGGCCTCCGTGGGCCCCAACGGTGTCGTCTCTCCGTGTGTGTTCTCAACGTGGCTGGCCACCGGGAACGTACGCGCAGGGTCTATGGCCTCTATCCTGAGCAGCCCTGAGATGAGGGAGGCGACATCCCACATCCAAGCCGCACGTGGGGACGAGACCAGGGCGTGCCGCCCTGACTGCGTCCCGAACAACCCGTGTGACCCCCGATGCGACCCGAACGCCGCTTGCAAGCCAGGGAGTCCGGGCACCGGGTGCCCCCCGAGGAACTAGTCCGCCCTAGGAGGACCGGCGTGGATGATCTGCCAGACCCCCACTTTCGGGAACTGATCCACCCGCACACCGGCGACGTCACACGAGTGAGGCGTCCTGCGAGCGGATTCAGCTCTGACTACGCTGCGATCATCCACGCCGAGCACGGGCAGTTCTTCGTCAAGGGCATGTTCAACGATCCCGGGGCACGGCTGGAGTCCCTCACCAAGGAGAGGGACATTGCCCCGTTCGTTCAGTCGGTAGCGCCGCAACTGATGTGGAGTGTCGATGGCGAGGGCTGGGTGATCCTCGGGTTCGAGGTCGTCGACGGCCGCATGGCATCCTTCGATCCAGGTACTACGGATCTCCCCGCGGTTATCGAAGCTTTGAATCACATCGCGAAAATTCCTGTACCAACGGTTGCGCTGGACTGGATCGAAGAACGCTGGGACACCTTCGCCGACAATGAGTCGGAAGCTGAGCTGTTCCGGGGCGCAACCTTGCTACACACGGACATCAACCCCAGCAACATCATGATCGGGACCGATCGAACATGGGTCGTTGACTGGTCTTGGCCGACCCGAGGAGCGGGCTTCATCGATCCCGCTACCCTAGTCGTTCAGCTCATCTCTGGCGGGCACACTCCGGCCTACGCAGAATCCTGGGCTGCACAATGCCACGCGTGGGAAGCCGCAGACCCCAAAGCGCTCGATGCTTTCGCCAAGGCCATGTGGCGCCTGTACCGGCAAAGGGCTATCGACTTTCAGGCTGAGTGGCTAGGGGCAATGGAAGAAGCAGCCCATACCTGGGTCAGGTACCGGATTGACGGCGCCTAGGCTTGTCCCGCAATGATCTTCGAGTGGAAGTGGACGTAGGGGTCTGGCGCTGGAAGAACCGGCGGCGAACTGGCCCTTGGGGGTGTTCTCGTTGCCTATGCTCGTCGTGTGCAGTGGCATCAGGTACTCGGCTTCATGGTCGCGGTCACACCCCTGACGTTGATTCCTGGGACCAGCTTCACTCTCGTCACGCAGCGCGTGATCGCTGGTTCGCGGTCTGATGGCGTGCTCGTCATGTTCGGCTCCGCGTGCGGGCTCCTGGTGCACGCAACGCTTGCCGCGGTCGGCTTGTCGGCCCTGGTCATGTCGTCGGCCCAGGCGTTGACGGTGGTGAAACTCCTGGGCGGCATCTACCTCGTCTGGCTGGGCGTGACCACATGGCGCTCAGCGCGCCGCGGCGTCGAGACGACCAAGCAGGTCCGGTGGCGTTTGCCCTGGGCTGGACTTGGGGGCTTCGGGCAGGGGCTGTGGTCCAACGTCCTCAATCCGAAGGCCGCATCGGTCTATCTCACCCTCGTCCCGCAGTTCCTCTCCGCTGGCCGCCCCATCGCGCCGCAGATCGCGATGCTCGCGGTCGCGCATGTGATCATCTTCCTGGTGTGGATGCTGTTCTGGACGTCGGTGGTTGCCGCCGCGCGCACGGTGATCGACACGCCTCGATTCCGGCGTGGGATGAGTCGGCTGGCGGGAGCTGTACTGGTGTCCTTGGGAGTGCGAACCGCAACGGCAAGCTAGCCCGCACCCCTTGAACTCCGGTAGCCGCCGACCGCTGATGCAATGATCTTGCCGTGGCTGGTGTGATCACGGCGTCGGAGCCGTCCTGGATAGCCCCGTTCACCGGGCTGAGCCCGCGCCAGTTCACCAAACTGGTGACGGTGCTGCATCGCAAGGGGGCTGCCGCTACCCGCCGGGGCAGACCGTGGAGCCTGTCGCTGGCAGACAGGACACTGCTGGTCACGGCGTACTGGCGCACGAACTTGACGATGCGCCAGCTTGCTCCGCTGTTCGGCATCTCCAAGTCCGCTGCCGATCGCATCATCGACCACCTCGGTCCGCTCCTGGCACTGCAGCCCCGGCGCCGCTTCGCCAAAGACGCCGTACTCATCGTGGACAGCACCCTGGTCCCGACCCGTGACCACACCATCGCCGAGCAGTCCAAGAACTACAGGTACTCCACCAACCACCAGGTCGTCATCGACGCCGACACCCACCGGATCGTCGTGATCGGCCGGCCTCTGCCGGGCAACCGCAACGACTGCAGGGCATGGGAGCAGTCCGGCGCCAAAGCCGCCGTCGGCAGGACGATGACGATCGCCGACGGCGGCTATCCGGGCACCGGTCTCGTCATGCCCCACCGCCGCCGCAGAGGCGAGGAACTCCCCGACTGGAAACACCACACAAGCAGGTCCGCGCTCGTGTCGAGCACACCTTTGCCCACATGAAGACCTGGAAGATCCTCCGTGACTGCCGCGTCAAGGGCAACGGTGTCCATCACGCCATGCTTGGCATCGCACGCCTGCACAACCTCAACCTCGCCGGATAGGACCTCCAGGCCCAAGATCCTTTTGCGGGACAAGCCTTAGACGCCATTTCGTTTGGTGTGATCTTGCGGCAGCCTGGGACGGTGACTTCTTCGCTTGTTGAGCGAATGGCTCCAGATGATCTGTGGGAGCTGTTCGAGCGGGTGGTGCCGCCGGCGCCGGAGCGTCCGCAGGGCGGCGGTCGCCGTCGGCATGGGGACCGGGAGGTGCTGGCCGCGATCATCTTCGTCGCCACCTCGGGCTGCACGTGGAACCAACTGCCGCCGGGCTTCGGCCCTTCGGGAGTGACCGCTTTCCGCCGGTTCACCGAGTGGTCCGAGGCGAGGGTGTGGGCCAAGCTCCATCGCCTTGTCCTCGATGAGCTCGGCTCCCGCGGTGAGCTGGACTGGTCGCGCTGTGCGATCGACTCAGTCAGCGTCCGCGCCCTCAAAGGGGGCGGCTGACGGGACCGAATCCGACCGACCGCGGCAAGAACGGATCGAAAATCCACCTGATCGTCGACCGTCACGGCCTGCCTCTCTCGCTCGGAATCTCCGCCGCCAACCTCCACGACAGCCAGGCCCTCATCCCGCTGGTCCGCGGTATCCCGCCCGTCCGCTCCCGCCGCGGCCCCAGGCGTCGGCGGCCCGCCAAGCTCCACGGCGACAAGGGGTACGACTACCCCCACCTGCGACGCTGGCTCTCTTTACGGCAGATCACCCACCGCATCGCACGCAAGGGCACTGAGTCTTCCCAGCGCCTGGGTCGGCACCGCTGGGTCGTGGAACGGACGGTGTCCTGGCTGTCGGGCTGCCGCCGACTCCACCGCCGATACGAACGCAAGCCCGAGCACTTCCTCGCCTTCACCGCCATCGCGGCAACCCTCATATGCCATCGCAGAATCGCCAAATGAAATGACGTCTTAGGCGCTTCAATACAGCCCTGCCCATCAGAATCCTGTTCGTGATCGGCCAATCCGGGATGCCCTGGGAGTGGTAGCGGCTTCCCCTTCTCTGCGACGGGCTGCCTCCTCCGCGCCGCCCAGTGCTGCCAGGGCAACCGTCGGCTCTGCGGCCCGGGGGCGTCGAGCTGCCGCCCCGGCCGCCCGCCGCCAGGGCCCCTCACCCGCAGGCGGCATGCACCGGGCCGCCCGCGGGGGCCGGGCGTCCGGTGAGGCCCGCCTGCCAGGCGACGCGGGCCACCTGGAGCCGGCCCCGGAGGCCGAGCTTGCCGCAGATGCTGCCGACGTGGTCCTTGGCGGTGTCGGAGCTGATGGTGAGGGCCGCGGCGATCTGCGGGTTCGACAGGCCCTCGCCGACGAGTTCGAGCACTTCGAGCTCGCGCGTGGACAGGGTGGTGAGCAGGGCCCGCGCCTCGTCCCGCGCCGACGGGGCGCAGCCGGGGCACGGACAGGCGCCGGCCACCACGTCGACCAACTCGGGGCCGAGGACGGGACCGCCCGCGGCGGCCGCGGCGACCGCCCACGGCAGATGGGCGGCCGCGGTGGCCCGGTGCAGGACGCCCGCCGGGCGGCAGGACAGGATCCGCCGCAGGCCGCCGCAGGTGAACCGGCCCGCGAGCAGCAGGGCGGCCACCGGCACGGGCGCGGCGGCGAGCCGGTGCAGCGCGGAGACCGCCGACTCCTCGTCGCTCTGACTGATCACGAGTACCCGGGGCCGGGCGCGGCGCACGAGTGCCACCTCCCGGCCCGGCTCGCCCTCGTCGGCGACCCGATGCCGCCCGTCCGCCTCCAGGGCGGCGCGCAGCTCCGCCCGTTCCGGTCCGCCGCGCGCGATGACACCGACCGAAATCACAGTTGACCCCCGTGTCTCACTGCTTCCCCGTGGTGAGTGCGCAGCCAGTGGTCCATCACGGCAGTGACTACGTGATCAGGCTGCGTACGCCCAAGATGGTGCGACGCGGAAGGTGAACTCCGAGTGACATGAACATGAATGCTCGGAAGGAAAGTGCGTCGGGTGTGGCGCGAAAGATCCCCTGGGTGGGGGGTACTGCCGGGGCGCGCGGGGCTGGAGGCTACAGACGCCGAGAACGTCCGGGTGGCGCGCCCCGGCCGGTCCGGCCCACCGACGTACGACCAACGAGGGGAAGACCATGTCGAAGGTGCGGATGGGGGCGGCCGCGGCCGTGATGGCGGCCGCGATGGTGACGGGGGCGGCGTCCCAGTCGTCCGCCGCGGCCCAGGAGTTGGAGCTGGTGGCGTACCAGCCCAAGGCACAGAACGGCAAGGTGTGGGCCAGCGGGTTCTACGAGGGTTACAAGAAGGTCTGCGTCACGCTGCTCCAGGAGAGCTTCGGGACCATCCCGCCGATTCCGGTGACGAGCAAGTGCCAGAACGTGTCGCCCAGCTCGCTGGGCAGCATCACCGTCGGCGCCAAGTGCCCCAGGGAGGGCATCTTCCGGACCCTGCTCTCGGGCACCCGGACCAACAACCGCAAGGACATCAAGGACTCGGCGCCGCGCTTCGTCAAGTGCAGGTGATTCGTCAAGTGCAGGTGACCGGCCAGGGCGCGACCGACCGTAGGAGCGAGGGGAACAGCATGTCCAAGGTGCGGATGACCGCGGCCGCGGCCGTGATGGCGGCCGGAATGGTGATGGGCGCGACGGCGCAGTCGTCGGCCGCGGCCCAGGAGCTCGAGCTGATCGCGTACACCCCGAAGGTCCAGAACGGCAAGGTGTGGGGCAGCGGGTTCTACGAGGGCTACAAGAAGGTCTGCGTCTCGCTGCTCGGCCAGACGCTCTCCGGCTGGGTGCAGCTCACCAACAAGTGCCAGAACGTGTCGCCCAGCTCGCTGGGCAGCATCAACACGTCCGTGAAGTGCCCCACCCGGGGCGCCTTCAAGACCTTCCTGTCCGGCACGAGGACCAACAACCGGGTGGACGTGAAGCAGTCCGGCGGCATCTACCTCGAATGCCGGTAACACCCGTGGGACGCGGGTGACACCCGCGACGCACGAGACCCCCGGCGCGATCCGCGCCGGGGGTCTTCGGTGTCCCGAGGGTCCTCGGGCCCGGGTCCGAGGACCCGGGCGGGGGCTCAGCCCTGGTACGGCTTGGCCTCGAGGACCTTGACGGAGGCCATCTTGCCGTTCGGCAGTTCGTACTGGGCGTCCTCGCCGATCTTCTTGCCGTTGACGCCGGCGCCGAGCGGCGACTGCGGGGAGTACGTCTCGATGTCGCCGCTGGCGTACTCCCGGGAGGCCAGCAGGAAGGTCAGCGTGTCGTCCTCGTCGCCGTCGAAGGCGATCGTGACGACCATGCCGGGGGCGACGCCGCCGTCCACGGACGGTGCCTCACCGACCTTGGCATGCTCCAGGAGCTGGGTGAGCTGGCGGACACGGAGCTCCTGCTTGCCCTGCTCCTCCTTGGCCGCGTGGTACCCGCCGTTCTCGCGCAGGTCGCCTTCCTCACGCGCCGCCGCGATCTTGGACGCGATCTCGGTGCGCGCAGGACCAGACAGGTACTCCAGCTCGGCCTTGAGCTGGTCGTACGCCTCCTGGGTCAGCCAGGTGACGTTGTCGCTGGTCTGGGTCACAGGTGCTCCTCGTAGGTACTGGGAATACAAAGCATCGCCCTACCCAGAAGGATGTTCCCTCACGGGTGGGCGAAACCACGAGCCTAACAATTTCGGTGCCGGAGGGGGAGGACATAAGCCATCAGAAAAGTGTTAGCGCAGGTGAACGCGGGGGTGCCGGGATCAGCGAGGCGTGTCGCCGCGTCCGTGCGGTCCTTCAGTCGGCGTGGCAGCCGACGAGCTCCGCGCTGGTGGCGCGCTCGGTCGTGCGCAGCGTGACGACCTTGTCGACGCGCCCCTTGTCCTGATCGAAGCGGAAGTCGGCGCGGCCCACCTCGGAGCCGTCCTCGGCCTGGGAGCGGAGCGTGCAGTAGCCGTTCGCATCCGCGTCCTTGCGCACCTCGAGGTGCACCTCGACGGCCTGGTCAGAGACCACGTCGAACTTGATCATCTCGCCGCTGAGCTCGGTCCCGGCGATCGAGGCGTACCCGAACCAGCCGATCACACCCAGCATCAGCACGCCGAGGACGGAGCCGACGATCTTCAGCGTGCGGTCGGCGCGTGCGTCCGCGGACCTGCCGTAGCGGTCCTCGGGAACGCGCGTGGCCACACCGCCGCTGTCGCCGCCGCTCACCGCGGTCATGATCGTCCTCCACACGGGCAAGGAATGCCGGAATTTTCCGCCCCCCGGTTCCGTCACTATAGAAGCCCCGAACAACGCCTGATGACCGAGGGCGCCCCAGCACGCGCGGCGCCGGACACCTGAGGATCGAGTCTTGACTGAGCAGCTTCGACTGATGGCCGTTCACGCCCACCCCGACGACGAGTCGAGCAAGGGCGCGGCCACCATGGCCAAGTACGTGTCCGAAGGGGTGGACGTGCTCGTCGTGACCTGCACGGGCGGAGAGCGCGGCGACATCCTGAACCCCAAGCTCCAGGGGGACACGTACATCCAGGAGCACATTCACGAGGTGCGCAAGAAGGAGATGGACGAGGCCCGGGAGATCCTCGGCGTCAAGCAGGAGTGGCTCGGCTTCGTCGACTCGGGCCTGCCGGAGGGCGACCCGCTGCCGCCGCTGCCCGAGGGCTGCTTCGCCCTGGAGGACGTCGACAAGGCGGCCGGGGAGCTGGTGAAGCAGATCCGCGCGTTCCGTCCGCAGGTGATCACGACGTACGACGAGAACGGCGGGTACCCGCACCCGGACCACATCATGACCCACAAGATCTCGATGGTGGCCTTCGACGGCGCGGCGGACGCCGAGAAGTACCCGGAGAGCGAGTTCGGCCCCGTCTTCACGCCGCAGAAGCTGTACTACAACCAGGGCTTCAACCGGCCGCGCACCGAGGCCCTGCACCAGGCCATGCTGGACCGCGGCCTGGAGTCGCCCTACGGGGAGTGGCTGAAGCGCTGGGACGAGTTCGAGCGGGTCGAGCGCACGCTGACCACGCACGTCCCGTGCGCCGACTTCTACGAGATCCGCGACAAGGCGCTGATCGCGCACGCCACGCAGATCGACCCCGACGGCGGCTGGTTCCGCGTCCCGATGGACATCCAGCGGGAGGTCTGGCCGACCGAGGAGTACGAGCTCGCGAAGTCTCTCGTCGATACCTCCCTCCCCGAGGACGACCTCTTCGCGGGCATCCGCGACAATGCCTGACATGAGCGGAAGCGCAAGCCTGGCAGTGACGCACCTCGTCCCCCTCGCCAAGGAGGTCGACGAGAACAAGGTGACCCCTGGAGTCCTGGGGTTCATCGTTTTCGCGGTGATGGCGCTCGCGGTGTGGCGACTGATGAAGTCCATGAACCGGCACATGGGGAAGGTCGACTTCAAGGAGTCGCCTGAATCCCCGGACGCCCCGGACGCCCCGGAGGGTGCCGAGCCCGCGGCCTCGGGGGCGGCTCGCGCCTCCGGCGCTGCGGGGGCTTCGGGTGACAAGGGGGCCAAGGAAGCCTGAGGCTTCTGGCGGGGCGCCCGGGCCGGGTGGTCCGGCGCGCCCCTCTCGGGGGCTGCGCCCCCAGGCCCGCGTGATCAACGCTCCGCGCCTCGTCCTCGAACGCCGGACGGGCTGAGATCTGCCCCCGCCCCGCGCTCTCGTCTTCACCTTGAGTGGTCCGCCAGTGACAGGAGCAGGTGTGCCGACTCCGGGCGCAGGTGGTCGGAGTGGGCGCCCGCCGGGCCGCGGCCGTGGGTGAAGACCTCGCTCGCGTCGACGCTGACGAAGCGGTGGTCGAGGGCGGTGCGGGGGTACGTCTCGGTGGTGGGGCGCATCCGGATGCCCGAGACGGGGGCGGGGGCCGTGCCGATGCCCGCGTGACCGATGCCCGTCCGCTTCTCGGCCCGCAGGTGCCAGAAGCCGGTGGCGCGGTCGGCCTGTGAGTACGTCGCCACCACCGGCCCGCGCAGCGGCGCCCCCGCGAGGGCGGTGAACGTGGCCGCGAAGGCGTCCCGTGCCGCCGCCATCTGCAGCAGCAGCATCGAGTCGACGGTGAACGGCCGCCCCGGTGGCGCGGGCGTGCTCCACCCCAGCGTCCCGCCGGGCGGCGCCGCGGCCCACTGCACCGCCTCGCACAGCAGCCGGCAGCCGAACGAGTGCCCGACGAGGTGCAGGTACTGGCCGCCGCGGGCGGCGAGGACCGGTGCGGCGCGCGGATCGTCCCGGTGGGCGTCCAGGTAGCCCAGGAGCTGGGCGATCACACGGGCCGCGTGGCCCTCGGTGCCCATCGCGTGGGCGCGGTCGCGGATGCGGCGGTAGCCGCCGAGGGACGGCAGGGAGCGCGACGGCCAGCGGACCAGGACCGACCACGGGGCGAAGTCCCGGTGTGCGGGGGTGGCCCGCCGAAGCCGCGGATACAGCTCCGGCCGCTCGTCCCGCTGCCGCTCCACCAGACCCATCAACGTCCGCAGCGCCCCCAGCGCCGACGTCCGCGAGGTCTGCCAGCCGTGGACGTACACGACGATGTCCGTCGCCCACGACGGGGGCGTCAGCCGCTGCGCGAGGTACGCGTCCAGGCCGGGCGGCGGCACGGGGCGCGGCCCTTCGCGGGTGGGCCGCAGGGGCCAGCCGGTCGCGTCGAGGTCGACGATGGCGACGTGATCGTTCTGGTTCACGCCGTGCGCTCCAGACGGCTGTCCATGCCGCTGTGCAGCGCGTAGGCGAAGCCCAGCGGGTTGTGGCAGGTGTCGGCGAAGTGCCGGGACAGGGCGTGCGCGATGTCGCCCGCCGTCTCCCGGCCGGTCAGGTAGCGGGTGACGAAGGCGAGCGCGTACTCGGCGGCGAAGCGCTGCGGCATCTCGATCTGCGGCCCGAGGATCCCGCTCGCGCCCGCGTCGAACAGGGCCCTGCCGAGGTAGGCCAGGTCCGCGTTGCCGGGGAGGCCCGCGTAGCAGGCGTTGAGCAGGACGAAGGGCCTGAACGGCACGCAGGAGCGCGGGGGCGGGCGGTGGGCGCGCAGGCTGTGCGCGTCGATGGCCCGCTGGTCGGTCAACTTCAGGACGAGGTACGGGGGTTCGTCGCCGGAAGCGGTGAAGTGGCCGTGGCACCAGAAGTACATCAGCTGCTCGTCGAGGAGGCTGTCGCCGAGGGCGCGTTCCAGCTGGTCACGGGTGGTGCGTTCGACGAGGTCGCCGCCCTCGGCGAGGGCGGTGGCGACGTCGGCGGCCCGGGTCAGGCCCTCCGCGTCGACACCCGTGTCGTGGTTGAGGCTGACGGCGGGGGCCGAGCGGGGCGGCGGGTCGCGGTCGTCGGCGACGCGGGCGTAGGCGTTGCCGCCGGTGTGTTCGAGCTGGTGGCGGTAGCCGAGGAAGCGGCCGAACAGGCCCGCGAGGCCGGTCTCAGGGCCTCCGTCCGGGGCGGCGGGCAGGCACAGCATCGGCCAGGGCAGGTACAGGTCCGAGTGGAAGCGGACGCGCAGGGGTTCGTCGCTGCTCAGGACGTCGGTCAGGAAGCCGCGGAAGAGTTTGAGCTCCTCCGCCTCGCCGCCGAGGAGGACGTCGTACAGCAACTGACTGCCGTCCAGGGCCAGTCGGGCGAGCGCTCCGCGCAGTTCGGCCGCGGGTTCGGCGGTCAGGTCGACGAGGGAGGCGTACGGGAGCGGGGTGCGGCCGGGGGCGGGGCGGCCGGACCCGTCCAGCGGCTGGAGCGCCACGAACTCGTCCTTCCACACCTGCCGCAGCCGTGCCGCGACCGAACGCACTTCGCGCGGGCGGACGTTGAGCGTCACCGTGTGCTCGGAGCCGCTGAGCGAGGGGACCGCGGGCCCGTACATCCGGGCCTGCACCGGCTCGTCCTCGCGGCGCGCGTCGAGGCCGACGACGACGTCGGGGTGGCGGATGACGTGCCGGGGGAGCCGGGTGAAGCCGAGGCTGGGGTCGTGCGTGACGCGCGTCGGGAGTTGGTGGGCCATGGGTCCTAGGCCCTCCGCAGCGCTTGGGGCGACGCGGCGTCCCGTGGGCCGCTCTCGCCGTCCGTGACGTCGATGTACGTCTCGACCTGTTGCAGGACGGTGGCCGTCGCGGAGTCCTCCACGGTGAAGAGCAGCCGGTGGCGGCCCGCCCGGCGCGGCGTGAACAGGAACTCGGCGCCGTCCGGGTCCCGGGGCGAGGGCTTGATCATCACGGCGCGCACGGGCTCCACGTCGGCGGCCGTGAGGGGCGTCGCCCGGGCGGTCAGCCACGGGAGGTCGCGGGCGGCGGCCGACCAGGGGTGTTCGGGGCCCGGTTCGACGCGCAGGGCGATGCGGGACGCCGTACCGGCGGTGGATTCGTCGTCGAGGAGGGTGAGGCGGATGTGGGAGAGGGTGGTGGGGAAGGGGGTGGCCCCGTCGGTGCGCGCGCCCGGTTCAAGGACGAGGTGGCGGGCGGTCAGGGGGATGTGCTCGGGGCGGCGGCCGCGCTCGAAGGCGCCTGCGCGCAGCGAAACGGCCCACGCCTGACCGTGGGAGTCGCCGATGGCCTCGAACCGGCGCTCGGCGTCCTGGTAGAGCCCCACCTCGGCCCAGAGCAGCGAACGTGCCGCCTCCCGCTGCCACAGCCGCGCCAGCTCCAGGGTGTTCCAGGCCTGGCCGTGGAGGCAGCCGGACCGCTGGAAGCGATGCATCGCCGATCGAAGCTGCTCCTGGGACTTCGGCGAGGTCGCGTGGCCGGCGGGCGGCAGGAGCGCGCGGCAGTGCTCGGCCCAGGCCTGGCCCAGCTGGTCGGGGAAGTCCCGCAGTTCCCACTCCGCCGTGCGCGCCAGGGACGAGGCCTCCTCCGGTTCGCCGGAAGCCTCGTGGGCCACGGCGAGATACAGGTACGTCCATCCCTTTCCCCGCGCGTCGCCGTTCGCCAGGTGAAGGCCGAGCGCCTTGTGCAGCTGGTGGTGGGCCTCGGAGTGGCTTCCGAACAGCATCTGGTTCCTGCCGAGTTCGGTCTCCGTCCAGGCGTGGCCCTGCCGGTCGCCCAGCTCCATGAACAGGTGCCGGGCGGCCTCCAGACGCTTCTGCGCCTCCTCCGGATCACCCCGCACCATCCGCAGCCGCCCGTAGTGGTGAACGGCCCACGCCTCGCCGCGCGCGTCCCCCCGCACCTGGTGGGCTTCCACAGCGCTCCGCAACAGCCGCTCGGCTCCCTGGAGTTCGCCCGCGTCGCACTGGACGGCGGCGCGGGTGTGCAGCGCCCAGCCGTCCGGCGGTACGGCGTCGGGGATCGCGTCGAGCGTGGCCGCGGCCTCGCGCAGCAGACCCAGGTGGCGCTGGGTGATCGCCGTGTGGACGGCGGCGCGCTCGGGGGTGAGGGTGGCCAGGGTTTCCAGGGCGGACAGGGGGCTGCCGGTCTCTCTCGCGGAGGCGGCCGCCACGAGCTTCAGCGGCTCCCAGTGGCCCGTCGCGCGCCAGTAGGACTGCTTGAGCCGCAGCAGCCTGAACAGGCCCTGGCGCCCCATCAGCTGGGGTTCGAGCCGGTCGAGCAGGGCGGAGGCGGTCGCGGTCGAACCGGCGCGGGCGAGGCGTGCCACGAGGTCGACGTAGGCGTCCGCGCCGTCGCGCGGGTCGGCGGTGCCGTCGAGCACCGCCTTGGCGAGGTCGAGGTCGAGGTCCCGATGGGGGCGGGCCTCTGGGCGCTGGGCCGGGCGCGTCCGGTACCACCCGTGCCTCGTCGCCTGGAGCTGTCCGCTCGCGTACAGGTCCCGCAGCGCCCTGCGGACCTGGCCGAGGGGCTGCGGCGCCGTCGGCCGCAGGGCGGCCGCCACCGGCGCGTTGACCTCGTCGCCCTGCCAGCGTTCGAGCGACTTCAGCAGGGCCCGGGCCAGTGGGCCGACCTCGGTTCCCCGGCTCTCCGGGCCCTCTGTCACCTCGTGGGCGGCCAACGGCACCTCGGGCACCTCGTGCGCGGCCTCGGAGACGGCCAGGACCCGGGAGTCCGTGCCCTGGACGAGCCGGTGGGCCATGCGCAGCAGTTCGGCTCCGGGCTCCCCGGCGGGCAGCCCGTCGAGCACCACCAGATGGCGCTCCTGCAGCAGCACGTCACGGCACGGCCAGGTCAGCGCCTCCTCGAGCCCGGCGGGCTCGGCCAGCACCAGTCGGTACAGGGAAACGGGCGGGCGGCCGCCGAGCAACTGCTCCAGGAGCGGCAGCAGGACGAGGTCGGGCGTGGTGCCTGCGGCCCCGAGCGACACCCAGCAGGGTGTGAACCGCGATGCTTCCTCTCCCGCGTCCCGCGCCAGGTGGGCCACCCGGACCGCCGACGAGTACGTCCCGGCGCCCGGCGTCCCGTACAGCTCCAGGACCGCCGGACCCTCCTCCCCGGCCTCCGGTCGCAGGAACGCCCGCAGCACGCCGGGCAGTTCCGCCACCTCACGAGGTCCGTCGTACGGCGACAGATCGTCCGGCAGCCACCCCTCCACGTACTCCACCCCCGCCCCTGACCCGCTCGACTCCTCACTATGACGCCCCGATCAAGGCGCGGTCACCGAAACCCCCATGATCTCCCGGGCGTGCCGGTCCGGTGTCATCCCGAGCCGCCACGCCTGCCACCCCGCGTCCAGCTCGGCGCCGCGTTCCAGGAGCAGCAGATACGCCTCGACGTACTGGTCGAGCTTGCCGTCCCGCAACGGGTGGATCGCGCGGGCCAGTTGGACCAGTTCCTCCTGGGCGACGGCCGTGCCGATCTCCCAGCCGCCGGGGGAGGCGTAGGGCAGGAGCGTGGCGCGCAGGAAGTGGGCCCAGTCCTCGCCGCGCCGGTCGCCGTAGGAGGCGAAGAGGGCGATGGCCTCGTCGCAGAGGGAGAGCGCGGCCTGCGTACGGGCGTTCCCGGCGTCGACGACGGCCAGCTCCAGGCACGTCCAGGCCTCGCCGTGGGCGACGCCGATGCGCTGGAAGTCGGCGCGGGCGTCCATCAGGAGCTGGCGGGCGAAGCCGGAGTTGCGCAGCGAGCCGGTCTGCGCGGCGCGCTGGTCGCGGGTGACGCGGGCCGAGTGGTGGCGGGCGCAGGCGAGGCCGTAGACGTCCCGCATGCGGGAGAACATCGTGCGGGCCCGCTCCAGGTCGCGGACGGCCTGTTCGAGGTCGCCGGTCTCCTCAAGGGCCTGGCCGAGGTAGTACAGGGACCAGGCCTCACCGCGGGCGTCCTCGTTGTCGCGGTGCCGGGAGACCGCCTGGCGCAGGCCGTCGACCGCGGGCGCCGGGTCGCCCGCGACGAGCCGGGCGCGGGAGAGCTGGGTGAGGGCCCACGCCTCGCCGCGGGCGTCGCGGGTGCTGCCGTACAGGTCGAGGGCGCGCCGCAGCTCCTCCTCCGCGCGCGGCACGTCGCCCCGGCGCAGACACACCTGGCCGAGCTGGAAGTGGGCCCAGGCCTCACCGTGCACGGACTCGCTCTCGCGGTGCAGGATCAGGGCGGTGCGCAGCATCTCCTCGGCCTCGCCGAGGCGGGAGCGGTCGCGTTCGACGGCGGCGAGCGCGTGCAGGGTCCAGGCGCGGTCGCCCGCGAGCTGCTCGGACACCTGCAGGTCGAGGGCCTCGCGCAGGCGGGCCGCGGCCTCGGACAGATTGCCCTGGTGGTGCAGGGTGATGCCGAGGGAGCCGAGCGCGCGGGCCGCGCCCGCGTCCTGGTGGGCCTCGAAGTACAGGTCGACGACGGACGACAGGGTGGAGCGGGCCTGGTCGAGGTCGCCGATCTGGCGGGCCGCTATGCCGGTGCGCCACTGCACGCTGCGCTCCATCCGGCCCTGCCCTGACCGCCCTCCGGCGGTGGCCCCGTCCTTCTCCAGGGACTGCGCGAACTCGCTGATCTCGCCGAGCCGGTAGAGGTCGCCGCGCAGCAGGCAGTAGTCGCAGAGGGCGCCGAGCAGGTTGAGGACGGCCTGCGGGTCGACGCCCTCCGCGTGCCGCAGCGCCGCCGTGATGAAGCTCGACTCGTCGTCGAGCCAGCGCAGCGCGGAGTCCAGGGACGTGAAGCCGTGCTGCCCGAAGTGGTCGGCGCGGGTGGAGGTCTTGCCGTCGACGAGGCGGATCACGGAGTCGGCGAGCTCGCCGTAGCTGACGATGAGACGTTCCTGCGCGGCGGTGCGCTCGCCGGGCTCCTCCTCGTCGGCGAGGCGGGCCTGGGCGAAGGAGCGGACGAGGTCGTGCAGGCGGTAGCGGTCGCCTCGGACGTGGTCGACGAGGCCCGCCCGGGACAGCGCGGTGAGCTGGCGGCCCGCCTCGGCCTCGTCGGTGGCGAGCAGCGCGGCGGCCGCGGCCGCGCCGAGCGAGGCACGGCCGGCGAGCGCGAGCCGTCGAAGGAGGCGGCGGGCGGGCTCCGCCTGGTCGGCGTAGCGCAGCGAGAGGGCGCGCTCGACGGGGGAGAGGGCGTCCGCGGGGCCGTACGCGGAGAGGTCGGCGACCAGCTCCAGCGGGGTGCGCGGCCCGAGCGAGGACCCGGCGGCGCGCAGCGCGAGCGGAAGACCGCCGCACAGGTCCCGCACGGTCTCCAGGGACGCCGCGTCGTAGGGCCCGGTCAGCTCCTCCGCCGAGCCGCGCAGCAACTGCTCGGCGCCCGCCGCGTCCAGCTCCGCCACCGGCAGGTGGTGCACCCAGGCGGGCAGGTCCTCGGGCAGGTCGAGGGGTTCGCGGGCGGTGACGAGGACGAGGCTGTCGGAGCGCTCGGGGATGAGGGTGCGGACCTGGTCGGGGTCGCGGGCGTCGTCGAGGACGACGACCACCTCAAGGCCCGTCAGATACTGGTGGTAGATCTCGCTGAGCCGTTTGACCTGCTTTTCCTGTGTGGAGCGCTCGCGGAACAGGAGCTGTTCGCGGGGCGCGCCGAGGCGGTTGAGCAGGTGCAGGAGCGCGTCGCGGGTCGACAGCGGCGGGGTGTCGGGGCTCTCGCCGCGCAGGTCCACCAGGCAGGCCCCGCGGAACTGGTCCTTCACGTCGTGCGCCGCCCGCACGGCGAGCGAGGAGCGGCCCGCGCCGGGCGACCCGTGCAGCACCACGACGGTCGGCTTGGTCTGGGTGCTGGCGCGCGCCGCGTGCACCCACTGCGCGATCCGGCCCAGCTCGGCCCGCCGTCCCGCGAACCCGGTGGCGGGCTGCGGCAGTTGGGCGAAGGACTGTTCGAGGACACTGCGCCGCCGGGCCGCCGCGCTCTTGTCGGTGCGGCGCAGCTGCGGCGCCGCCTTCTTCTGCCCGCCGCTCCCGCCGGCCACGCCGCCGCCGCTCGCCGCGTTGAGGACCCGCTGCTGGTCCAGGAACGGCCGGATGCCGCGCACCTCCAGGGCCGTCAGCCACTGCAGCCGCAGCTGCTCGGGCCCGCCCGGCTGGCTCACCGCGCCCGCGTGCCGCTGCGCCGCCGGGACGTGCGACGCCGTCACCTTCACCACCGTCGCGGCGGCGCCCGCCACCGCGACCGCCGCGCCCGCGCCGAGCGCCGTGCCGCCGCCCGTGCCGAGCGCGAGGTCGGCGGCCGTGGCCGCGACGGCGGCGACGGCCACGACGAGCAGCGGCGTGCCCGCGCCCTCCTTCGCGTACCGCTGCGCGAAGGTGAGCTGTCCGGCCGCCGCCTCGTCCAGGGCCCGGGTGTACGCCTCGTACTCCTCGGCCGCCGTCTGCGCCATGGCGTCGAGGCCGCCGCGCGCCCGTGACAGGAGGACCCCGCCGTCCGTGCGCCCGCCGGTGCGCCGGACCTCCTCCTCGACCGCCCGTGCCAACAGCCGCTCGGCTTCGGCCCGATGGCTGTCCCGCATGTGGTCCCCCTCCGAGAGCGGCACGTGCCGTCGACACGTGTCCGTGCGTGTGCCCCACGTAGGGGTACGTCTGCCCCGTACCTCTACATGTACGTGTCAGTGTCCTGCGTACGTGGCGCCGGCGCGAGGGAGTCGGCGGATCAGGGGCCGCTGTGCGCGAGGATGGGGCCATGCCGAACCGACTGGCCCATGAGACGTCCCCCTACCTCCTCCAGCACGCCGACAACCCCGTCGACTGGTGGCCCTGGTCGGCCGAGGCGTTCGCCGCCGCCCGCGAGCGCGGGGTGCCGGTGCTCCTCTCCGTCGGGTATTCGAGCTGCCACTGGTGTCATGTGATGGCGCACGAATCGTTCGAGGACGCGTCGACGGCCGCACTCATGAACGAGCACTTCGTGAACATCAAGGTCGACCGCGAGGAGCGCCCCGACGTCGACGCCGTCTACATGGAGGCCGTGCAGGCCGCGACCGGACAGGGCGGCTGGCCCATGACGGTCTTCCTCACCGCCGACGCCGAACCCTTCTACTTCGGCACCTACTTCCCGCCCGAGCCCCGCCACGGCATGCCGTCCTTCCCGCAGGTCCTCGACGGCGTGCGACGGGCGTGGACGGACCGGCGCGACGAGGTCGGCGAGGTCGCCGGGAAGATCACCCGGGACCTGTCGGAGCGTCAGCTCGCCGTCGGGGACGGCGGCCGCCCCGGCGAGGAGCAGCTGACCCAGGCGCTCCTCGGCCTGACCAGGGACTACGACGCCACCCACGGCGGCTTCGGCGGCGCCCCCAAGTTCCCGCCGTCCATGGTCGTGGAGTTCCTGCTGCGCACCCACGCCCGCACCGGCTCCGACGGCGCCCTGCAGATGGCCGCCGACACCTGCGAGCACATGGCCCGCGGCGGCATCTACGACCAGCTCGGCGGCGGCTTCGCCCGGTACTCCGTCGACCGCGAGTGGGTCGTGCCGCACTTCGAGAAGATGCTGTACGACAACGCCCTGCTGTGCCGCGCGTACGCCCACCTGTGGCGGGCCACAGGATCGGACCTGGCGCGCCGCGTCGCCCTGGAGACGGCCGACTTCATGGTCCGCGAACTGCGCACCAACGAGGGCGGGTTCGCCTCCGCCCTCGACGCCGACAGCCCCGACGCCGCGGGCAGGCTCGTCGAGGGCGCGTACTACGTGTGGACGCCCGCGCAACTGCGCGAGGTCCTCGGCGAGGACGACGGCGACCTCGCGGCCGCGTACTTCGGCGTGACCGAGGAGGGCACCTTCGAGGAGGGCGCCTCCGTGCTCCAGCTCCCCCGGGGAGAGGACGGCACGGTCACCGACGCCGGCCGGATCGCCGGCATCCGCGAACGGCTCCTGGCCGCCCGCGCCGAACGGCCCGCGCCCGGCCGCGACGACAAGGTGGTCGCGGCCTGGAACGGCCTCGCCATCGCCGCGCTCGCCGAGACCGGTGCCCTCTTCGACCGCCCCGACCTGGTCGCGGCGGCCGTCGCGGCGGGCGACCTGCTCGTCCGCCTCCACCTCGACGACCGCGCCCGGCTCGCCCGCACCTCCAAGGACGGGCACGTCGGCGCCAACGCCGGGGTCCTGGAGGACTACGCCGACGTCGCCGAGGGCTTCCTCACCCTGGCCTCCGTGACCGGTGAGGGCGTGTGGCTGGAGTTCGCCGGGTTCCTGCTCGACCACGTCCTCGCGCAGTTCGTCGACGCGGAGTCCGGGGCGCTGTACGACACGGCGGCGGACGGGGAGCGGCTCATCCGGCGCCCGCAGGACCCCACGGACAACGCGGCCCCCTCCGGGTGGACCGCGGCGGCGGGCGCGCTCCTGTCGTACGCGGCGCAGACCGGCGCGACGCCCCACCGGGAGGCGGCCGAGCGCGCCCTCGGCGTCGTCGCGGCCCTGGCACCGCGCGCGCCGCGGTTCATCGGGCACGGGCTCGCCGTGGCGGAGGCCGCCCTCGACGGGCCGCGCGAGGTGGCAGTCGCCGGTGAGGTCGGCGGAGCCCTGCACCGCGTTGCCCTCCTGGGGACCGCGCCCGGCGCCGTCGTCGCCGCGGGGCAGCCGGACGGCGAACTCCCGCTGCTCGCGGGGCGGACGCTCGTGGACGGGGAGGAGACGGCGTACGTGTGCCGGGGGTTCGTCTGCGACCTGCCGACGACGGACGCGGAGGAGCTGGCGCGGGCGTTGGGGGTGTCCCGGTAGCGCGAACGCTGCCCGGGGGGGCCGGGGGGCGCGATCCGTCAGCGGACCGTCAGCGGCCCCGGCCGGCATCGACTGCCACGGTGGGCGCGCTGGCCCCGGGTCCTGACGGGTCGCTGTGGCTCGGCGGCGACATCGAGGGCGGGAGCGCGTACTTCTTCGCGCGGCTCCCGGCGGCTTCCTGACCGCGGCGGCCCGGGGAGGCGTCAGCCCGGCGGCAGCGCGACCGTGCCCTCCGACGCGGCGACGGCCTGCCGGACGATGGACTGGAGGCGTTCGTGGTGGGCGCCCCGCCAGTACACGCGGGCGCAGTCGCCGCACTCCGCGAACACGTCGTACGTCCCCCGGGTGCCGCCTTCGAGCCGCTCCGCCACGTCCTCCTTGGTGGCGGCCCGCAGCGTCCCGTTGCAGGCCGTGCAGCGCGTCCACGGCCGCAGCGGCGGCGCGAACCGCTCCAGGACGTCACTGAGCTGGTCCTCGGGCCGGTCGCTGTAGACGTACGCGCCCGCCCACAGCTCACGGCGGCGCAGCAGCCCCCGGTCCCGGCTCAGGAGCACGCGGCGCTCGGCGGCGGAGCGGGCGGCGAGGGCGGGGTCGCCGATGTCCGTGCTCTCGTACGCGGTGTCGACGCCGAGCAGCCGCAGGCGCCGGGCGAGGGTGCCGAGGTGCACGTCGAGCAGGAAGCGCAGCGGTTCCTCGGCGGGCTGCTCGTCCGGCCGCACCCGCTGGGGGCGCGGCACGCAGCGCACTTCGACGCGCTGTCCCGCGGCGGGCACATGTCCCGCCGGGACCTCGTGGCCGTCCACGACGAGCGCGCCGACCTCGGTGAGGGGGACGCCGAGCGACTCCACGACATGCCCCAGGGAGGACGCGCCGTCGGTGACGGCGGTGGTGGTGCGGCCGCGGCGCTCGTGCGGGACGAACAGGGCCAGGTCTGGGGCGAAGTCGATGAGGATCTCCGGACCGTTCATGGGGCCCAGGATGGCATGTTCTGGCGGGGGCGCCTCTGGGTTTGTGGGTTGCCGTTCTCGGCTGGGGCTGCGCCCCTTTCCCCCCATGTTGGCGCTTCGCGCCTCGTCCTCAAGCGCCGGACGGGCTTGATTTGTCCCCCCGTCAGATCGGACGTGCTGGTTCGTGCCTCGTCCTCAAGCGCCGGAGGGACTTGGTCTGTCTCCCCCGTCAGATCGGACGTGCTGGTTCGTGCCTCGTCGCCTCGGGTGGGGCGGACCGTTGCCCGCCACACCCCTACGCGTGCTGGTACGCCACCATCGAGATCCCCACGTAGTGCACCGCGAACGCCGCCAGGGTGAAGGAGTGGAAGACCTCGTGGAAGCCGAACCAGCGGGGGGAGGGGTTGGGGCGTTTGAAGCCGTAGACGACGCCGCCGACGCTGTAGAGGATGCCGCCGACGATCACCAGGACCAGGACGGCGATGCCGCCCGTGCGCAGGAAGTCGGGGAGGAAGAAGACGGCTGCCCAGCCCATGGCCAGGTAGCAGGGGGTGTAGAGCCAGCGCGGGGCGCCGACCCAGAAGACGCGGAAGACGATCCCCGCGGCGGCGGCCGCCCAGATGCCCCACATCAGCCACTGGCCCTTGGCGTCGGGCAGGAGGAGCAGGGTCAGTGGGGTGTAGGTGCCCGCGATGATCAGGAAGATGTTCGCGTGGTCGAGCCTGCGCAGGACGCCGTCCGCGCGGGGGCTCCAGTCGCCGCGGTGGTAGAGCGCGCTGACGCCGAACAGCAGGCAGGCCGTGAGGACGTAGATCCCGCACGCTATGCGGCCACGGGTGGAGTCGGCGAGGGCGGTCAGGAAGAGGCCGGAGACGAGCACCGCGGGGAACATCCCGGCGTGCAGCCAGCCGCGCAGCCTGGGCTTCACCGGGTGGACGGGCGCGGGCGCGTCGGCCGTGGTTTCCGGGGCGGGGCCGCTTGCGGGGGAGTTCACGAGCGCGTCGGGGACGGGTGAAGTCATGGGCGGCATCGTACCTACGGAACCGTAAGTTAGGTGTCAAAGACGAGGTGGGCAGAGCTTACTAGTGGTGAGGCTCACGGTCACGGGGTGGGAGAAGTGCGGTGGCCGGGAGTGGCAATGCTCACGCCGCTCAGTTGTGAGGCACTCTGGACAGATGCGCATATGCGTCGGATGATCAAATGAGTGCGGTCGGCACCGGATGAGCGCCAGGAAGATCGAAGCAGTGAAGCATCCGGGTCGCAGCCCCCACGGGGCCCCAACCACAAAACCCTCGTATAGGAGCAATCGTGGCGCGCGATATCGCGGCTCCCCTGTCAGTGACGTCCTTGGACACCGTCCCCACCGACCACCAGGGGCTCGTCTCCTGGGTGAACGAGATCGCCGAACTGACCCAGCCGGACAGTGTGGTCTGGTGTGACGGCTCCGAGGCCGAGTACGAGCGCCTGTGCGAGGAGCTCGTGGCCAAGGGCACCTTCAAGAAGCTGGACCCCATCAAGCGGCCCAACTCCTACTACGCGGCCTCCGACCCGACCGACGTCGCGCGCGTCGAGGACCGCACGTACATCTGCTCCGAGAAGGAGGCGGACGCCGGGCCCACCAACCACTGGAAGGCCCCCGCGGAGATGCGGGAGATCTTCTCCGGCACCGGCGGCGAGGGCGGGATCTTCCGGGGCTCCATGCGCGGCCGCACGATGTACGTCGTCCCGTTCTGCATGGGCCCGCTCGGCTCGCCACTGTCCGCGATCGGCGTCGAGATCACCGACTCCGCGTACGTCGCCGTGTCCATGCGCACCATGACCCGCATGGGCCGGCCGGTCCTGGACGAGCTGGGCTCCGACGGCTTCTTCGTGAAGGCCGTGCACACCCTCGGCGCCCCGCTGGCGGAGGGCGAGGCCGACGTGCCGTGGCCCTGCAACTCCACCAAGTACATCTCGCACTTCCCCGAGGACCGCGAGATCTGGTCGTACGGATCCGGCTACGGCGGCAACGCCCTGCTCGGCAAGAAGTGCTACGCCCTGCGCATCGCGTCCGTCATGGCGCGCGACGAGGGCTGGCTCGCCGAGCACATGCTGATCCTCAAGCTGACACCGCCGACCGGCGAGTCCAAGTACGTCGCCGCCGCCTTCCCGTCGGCCTGCGGCAAGACCAACCTGGCCATGCTGGAGCCCACGATCTCCGGCTGGACCGTCGAGACCATCGGCGACGACATCGCCTGGATGCGGTTCGGCGAGGACGGCCGCCTCTACGCGATCAACCCCGAGGCCGGCTTCTTCGGTGTCGCGCCCGGCACCGGCGAGCACACCAACGCCAACGCGATGAAGACCCTGTGGGGCAACTCCGTCTTCACCAACGTCGCCCTCACCGACGACAACGACGTCTGGTGGGAGGGCATGACCGAGGAGCAGCCCAAGCACCTCACGGACTGGAAGGGCAACGACTGGACGCCGGATTCACAGACCCCGGCCGCCCACCCCAACGCCCGCTTCACCGTCCCCGCGTCGCAGTGCCCGATCATCGCGCCCGAGTGGGAGGACCCCAAGGGCGTGCCGATCTCGGCGATCCTCTTCGGCGGCCGTCGCGCCTCCGCGGTGCCGCTGGTCACCGAGTCCCTGAGCTGGAACCACGGTGTCTTCCTGGGCGCGAACGTCGCCTCCGAGAAGACCGCCGCGGCCGAGGGCAAGGTCGGCGAGCTGCGCCGCGACCCGTTCGCGATGCTGCCGTTCTGCGGCTACAACATGGGCGACTACATGGCCCACTGGATCAAGGTGGGCGCGGCCGCCGCGCGGACGGAAGGCGGCCAGTCCAAGCTGCCGAAGATCTACTACGTGAACTGGTTCCGCAAGAACGCGGAGGGCAAGTTCGTGTGGCCCGGCTTCGGTGAGAACTCCCGCGTCCTGAAGTGGATCGTCGACCGCCTGGACGGGCGCGCCGAGGGCGTCCAGACCCCCATCGGCATCCTGCCGACGCCCGCGTCCCTGGACACGGAGGGCCTCGAACTGCCCGCCGCCGACCTGGAGTTCCTGCTCACGGTCGACAAGGAGGTCTGGCGCGAGGAGGCCGCGCTCGTGCCCGAGCACCTGAACACGTTCGGGGACCGCACCCCGAAGGAGCTGTGGGACGAGTACCGCGCCCTGGTCGCCCGTCTGGGCTGACCCGATCCGTGTGTGACACCCGGGCCGCACGCCGCTCAGGCGCGCGGCCCGGGGTCGTTCAGGCGGCGCCCACGAGGTGGGCGGCGGCCGCGTGCGCGTCCATGCGCTCGGCGGCCAGGATCGCCGCGCCCGTGTCGGCGCGGGAGGCGGCCACCACCAGGGCGCGGCCCGCGAGGGCGTGCGCGCGCTGGTGCAGGCCGGACACGTGCGGCTCGTGGATGGCGGCGACCACGCCCGCGCGGACCGGCGGCAGCCCGCCGCGCAGCCGGGCCACCTGGGCCGCCAGCTGCTCGGCGGCGGCGTCGAGGTCCGGCGATGGGGTGAGCCCGCGCAGCTCGTCGGTCACGGCGAGCAGTGCGGCGAGGTGCCCGGCGAGCTGGATGTCCAGCTCCTCCTCGCGGGAGCGGTGCGGGAAGTCGCCCGGGTCGGCCATGGCATGGACCGACTTGGTACGGATCGGCTCGTACATGAGATGGCCTCCAAGCGGGTTGCTTGAAAGCCATCCTAGCTTAGATTCTGTCTAAAGTTGAGTCGATCCTGGAAAGCGGTGATCAAGGACGCCCGCGCACGCGGGTCACGGCTGGCTGTAGCCGTCCAGGAAAGTGCCGATCCGGGTCACCGCGTCCGCCAGGTCCGGCGCCGTCGGCAGCGTCACCACGCGGAAGTGGTCGGGCTCGGGCCAGTTGAAGCCGGTGCCGTGGACCACCATGATCTTCTCGGCGCGGAGCAGGTCGAGGACCAGCTGGCGGTCGTCCTTGACCTTGAAGACCTTCGGGTCGAGCCGCGGGAAGAGGTAGAGGGAGCCCTTCGGCTTCACGCAGGTGACGCCCGGGATCCGGGTCAGCAGGTCGTACGCCGTGTCGCGCTGCTCCAGGAGGCGGCCGCCCGGGAGCACCAGGTCGTTGATCGTCTGCCGGCCGCTGAGCGCGGCGACCACGCCGTGCTGGCCCGGCATGTTCGCGCACAGGCGCATGTTCGCCAGGATCGTCAGGCCCTCGATGTACGAGGCGGCGTGGGCCTTCGGCCCGGAGACCGACATCCAGCCGACGCGGTACCCGGCCACGCGGTACGCCTTCGACATGCCGTTGAACGTGAGCGTGAGCAGGTCCGGGGCGATCGCGGCGGTCGGCGTGTGCGTGGCGCCGTCGTAGAGGATCTTGTCGTAGATCTCGTCCGAGCAGACCAGGAGGTTGTGGCGGCGCGCGATGTCGGTGAGGGCGCGGACCATCGCCTCGTCGTAGACCGCCCCGGTCGGGTTGTTCGGGTTGATGATCACCATCGCCTTGGTGCGGTCGGTGATCTTGCGCTCGATGTCGGCGAGGTCGGGCATCCAGTCGGCCTGCTCGTCGCAGCGGTAGTGCACGGCGGTGCCGCCGGAGAGGGAGACCGCGGCGGTCCACAGGGGGTAGTCGGGCGCCGGGACCAGGACCTCGTCGCCGTCGTCGAGCAGGCCCTGCATGGCCATCACGATCAGCTCGGAGACGCCGTTGCCGATGAAGACGTGCTCGACGTCGGTCTCGATGCCGAGCGTCTGGTTGTGCATGACGACCGCGCGGCGCGCCGCGAGCAGGCCCTTCGCGTCGCCGTAGCCGTGCGCGTCGCCGACGTTGCGGAGGATGTCCTCCAGGATCTCCGGCGGGCACTCGAAGCCGAAGGCCGCGGGGTTGCCGGTGTTGAGCTTGAGGATGCGGTGGCCCGCTGCTTCCAGGCGCATCGCCTCCTCGAGCACCGGGCCCCGGATCTCGTAACAGACGTTGGCGAGCTTGGTCGACTGGATCACCTGCATCCCCCGAGGGTATCGGGCGGGGGCGCCTTGGGTGGGGAGAGCTCGGTCACCTGTGCCTGTTGTCGGGCGCGGGTCCGTCCGGGTTGCTCGCGCCCCGCGGCGGAGCCGCTGATGCCGCAGCCCCGCGCCCCTGGCCGTACGTCCCTCGGGCCGGACGTGGCTGCACGCGGTCTTGTGGTGGCGTCGGCGGGACCTAACAATGCGCATGACAAAACTGAGGGCTCAAGAGGCCTTCGGTCATGCAGTCATCAGAGGGGACCCCCACATGAACAAGCCTCTCGTCGGAACCGCGCTCGCCGCCGTACTCCTCGGCGCCGCGAGCGTGCCCGCGGCGGCCGTCAGCAATGACGCGCCGTCGGCCGACAAGCGGACGGCTGCCGCCGTCAAGGCCCCGGCCGCCAAGGCCGTGAGCTTCGCCGGCACCGTGGCGCTCAGCAACTGTTCCGGCTCCGTCGTCCGCGTACCGTCGTCGCAGCCCACCGACCCCGCGCTCGTGATGTCCAACGGACACTGCCTGGAGACCGGCTTCCCTGCCCCCGGCCAGGTCATCGTCGACCGCGCCTCGTCCCGCAGCTTCACGCTCCTGAACGCGAGCGGCGGGAACGCGGGCACCGTGCGCGCCAGCAAGATCGCGTACGGCACGATGACCGACACGGACGTCTCGCTCTACCAGCTCACCAGCACGTACAAGGACATCGAGACCCGGTACGGGATCAAGGCCCTGGAGCTGGACTCGGCGCGTCCCGCGCAGGGCAAGGCCATCACGGTCGTGTCCGGGTACTGGAAGCGGATGTACAAGTGCAACGTCGACGGCTTCGCGTACCGGCTGAAGGAGGGGCGCTGGACCTGGAAGGACTCGGTCCGCTACACCTCCGCGTGCCAGACGATCGGCGGTACGTCGGGCTCGCCGGTGGTCGACGACGCGACCGGCAAGGTCGTCGCCGTCAACAACACCGGCAATGAGAACGGCGAGCGCTGCACGGACAACAACCCGTGCGAGGTCGACCAGAACGGCAAGGTGACCGTCCGCCGGGGCATCAACTACGGCCAGCAGACCTACACGATCGTGCCCTGCGTCGGCGCCGGCAACAAGATCGACCTGAACCGTCCGGGCTGCACGCTGCCCAAGCCCTGACCCTCCCGGGGATCAGCTCCCGGTCCGGCGCACGGCGCGTCCCGCGAGAACGTCCGTGCGCCGGCCGTCCTCGATCACGAACTTCCCGTCGATCAGGACGTGCGGGATGCCGACGGGGAGCGTGCGCGGCGCCTCGAACGTCGAGCCCGCCGCGACCGTGTCCGGGTCGAAGAGGACCAGGTCGGCGCGGTAGCCCTCGCGGACGAGGCCCCGGTCGGGCAGCCGGAGGCGGGCGGCGGGCCGTGAGGTGAGGTGCGCGACGCACTCCTCCAGGGACAGCACCTCCAACTCCCGTACGTACTTGCCGAGGTACTGCGGGAACGTGCCGTACGCCCGCGGGTGCGGCTTGAATCCCTGCAGGATGCCGTCGCTGCCGCCCGTGTGCACCCGGTGGCGCATGATCGCCCGGACGTTCTCCTCGTGGCCCACGTGCTGGAGGATCGTCGAGCCGAGCCGGTCGCTGATCAGCAGCCGCCGGGCCGTCACCCACGGCTCCTCGCCGCGCATGTCCGCCGACTGCTGGATGGTCTTGCCCACGCAGGAGGCGAGACCCGGGTCGGAGACCCCCGAGATCTCGATGGTGTCCCACTCGATGGGCACCCCGTGGCATCCGTCCGCGCCGATGACCTCCATGTGGTGGCGGATCCGCGCGGCCGTGTCGTCGTCCTGGAGCCGGGCGAGGACCGCGTCGGGGCCGCCCTCGCTCGCCCAGCTCGGCAGCATCGCCACGAGCGTCGTGCAGCCGGGCGTGTAGGGGTAGGTGTCCAGGGTGATGTCGGCTCCGGCCGCGAGCGCGTCGTCGAGCAGCGCGAGGAGGTCCGGCGCCTTTCCCTTGTTCACACCGAAGTTCATGGTGGCGTGGGCCAGGTGGAGGGCGCAGTCCGCGGAGCGCGTCAGCTCCACCATCTCCTCGTACGCCTCCAGGGCGCCCGCGCCGTAACTGCGGTGGTGGGGGCAGTAGTAGCCGCCGTACGACGCCACCACACGGCACAGCTCGGTGAGTTCGGCGTCCTTCGCGTACATGCCCGGGGTGTACGTCAGGCCCGACGACATGCCGACGGCGCCCTCGCGCATGCCCTGCGCGACCAGCTCCCTCATCCGCTCCAGCTCGGCCGGGGTGGCCTCGCGGTCCTCCCAGCCCATCGCGTGCATCCGGACCGTGCCCTGCGGGATCAGGTACGCCGCGTTCACCGCGATGCCGCGGCCGCCGTGCGCCCCGTCCAGGTGGTCCAGGTACTCGCCGACGGTGCGCCAGTCGAAGTCGATGTCGCTCCCGTCCCCGTTCCAGCCCGTGATGGCCTGGCGGACCTGGGCGAGGGTGCGGTCGTCCACCGGGGCGTACGACAGGCCGTCCTGGCCGATGACCTCCAGGGTGACGCCCTGGGCCGCCTTCGCGCTGTGGTCGGGGTCGCGGAGGAGGGCGAGGTCGCTGTGGGCGTGCATGTCGATGAAGCCGGGGGCCAGGGCGAGCCCTTCGGCCTCCACGGTTCTTGTGCCCGCCGCGGCCGTCGGGCGGGGGCCCTCGCCCTCTCGGTGGATCCCGGTGATGCGGCCGTCTTCCATGGCCACGTCGGCTCTGTACGAGGCGTCGCCGGTGCCGTCGATGAGGCGGGCTCCGCGGATGACCAGGTTCATGGTGGGGTGCCTTTCTGCTGGTGCGGGGTGGTGTCCTTCGCGGGGCGCCCCAGTCCCGCCCCTTCTCCGATCCCGGGGCTCCGCCCCTGGACCCCGGGGGTGGGCGTCCCCTTAGGGCGGGACGGTCCGCCCTCGATCGGCGCTCCGCGCCTCGTCCTCAAGCGCCGGACGGGCTGAGAACTTCCCCCGGGCGGGCCGCAAAGGCGCTGCGGCGTGGGCTGTGTCGGGGGCGGATGGTGCCGGGCTGTTGCTCGGCTGGGCCAAGGTTGGGCGGGCGGGTGGGAGAGAGCCTGTCCGGCGTTGAGGACGAGGCGCGGAGCGCCGATAGCGGGGGTGCCCCCGGCCCAGCCGCACGGGTCAGAAGTAGGTGCGGATGTAGTCCGTGACCGTTCCGTCCGCCTCGACGAGAGGAATCAGCTGCCACTTGTCGAAGGAGGTGCAGGGGTGGGAGAGGCCGAGCCCCACCCAGTCCCCGACCTCCAACTCCGCGCCGGAGGCGGTCCGGAGCCACCCGTGCTGGTCGGAGAGCCCGGTCACGGTGACCCCGTCGGCGGGGGCCTGCGTCCCGTCGGCCCGCCGGACGACCTGCGCGACGGGCAGGTCCAGGTCGTACGCGGCATCCCGCTTACCGGCGTTGACGAAGGCCTGCTCGGCCGTGGGACGCGAGACGACCTGCGCCCACAGCCGGAAGGCGGGCTGGAGGGCCCCCTCCGAGGGGACGCGGTTGAAGGGGGTGAGATGCGCGTAGTGCCCGTCGTCGTGGGAGACGTACGCCCCGGAGCGGAGCAGCTTGAGGACGGGCAGGGAGAGCGAGGGGACGGAGGCGAACTCGTCGGCCACCGCGTCGAACCACGCGGACCCCCCGGCACTGAGGACGATCTCGTCGACCCCGCCGGACTTGAAGCGTCCCGCCACGTCGAACTCCTCGGCGAGCGCGACGAGCCGCCGCAGCCAGGCGTGCACCCGCTCGGGCGTGGCGTCCGGCACCTCCCCCTCGTACCCGGCGACGCCGACGAGCCGCAGCGTCCCGACGGCGGCGACGGCGTCGGCGACGGCGGCGCAGTCGGCCTCGGTCCGGGCGCCGGTGCGGGCACCGTCACCGGCGGCGAGTTCGACGACGACGTCGACGGGGCGGCGCGCGCCCGCCGAGCGCAGGGCAGCGTCCATCAGCTCCACGCCGCGCACCGAGTCGACGTAGCAGATGAAGCGGAAGTCGGGGTCGGCGTCGAGCTCGGCGGCGAGCCAGCGCAGCGCGGCCGCGTCGACGAGCTCGTTGGCGAGGAAGATCTGCTCGATGCCGAACTCGCGGGCCACGCGCACCTGGTGGGGCACGGCGAGGGTGATCCCCCAGGCGCCGTGGGCGAGTTGGCGCTCGAAGAGCTGGGGAGCCATGGACGTCTTGCCGTGCGGCGCGAAGGCGAGGGCGTGCCGGGTGGCGTACTCCTCCATGAGCGCGAGGTTGTGCTCCAGGCGCTCGGCGGACAGGGCGAGCACGGGGGTGGTGAAGCCACCGGTGAAGAGGTTGCGGCGCTCGGCGGTGAGCTCGCCGACGGTCAGCCCGTCGGCGTCCGGCGGCAGCGCCTTGAAGCGGTGGTCGATCGGCTCGTCGGCGAGGCGCTGGGCGGCGTGCGCGCGGCGGTCGGCGGGGGCGGGCTTGTCGGCGGCCATGGGGCGCCTCCTCGGCTCTTCGGGCCCGTCAGCCTGGCGCTGCGCGAGCTCCTCGGTGTGGCTTCGCAACGCCCCCGTCGTGGGCGTTGCACAATATGCAACGTTCATTGCGTATGTCGCTTACTGCTGTCTAACATCCGAGCCAACGCCGGGTCAACGGATCCGGCGGGCGAGCGAAGCGAGCGAGAGGCTGACACCGACGTGACCCGAGCAGGCGCCGCCGGAGACACGAACTCCCTGGACACCGACGTGGTCGCGGTGGGCGAGTCCATGGTGACGTTCCTGCCGTCGCGCCCGGGACGCCTCGCCGACGTACCGTCGTTCGCCCGCGGCATCGGCGGCGCCGAGTCGAACGTCGCCTGCGCCCTGGCCGCCGCGGGCCACCGCACCCGCTGGGTCAGCCGCGTCGGCGCCGACGGGTTCGGCGACCACCTGGTCGAGACGATCGGGCAGTACGGCGTCGACACCTCCGCCGTCGGCCGCGACCCGCACCGCCCCACCGGCATCTACTTCCGCACCGCCGACGACCGCACCGCCGACGCCCACGAGGTCGTCTACTACCGCGCGGGCTCCGCCGCCTCCGCGATGTCCCCCGCGACCATGCCGTACGACGCCCTGTGGTCGGGCCGCGTCCTGCACCTCTCCGGCATCACCGCCGCCCTCTCCGCCGACTGCCTCGCCCTCGTCCGCGACCTGTGCGACCGCAAGCCAGGACGCCGCTCCCTGGTCTCCTTCGACGTCAACCACCGGCCGGGGCTGTGGCGCGACGGCGACGGCGACGGCGCCGACGTACTGCTCGACCTCGCCCGCGGCGCCGACCTCGTCTTCGTCGGCGAGGACGAGGCCGCGGCGGCCTGGGACGTCACCGGCGGCCCGGCCGCGATCCGGGCGGCGCTGCCCGAGCCCGCCGTCCTCGTCGTCAAGCAGGGCGCCCGCGGCGCGACCGCCTTCGCCGCCGACCACGCCACCGGCCGCGACACCGTCACCCGCGTCCCCGCCCTGCGCGTCGACGTCGTCGCACCCGTCGGCGCCGGGGACGCCTTCGCCGCCGGTTTCCTCTCCGCGACCCTGCGTGGCCTGCCCGCCGAACGCCGCCTGCGCCACGGCCACCTGATGGCCGCCGCCGCCCTCACCGTCCCCGGCGACCTCGCGACCCCGCCGTCCCGCGGCCACGCCGACACCCTCGCCGCCCTGGACCCCGCCGACTGGGAGACACTGCGTCTTCGCCCCGGCTGGACGGCGGCCGACCCGACCCGGGCCACCGCCGTGGCCGACGAGGAGGTACGTACGTCATGAGCCAGACCGTCGACCGCGCCCTGTCCATCCTGCCGCTGCTCGCCGAGGGCCCCGCCGACCTCGGCCAGGTCGCCGACCGCCTCGGCGTGCACAAGTCCACGGCCCTGCGCCTCCTGCGCACCCTGCACGAACACGGCCTGGTCTTCCGCCAGTCCGACCAGCGCTACCGCCTGGGCGCCCGGCTCTTCGCCCTCGCCCAGGAGGCCGTGGAGAACCTCGACGTACGCGAGATCGCGCACCCGCACCTGCTCGCCCTCAACGAGAAGTGCGGCCACACCGTCCACCTCGCCGTGTACGAGGAGCAGGAAGTCCTCTACATCGACAAGGTCGAGAGCCGCTACCCGGTCCGCATGTACTCGCGCATCGGCAAGCCCGTCGCCATCACCGTCGCCGCCGTCGCCAAGCTGCTGCTCTCCGACTTTCCCGAGGCCGAGCGCCGCGCCTTCGCGGAGAAGCTCGACTATCCCGCGTACACGTCCCGTTCCACACCCAACGCCGCCGCCTTCCTCAAGGAGCTGGCGCAGGTGCGCGAACAGGGCTGGGCCACCGACCTCGGCGGCCACGAGGAGTCCATCAACTGCGTCGGCGCCCCCATCCGCGGCGCGGACGGCCGGGTCGTCGCCGCCATGTCGGTGTCCGCCCCGAACGTCGTGGTCACCGCCGAGGAACTCCTGCGCCTGCTGCCGCTGGTGCGGCGGACGGCGGAGGCCATCAGCAGGGAGTACTCGGGCCACGCCCCGGAGAAGTAGTCCCAGGGAACCCGGGCTTTGCCGGCCCGGCGCCACTCGGCACCCAGCACCCCGTAACACCCCTGAAGGAAAGAGCAAGTTCATGAGCGAGAAGACCGCCATCACCCCCGCCACCCACACCGCCCCGCCCGCGAAGTTCTCGCACGGCGTCAAGAAGGGCAACATCCTCCAGGTCGCGGGTCAGGTCGGCTTCCTGCCCGCCGAGGAGGGCAAGGCCCCCACCCCCGCGGGCCCCACCCTGCGCGAGCAGACCCTGCAGACCTTCGCCAACGTCAAGGCGATCCTCGAAGAGGGCGGCGCCACCTGGGACGACGTGATGATGATGCGCGTCTACCTCACGGACGTGGACCACTTCGCGGAGATGAACGAGATCTACAACCAGTACTTCGAGGAGCAGGGCCTCAAGGCCCCGGCGTCCGCCCGCACCACCGTGTACGTCGGCCTGCCCAAGGGCCTGCTCATCGAGATCGACGCGCTCGCCGTCCTCGGCTGAGCTCCTCGGCTGAGCCCCCTCGGCTGAGCCTCCTCGGCACCGGCCGAGCCCTCCAGCGCCGCCGAGCGCGCGCTGATCCCTCCGACGCCGCGGCCGCGGGCCCATCCCCGCCCGCGCCCGCCGCGTCGGCACCCCCCACCGCACGTCTGTCGTCACGGAGGGACGCCCGCCACCCACGGGGCGCCCCACCGCGATCCCCCCTGCCCAGAAAGCCCCATGCACTTACGAGGTCAACGATGTCCCCGTTCGCCCCCTCGGGCTCCGCCGGAGCCCTCACCGCGCTCGCCGCCTCCGACCCGCCGCAGACCCCGCACACCGGTGGCCTGATGGCCCTGATCGACGGCACGGCGGGCCTGCTGACCGTCGCGGCCCTCGGCATCCTGCTCCTGCTCTTCCTGATCATCAAGGTCAGGCTCCAGCCGTTCGTCGCGCTCCTCGCGGTCTCCATAGCCGTCGGCCTGGCAGCGGGCCTCTCGGTCACCGAACTCTTCGGCACCGTCCAGAAGTCGGACGCCGTCTCCCTCATCGAGTCCGGCATGGGCGGCATCCTCGGCCATGTCGCGATCATCATCGGCCTCGGCACCATGCTCGGCGCGATCCTGGAGGTCTCCGGCGGCGCCGAGGTGCTTTCCAAGCGCCTCCTCGACCTCTTCGGCGAGAAGCGCGCCCCCGTGGCCATGGGCCTGACCGGCCTCATCTTCGGCATCCCGGTCTTCTTCGACGTCGGCATCTTCGTCCTCGCGCCGATCGTGTACGCCGCCGCCAAGCGCAGCGGCAAGTCGATCCTCCTGTACTGCCTGCCGCTGCTCGCGGGCCTGTCCATGACGCACGCCTTCCTGCCCCCGCACCCCGGGCCCGTGGCGGCGGCCGGACTGCTGAAGGTGGACCTCGGCTGGGTCATCCTCATGGGCGTCGTCTGCGGCGTCCCGGCCGTGCTCGCGGCTTGGGTGTTCGCCGCCTGGATCGGCAAGCGGATCTTCGTCCCCGTACCGCAGGACATGCTGGAGGCCTCCGAGGAGGCGAAGGCGGCCGTCGCCGAGGAGCAGCGCGCGCAGGGCCTGACCCCGACGGAGCAGCCGGTCGCGCTGAGCACCGTATTCCTGATCATCGGCACCCCGCTGCTGCTCATCCTGCTCGCGACGTTCTCCTCCATCGCCTTCGACCCTTCCACACTCCGCAGCGTGATCGAGTTCTTCGGCCACCCCTTCGTCGCCCTGACGATCGCGCTCCTGATGGCGTACTACCTGCTGGGCATCCGCCGCGGCTGGTCCCGCAAGTCCCTGGAGACGGTGTCCACGGCGTCCCTGAAGCCGGTCGGCAACATCCTGCTCGTGGTCGGCGCGGGCGGGGTCTTCGGTGCCGTGCTCAAGGGCAGCGGCGTCGCGGGCGCCCTCGCCGACACCTTCAACGACGTGGGTCTGCCGGTCATCGTCCTCGCGTACCTCATCTCCCTGGTCCTGCGCGTGGCCCAGGGTTCGGCGACGGTCGCGATCGTCACCACGGCGGGCATCGTCGCGCCGCTGCTCGCCGAGGGCGACTACTCCAACGCCTTCACCGCCCTGGTCATCATGGCCATCTCCGCGGGCTCGATCTTCGCCTCGCACGTCAACGACGGCGGCTTCTGGATCGTGGCGAAGTACTTCGGCATCTCCGAGCGCGACACCCTGAAGACCTGGACGGTCCTGGAGTCGGTGCTCTCGGTCGCGGGGTTCGTGGTGGCGGCGGTGGTGAGCCTGTTCGTGTAGCCGTGACTCCGGTGTCCGGCGGTACGTGAAGGGGGGATGCGCGGCGACCCGGCCGCGCATCCCCCCTTCACGTACTCAGTGCGGCTGCTTCTTGCTGACC